>JACQFZ010000022.1:0-300000 GCA_016199745.1 Gammaproteobacteria bacterium
ACAAGGACTTCCCGCTGCCATCGGGGGCGATGGCGCGATCCACCGACGCCGGATCGGATGACAACTCCTAACGCTGACTTACTAATATATCTCCACCGATCTCGCCGCCAGATTTACGCGGATTTGGACCGCCACTAACACGCCGACCTCGTTATCGCGTTGTCCCGCGCCGATACGGCGTTAAGCGAACTTTCCGGCCTCGGCCGCTTCCTGCCCAATCCACATTTATTAATCGCTCCGTATATTCGTCGTGAAGCAGTGTTGTCCTCCCGCATCGAAGGCACCCGCGCCACGCTGTCCGATATTCTGTTGGACGAAGTACATGCCGCTATCCCTCATGGCGACGAAGCCGATATCCGCGAAGTACGGAACTACGTAACCGCATTGGAGTTCGGCGTTAAACGGTTGCGCAAGTTACCGCTGTCGCTACGCCTGGTGCGCGAGCTGCACGATAAATTAATGAAAGGCGTACGTGGCAACAGCGCGACGCCCGGCGAGTTCCGGCGCTCGCAAAACTGGATCGGTCCAGCCGGCAGCACCCCGGTAACCGCAACCTATGTTCCGCCGCCACCGGCACACATGCAAAAGACTCTCGCACAATGGGAGCTGTCGTTGCATGATCGGAATAAATATCCCGACTTAATCCAATGCGCCCTCATGCACGAGCAGTTCGAAGCGATCCATCCTTTCCTGGACGGCAACGGGCGCATCGGTAGATTGCTCATCACGTTATTTCTCATCGAACGCGGACGCTTAACGCAACCGCTACTCTATCTTTCCGCCTACATCGAAGCGCACCACCAGGACTACTACGATTTACTGCAACGCGTACGCACCCATTGCGATTGGTCAGGGTGGCTGCGATTTTTTCTACAAGGCGTAACGGAAACCGCAACCGACGCACTAACCCGCGCCGCCAATCTTATGGACCTGCGCGATAAATACCGCCGCCGACTAACCGGCAAGCCAAACGCACTAGTATTGCTCGATACACTCTTCGCCAACCCGTACACTACTGCCGCCATGGCGCAGAAGATTCTCCGCGTATCGAATCCAACGGCACGCCAGGTTATCGTGGCGTTGGAGAAGGTAGGAATGCTAAAAGAAGTGTCGGGGAGGAAGTGGGGCCAGCTCTACATGGCGCGGCCTATTTTGGCGGTGATTGAAAAGCCGTTTGCGTGAGTCTATTCAGAATCGATACGACGGCGGAGAAAGGGTAGCGTCCCCAATGGCACTGCTTTAAGCCGTGCGTACCAAGAAACAGCTGTCATTCCCGCGCCGGCGGGAATCCATACGGCATATCCGACGTTGTTTAGCCCGGCATGGATCCCCGCTTTCGCGGGAATGACGCGGTGTCGTTTTTCCAATACTAATCACCATGGAGGCCGAATAAATGTCAATTTTCATGACACTCGACGGAGTGCAAGGCGAGTCCGCAGACAAGGGGCATAGCAAATGGATTGATGTGGCCTATTTCCAGTGGGGCACCAAACGACTTATCACATCGGCGACTTCAACTCGGGGCGACCGGGAGTCATCCAACGCCGTGATCAGGGATTTATTAATCCGGCGTTTTATGGATAGAGCGACGCCGCAATTGTTTATTGAAAGTTGTTGCGGGGTCGGGAAGACGGTGACGCTACATTTAACGAAGACTGGAGTTGGTGGTGGAGCAGACGTCTACATGAAATATGTTCTGAAAAACGCGTTGGTCAGCTCGTACTATGTAGCTGGCACCCGCGAGGATACTTTCCGGCCTGTCGAACATTACAAGATAAGCTTTATAGAGTTGGAGTGTCGATATACCCCTTACGACGAAAACGGAAAACCAATGGCGCCGATCTCGGTGGCGTTTGATACGGCGACGAGTACCAAACGGTAAACGAAATCAAACGCGAGATCTAAACATCGATTTATTTGCTCAACAAAGAGGGAACATCCATGGGTGAAGAAATTCTTCTGAACAAATCAGGCGATACTGTCGAGTCGCACGAAAAACTTTTGCTCGATGCATCATTGATCCAGAGGATATACAAACATAAGGGCCAGGAACTTAGCGCCACTGTGTGGCGCGCCCTGAGAACAGATGTAGAGACGGAGGGACCGCTACACCCAGATTTTTATCGTAGGCAGAAATCCGATGGAAGTTATAGAGATCCGGATGTAACAATCCAAACTATCGACGGATTCGAGTACGTGGTTCCGAAGCTTTATAAAGATACTCGGAAAAGTATTTGGAAAGTTGAAGGCGCATCCTTATTCGACAAGGAAGGCGTTTTTGGGAACAACCAGTGGGATTACTTCGAAATACCGGCCGGAACGGAAGTCCCCGAAGGCATTTTGATAATTCGAGATGACAAGAATAAACGTTACGACACGATACACTACTCAATCGTGCCCAATTACATGATGCCGGTAAGCGAATTCAAGGAAAAACTTGACGAACTTGCTCGTGACGCGCTAAAGAAACGCGCTGCACTTGCTCGTAAAGCAGTATAGACAGCAAAAGAGGCTAGATTATGTCGGAAATCAATAACCGCACGTTGCTAATATGTTTGCAGTCGGTTTATCAGAGCATAAAACGCTTTGAAGGCTTGCTCGAATCGGAAACTATGAGGAAACCAGCAGACATTCAAGAATCGCTGCATGACTACGACCGAGCGCTCGAAATTCTTAAAGATCTTTACGAAGAGGAGTTATCGAAGGGAGCCGATTTACCTCCTATCGAGGAGATTATTCAGGACAGAGAGTCCAAGGAAGCGATTCCATTTAAGAAAAAATCGTGATGGCTGAAAAAACAGAAGCACGCGTCCTCGACCCGCTCTCCTAGGAGGAACATTTGGGGCAGACTTTCCGTGCCCCCGCTCGACCGGTCGTCTCGCCTCCTGGAGGGGGAAGGCAGGCATTTATATATTGAGAGGGTTGGTCCGAGCCTAAGCGAAAATCCGTCACTTCATGGTGGATTTTCATGGTATATACTCGCCGCATGATTAAACGCACGGCGATTCTCCGCACCCTGAAAGCAGCCCTGGAACGCAGCCGCGTGGTTGTGCTGGTGGGGCCGCGCCAGTGCGGCAAGACGACGCTCGCGCGCCAGTTGTTGAGCGAAGACTCCATCAACTACTTCGACCTGGAAGATCCGGCCAGCCTCGCGCGGTTGGACGAACCCATGACGGCGTTGCGGCCGCTGAAGGGGCTGGTGGTGATCGACGAGGTGCAGCGGCGGCCGGATCTGTTTCCGGTGTTGCGGGTGTTGGCGGATCGCAAGGATAAGCCCGCGCGGTTTTTGATTCTGGGCAGTGCGTCGGGCGACTTGCTGCGACAGACGTCGGAAAGCCTGGCCGGGCGCATGGAGCGAATCGCCATTGATGGTTTTTCGCTGGCGGAGTTGGGTGCGGATGCCGAACCGGTCTTGTGGCGGCGCGGAGGGTTTCCGCTGTCGTATCTCGCCGCGAGCGAAGCCGACAGTCTGGCGTGGCGTAAGAGCTTTATTCAAACACTGCTCGAACGCGACTTCCCGCAATGGGGTGTGCGCGTTCCGGCGACCGCGTTGCAACGCTTTTGGACCATGCTCGCGCATTACCACGGACAGATATGGAACGCGGCGGAGGCGGCGCGGGCGCTGTCGGTGGGCGAGTCCACCACTCGGCGTTATCTCGACCTGTTGACGGATGCCTTGATGATCCGTCAGTTGCAACCCTGGCACGCCAATCTGCGTAAGCGCCAGGTGAAGTCGCCGAAGATATACGTGCGCGACAGCGGGCTGCTGCATCAGTTGCTTGGCATCGGTACGGCGAAGGTATTAATGAGCCATCCTAAGCTCGGTGCGTCGTGGGAAGGCTTCGCCATCGAGCAAGTGCTGATGACCGAACCGCACGAGGAGGCATTCTTCTGGGCGACGCATCAGGGGGCGGAGATCGATCTGATCCTGCGCCGTGGCGACGAGTTGCTGGGCGTGGAGTGCAAGCGCGCCGATGCGCCGCGTGTGACGCCCTCGATCCGCGTTGCGCTCGACGACCTCAAGCTTGCGCGCGTGGCGGTGCTCTATCCGGGTAGCAAGCGCTATCCGCTGGACGAGCGCGTGGAGGCGGTGCCAGTGCAAGGGCTCGCCCAAGGGAAACCCATCTTTCGAGAAGCGCCGTGAGCGATACGCGTATGTCGAAAAGCCGTTCCTGGATCAACTCGCGGCGCTCGACTGGGAGGTGATCGAGCAGGCGCAGGGCGTCATTCCCTCAAACCCGGCGAAGAGTCTGCGCGCGAATTTTCGGGAGTGGTTATTGCCGGAAGTGTTTCGGGAGGTAGTGCGTTCCATCAACCGCTTACCGGACGGCAAACTCTGCCGAACTTCCATGAACGTAAGGAGTGGTTGAGAAAGAACGGCGCGGGGCTCGATGTATGAGGCGGTGATTCCCAATCGCATGAAACGGCAGAGGAAAAAAGCGACAGATTCCAAAATAAATAGGTGATCGATTTATTTTATCGGCCCCAGTCGGTTACTTTTTCATCCGTGCATCAGTCCTCGAGCCTGCCTTCGACGTAAACGACGCATTTACAAAAATAGATCCGAACTTTTTTCAAGGCGCTTTTGTACTGCCTATAATTGCCGGTCTTTTGTTAGCATCGCGGTTCCCCAGGAAACGAAAATAAAAGGATCTTCCGCATGCTCACTACCGAACGCACTCACAAAGTCATCCGCGGCGACTGCCTCTGGAATCTCGCCGAACACTACTACGGCAACGGTAGCCTCTGGCCCATGATTTACCAGCACAACAACCGCAAAGAGATCAGCCAACGTACCGGCACCCGGATCGTAGATCCCGATCTCATCCTCATCGGCCAAACCTTACTCATTCCGCCGCTCGCCGCTAAACCGGCCGCCAGCCAACTGAATCCGATCCGAAATCAAGTCAGCCAAAACCGCGACCGCCATTCACAGAGCAGCGTCCCTCGCAGCACCGACGTTATACGCGTGCGCCAGCGCCAACCCAATCCTCCGAACGGTGGCGAACCCATGGCTCGCAAACCCGCCGGCTACATCGCCAGCCCCGGCCTCGTTTTCGAGCTCAACAAGCACGAGCTGATCGGCAAAGGTCCCGGTTATTCAGTGAAAGCGACCCTCTTAGGTCGACTACTGATGCAAGCCAAAGCCCCTGTATCGTTGCCCGACATCAACGCGAAAAGCCTGAAGCACGTGGAGTTCAAAGCCAAACAAGACGCCGAAACCCTCTACGGCACACTCACGAATTCCGCCAAATTCGAATTCGATCCCACTAAGCGCACCGTAAAGTTCGAATGTGGCCTGACCACACATGCCAGCAACATCCCCAACGCGCCTGAAATTTCGGTAGTCGCGAGTATTGATTCGGTTACGGGTCAACCGGTGCTTAAGGGGAGTGTGGAGTACCCGATGATCAAGGGAGTAATCAGCGGCCAATACTATGTGGGGGAGAGTGTCAGGGTTGAGGTGGAAGTAACGTTTGACAAAAAAGTTGGGTTAACAAAAGACCTCATAGTTTCGCCAAACGAAAACGAGGTCTGGAACCAAATCACCGACA
Source organism: Gammaproteobacteria bacterium (assembly GCA_016199745.1). Lineage (NCBI taxonomy): Bacteria > Pseudomonadati > Pseudomonadota > Gammaproteobacteria > Gammaproteobacteria bacterium. The sequence continues at coordinate 5,556 of JACQFZ010000022.1, forward strand.
GCTTTAAAGGCGTGAGCCTCGGCGCGGTCGCGGTAGTACTGGTTGTCGCCGCCGGGACGCTGATCATTGTCACCGTGGTCGAGGACGTCGTGACCCTTGGTATCGGTACCCTCGACGACCCCATCTCGTTCGCCGCCGCTGCCGGCATGTTTTTCGGCGGCCGAGCACTGTGGGGCCGTGCCGCCGTTTCCTTAAGCCGCGTGTTCCGCTCCGCCACCATCGCCGCCGCGGGCCTCACTGCAAACCCGGCCATGGCGGCGCCTGATGAGGATCTCCCGCCGCCATCGGGGCTGGGGATTGCACCGACCTTTGGTGGGGCGTCGCGTTAACGCAATGGCCCTAAGTCGACGCACCAAGTTCCGTCGCCTCGGATTAGCGGGGGTCCTGCTGATGCTGGCGATCGTTGTGGGAGTCGAAGCCGTCTTGATAGCACAGGGTTTCCACCTCACCGACGGGGTGTACTACTACACCCGCTTTGAGCAGGATTTAGAGCAGCTGCATACGAAGTACGGTGTTAGCGTTGCAACCGAGATTAAAGAGGAAAACTATCCAAAAAGTTGGACCACAGAAATCGTCTTCATGCCGGAAGTTGTCCCGCTGGAAAACTCGCTGGGCGTCAGCCAGATGATTCATGCGCTGACGTTGGCCCTCGAAAAATATCCGCCGAATCTAATTCGAAAGGAGATCAAGGAATTTGTCTTGTTGGAAACGTTAACCGTCAATAGCTTTCCTGCGGGTGGTACTTACGATACGTCAACCAAACGGATCTTTATCGCAAGAATAGGGAGGAAAGGCGCTGCGCACGGAGTTGATTTCATGCAGGAGACCTTCCACCACGAACTCAGTTCCTTGCTGAAGCGCTCCTATCACTTCCCAGAGCAAGATTGGAAAAAGGCCAGTGGCCGCGACTTTTCCTACCAAATTGAGAGCGATCCTGAGCTATTTATTAATTATGCGCACAATCTCGCTGAGGTGCCGGAGAACGAAGCTCTCTATCAACGTGGCCTCCTCAATTTCTACTCCGAAACCGGATTGGAAAATGATTTTAATACCTATGCGCAAACGGTATTCACCGATCCTCAAAAAGTGCGCGCATTGATTCGGCAGTATCCTGTAATCCGCGATAAATACGCCGTGTTTAAAGCGTTTTATCTTGGCATCAACAAAGGCTTCGCCCCCGTCTTTGCAGCAATCGACTAAGGAAAAGGTCGTGGTAGCTGTGTTTCGAGTCTCCCGCACGACGTTGTGTTAACACGATGGCATCAACAAGTAGACACCTCAAGCGCCGCCACCTCGGATTAGCAGCGATCCTGCTAATGCTGGCGATCGTCGTGGGGACGGAAGCCGTGTTGATGGTGAACGGCTTCCACCTCACGGACGGACTGTATTACTGCACTCGATTCGAACGGGATCTCAAGCAGCTGCAAGCGAAGTATGGTGTTAGCGTTGCGACCGAGATTAAAGAGGAAAACTATCCAAAGGCCTGGACTACGGAAATCGTCTTCATGCCGGAAGTTGTCCCGCTGGAAAACTCGCTGGGCGTCAGCCAGATGATTCATGCGCTGACGTTGGCCCTCGAAAAATATCCGCCGGATCTCATTCGAAAGGAGATCAAGGAATTTGTCTTGTTGGAAACGTTAACCGTCAATAGCTTTCCCTATGGCGGCACCTACGATAAGTCAACTAAACAGGTATTTATTACAAGGAAAAATAACGAACTCCAGGAAAGTTTTCATCACGAATTCAGCTCTCTGCTGAAACATGCCTACCGTTTCCCGGAGCAAGATTGGAAGAAGGCTAATGGCCGCCATTTTTCCTACAGGATTGAAAGCGAGCCTCAGTTCTTTGTCAAAGTTATGCACGATCTTGTCGAAGTACCAGGTAAAGAAGCCCTTTATCAACGCGGCCTCCTTAATTTCTACTCCGAAACCGGACTAGAAAATGATTTCAATGTCTACGCTGAAACAGTATTCGCCCATCCGAAAGAGATGCGCGCGTTGATTCAGCAATACCCTGTGATCCGCAATAAATACGCCGTGTTCAAAACGTTTTATCTCACCATCGACAAACGTTTCGCCCCTGTTTTTGCGGAAATAGATTAAGGACGATGTTGTTTGGTATCGATATCCTCGACGACCCCATCTCGTTCGGCGCTGCTGCCGGCATGTTTTTCGGCGGCCGAGCACTATGGGGTCGTGCCGCCGTTTCCTTAAGCCGCGTGTTTCGGCCCGCCACCATCGCCGCCGCCGGTCTCACTGCAAACCCGGCCATGGCGGCGCCTGATGAGGATCTCCCGCCGCCGTCGGGGCTGGGGGTTGCACCGACCCTTGGTGGGGCGTCGCGCTAACGCGATGGCCTTAAGTCGACGCGCCAAGTTTCGCCGCCTCGGATTAGCAGCGATCCTGCTGGTGCTGGCAATTATCGCGGGGATGGAAGCCGTTCTAATAGCGAACGGCTTCCATCTCACCGACGGGGTGTATTACTACACCCGCTTCGAGCAGGATTTTCAGCAGCTTCAAGGGAAGTACGGTATTAGCTTGGTTACTGAGGTCCAAGAGAGAAACTATCCAAAGGGCTGGACCTCCGAAATTGTCTTCATGCCCGAAGTCGTCCCGCTGGAAAACAGGTTGGGCCTCAGCCAGGTAGTTCATGCACTAACACTTGCCATCGAAAAATATCCAGCGTCGTTGATCCGTCGGGAGATTAAGGGAATTGTGTTGTTGGAAACGTTAACCGTAAATAGCTTTCCATACGGCGGCACCTACGATGCACCAACCAAGCGGCTCTTTATCGCGAGGAAAGGAAATAAAGGCGCCGCACCGGGAGTGAATTTTTTACAAGAGACGTTTCATCACGAATTCAGCTCCCTACTCAAACGCTCTCATCCCTTTTCGGAGCAGGATTGGAAAAATGCCAGCGGCCAAAATTTCACCTACCGGATTGAGAAAGATCCAGGGCTATTTATTAATATGGCGCATGGATTAACTGAAAAGCCGGACGACGCAACCCTCTATCAACGTGGCCTCCTCAATTTCTACTCCGAAACCGGATTGGAAAATGATTTTAATGCATATGCTGAAACGGTATTCACCCATCCTCTAAAAGTGCGCGCATTGATTCGGCAGTATCCCGTAATCCGCGATAAATACGCTGTGTTCAAAACGTTTTATCTTGGCATCGACAAAGGCTTCGCGCCCGTCTTTGCGGCAATCGATTAAGGAAAGGTAGTAGTAGCCGCGTTTCGAATCTCCCGCACGACGTGGCGTTAACGCGATGGCATCAAGTAGACAGCTCAAGCGCCGCCTCGGATTAGCAGCGATCCTGCTGGTACTGGCGAGCATCGTCGGGGTGGAAGCCGTGCTTATAGAGAACGGCTTCCACCTCACGGACGGGCTGTATTACTGCACCCGATTTGAGCGGGATTTCGAGCAGCTGCAAGCGAAGTATGGCGTTAGCGTTGCGACCGAGATTAAAGAGGAAAACTATCCAAAGGCCTGGACCACTGCAATCGTCTTTACGCCCGAAGTTGTCCCGCTGAAAAACAGTCTGGGGGTGAGTCAGATGATCCACGCATTGGCGCTTGCTCTCGAAAAATATCCGCCGGATCTGATTCGGAAGGAGATCAAGGAATTTGTTTTGTTGGAGACGTTAACCGTAAATAGTCTTCCTATTGCCGGCACCTACGATAGGTCAACCAAATGGATTTTATTGCTAAAGGCGAAAATAAAAATACTGTCCGCGGGGTTGATGCACTTCAGAGTACGTTCCATCATGAATTCAGCTCCTTGCTAAAATATTCCTACAACTTATCGGAGCGGGATTGGAAGCACGCCAGTGGCAGCCATTTTGCTTACCAGTTTGAAGACGACCCCTACTCATTCAATAGCAAGATCACCAGAAAGCCAGACAACGAATCCCTCTATCAACGTGGTCTCATTAATTTTTACTCCGAAACCGGACTAGAGAATGATTTCAATACCTATGCGCAAACGATATTCACCTACCCTAAAAAGATGCGCGTACTCATTCAGCGATACCCCGTAATCCGCGATAAATACGCCGTGTTCAAAGCGTTTTATCTCGGTATCGACAAAGGCTTCGCCCCCGTCTTTGCAGCAATCGATTCGTAAATAGAGCTCACAGCAATGGAGCACAACAACCGTCTAGCGCGGCTACGGCGCAATTCTGCTCGTGCATGGCACCGTACGCTTGCCGACACGGTGGCTTTTGTCCGCGAGGCTAAGTATCGCCTGGGAATAGGGACGATCGTTCTGGTTTATGTGATCGCCATGGAGGTAAACGCCAGGTGGGCCGCTGACGGATTTGATGTGTACGATCAGATTTATTACTACACCGACTTCAATCGCGACTTCCAACAGTTGCAAGTAAACTACGGCCTTACTTTCGCCATCGATATCAAGGAGACAGACTATCCCGACAGTTGGGCCATCGAACCCGTCGCTAAAGTGTCTCCACTGGAAAACGATGTCGGCCTCAGTCAGATGATCCACGCGCTGTCGCTTTCCCTAAAAAAATACCCGGCGGATTTGATACGCAAGGAGCTCAAAGGGCTGGTGTTTCTGGAGAAGCTGACGACCGATGGTATTCACACCGCCGGTACTTATACGTCAACCCAACGGATCGTTATTGTAAGGACAGGCGATGGCATTGCCGATAGTGTCGAGCAGCTTCAAGAAACCTTCCACCACGAATTCAGCTCCCTTCTGAAAAATTCTTACAACTTCTCGGAACAGGATTGGCAGCGTGCCTCCGGCAAAAATTTTTCTTATCAACTTGAAAACGATCCGTACTCATTCGTTAGCAAGCTTACCGAATATCCGGCCGACGAAACCCTCTACCAGCGAGGCCTGGTTGAGTTCTACGGCGAAACCGGGTTGGAAAACGACTTCAATACCTATGCGCAGGTGATATTCACACATCCCCAACAGATGCGCGTCCTCATTCGGCAATATCCCGTGATCCGCGATAAATACGCCGTATTCAAAAGGTTTTATCTCAGCATCGACAAACGTTTGGCCCCTGTCTTTGCGAAAATCGATTAAGGACGACGTTGTAGTGATCGCGCTCCGGTGCGGCCTACGATCCTACGTAGCGAGCTTTGACGGCGCATTCAATCCTGTGTCCATTCGCCGCCAAGCTGCAGGCGGCATACCGACGATTCGTTTGAACGCACGCGCAAAGGCGGCTTCGGAGTCGTAACCGACTTCGAGGGCGATAGTAGCCACGCTCGACTGGCCGTCACGCAGCAATCGTGATGCGAGTTGTACGCGCCAGTTGGCCAGATACTGCATGGGCGGCTGGCCGATGAATTGCACGAACAGTTCGTGCAGCGCCGAGCGTGATAGGCTCACCTGTTTGCCTAAGTCGTCGATGCTCCAGTCCGCGGCCGGTTTCTCGTGCAACAGCGCTAAGGCACGGCCGACGAAGCGATCGCGCAATCCGGCAAGCCAGCCGGTCGATTGTTCCGGCAGGCTATCGACGTGGCGGCGGACGGCGTCGACGAACATCATTTCGCTCAGACGTTCGAGCAGCGCTTCGCTGCCGGGACGTCTGCTGTTCGATTCGGTCGCCGCTAGACGCACGAATTGCTCGCTCCAGGCGCTGTCGCTGGTGGCCGGGAGATGCAGCCGCCGCGGCAGTGTGGCGATCAACGGATTGAAGGGTCGCGTATCGCAGCCGATGAAGCCGCACACCAAGGTAGTGGACGGCGCGCGATCGGCGGAAGGTGCCGAGTCGGACGTGGCGGGAATCATCTGCGGCCCGGCGCCGTCGTAGGCAAGGCGGAACGGACGTTGCTGACTTGTCATTTCGTGGTACCAACTGACGTGAGGATCGGCGCGCATGCCGGGCGCGCTCGATACGACGTGGGCATCGCCGTGTGGCAATAGGATGATATCGCCCTGCCTAAGCTTGAGCGGCGATATCGCGCGAGGCCGGCGCCTCGGCGGCCCATTTGCCGCCACACGATACGAAGTAAAACACCGCGCTGCGCAGCCGCACGCTGCGCAGTACGTCGGAGAGGGTGTCGTGGCTCATGGGTTGGCTCGGTAGCTTCGCGATTAAGGACACGCGATCGATTTTCGTAGGTGGGCCAACAAATGGCTGCCGCGAAATTACATTGCCGGACGTGTGATCAAATCTGCAGGACTTTGGGTGAAGCGTTAATCGGTGGTGAGGTGAATAATAGGCCCTCGTTGTCACTTCATACGGAGGTTTTATGTCAGTTACTAAGGAAACACTCAAACCTGCCACCGCGGCGAATCCCCCTAATTTCGAAGCGATCAAAGCGAAACAGCAGGCCACGTGGGCCAGTGGCGACTTTGCGGTGATCGGTATTACGTTGCAGATCGTCGGTGAATCGCTGGCCGAGGCGGCAGATATCGGCGCCGGCGAACGCGTGCTCGATGTCGCCGCTGGTAACGGCAACGCAACGCTTGCTGCGGCGCGCCGTTTTGCCGAGGTCACGTCTACCGACTATGTGGAGGCATTGCTGGCGAAGGGTGCGGCACGAGCGAGCGCGGAGGGGTTGAACGTCACTTTTAAAGTGGCCGATGTCGAGGCGTTGCCGTTCGCTGATGAAAGCTTCGATGCGGTGTTATCCACCTTCGGTGCAATGTTCACGCCGGATCACCGCAAGCCCGCCAGCGAAATGCTGCGCGTGGTTCGGAGCGGTGGGCGCATCGGCCTTGCCAATTGGACGCCGGAAGGATTTATCGGCCAGTTGTTCAAAGTGATCGGTAAGCATTTGCCGCCGCCGGCGGGGCTCGAATCGCCGGCGCTGTGGGGCACCGAGCCGCACATCGTGCAGTTGTTCGGTGGAGACGCTGCCGATATTCGTAGCACGCGGAAGATGTTTAACTTTCGCTATAAGTCCGCTGCGCATTGGATGCAAATTTTTCGTGATTACTACGGGCCGACGCTTAAGGCGTTCGCGGCGTTGGATCTGGCCGGGCAGAGTAAGCTGGAAGCTGATATCACTGAGTTGCTCGAACGCATGAACGTCGCTGGGCGTGATTCGTTGGTTGTACCGGCGGAGTATTTGGAAGTGGTTGTCGTTAAGCACTGACATTGAAAGTGCGGCAGTGTTGGAGAGGTGGGGCATCCGCGCAGGACGGGATGGGTTGTGATCGCTGGTGCAAAAAACCCACCCCCTCCCCCTCCCCCTGAGGGGGAGGGGGTGGCGGCTGATACGTTTCGGCGTTTGCTTTAAGGTAAGTGCCATTCGACTCCGACGCCTTAACTAGTTCTAGCCCTCCCCTTGAAGGGAGAGATGTCGGGTTTTTCGCTTAAATTAAGCGTTATTCGGGTTGGGATGGGGCTTTGATCGTTTAACCCTGCCGTTTCACTGCTGGCATTAGGTGCATCCAGCAAAAGTGCGTATAGTCGACGTCTGCAGAGCTTGTACCCGTGATCACTTCCGAAGGTTTCTTGGTTAATCCCGTCACCCCCGGCCAGTATCCAGTCAACAAGACTGCACCCACAAACCGAAACAGAAGGTGATTTTCAGATGGCAACAGGAACCGTGAAGTGGTTTAACGACGCGAAGGGCTTTGGCTTTATTACCCCGGACGACGGCAGCAAGGATGTATTCGTACATCACTCCGCTATCCAGGGCGCCGGCTTCAAGTCGCTCGCTGAAGGACAGAAAGTGACGTACACGCCGGAACAGGGCCAGAAGGGTCCGTCGGCAGGTAACGTTCAGCCCGCTTAATTGCGAGCGATACGGTAGTAAAAGAATCCCGCCAGTGGCGGGATTTTTTTTGGTACTGCACACGTACAAGCCAGCGGTTGTGGTGTACCGGGGAATTTTAGGATCAGCACAGGTTTTCGCTACAATTCGATTCCGCCCGATTTCGACAATGTCGTTTTTAAAACCGACGAGTCAGTTAACTGGATACAAACTAGATCATGAGTAACCTGCCCAAGTGCCCGAAGTGCGCCTCGGAATTAACTTACGAAGACGGGAGTATGTTCGTCTGTCCGGAATGCGCGCATGAATGGTCAAAAGCGGCGGTTACCGAAAGCAGTGATGAGACGCGCGTGATAAAGGATGCGCACGGCAGCGTGCTGCAGGACGGCGATACCGTCACCGTCATCAAAGATCTCAAGGTCAAAGGTTCGTCGCTGGTGGTGAAGGTCGGCACCAAAGTGAAAAATATCCGGCTGGTCGATGGCGATCACGATATCGACTGCAAGATTGACGGCATTGGCGCTATGAAGCTGAAATCCGAGTTCGTGAAAAAGGCGTAGCGCCGATCATGAGGATTCGATGAAGCCAGGCGTACTAAAATGGGTGGCGGGCAGGGTAGGACGCCAAACCATGCACAATAACCTGGTTCAAGTTTCGTAATATCGATCATGTCATCTAAACGGCGACTGCCTATCTTTCCTCTTATCGCGCTCGGCTACGTATTGATTCAGGTCTATGCCGTCTGCCGCGTCTATGTCGGGCTCGCGCTGCCGATACAAGCGGTTCCCGTTTTAGTGGCGGGGGTCATGTTCATGACGTTTTCGTTGCCGTTGCTTTGGCGGCTCGAGCATCGTGGGCAACATCGTTTGGCCACCGTCATCGCTTGGCTCGGTTTTAGTTGGATGGGGTGGGTGTTTTTATTTTTTTGGATTTCGCTCGGGCTATCGCTCATCGGTGCGCTGGCGGCGAATTTCTCGGTGTACGCTTCTAGGTTGCAATCATTCGGAACAGCAGCACTGGTCTCGTTGGTCGTTGCCGCTTATGGCTTTTTCGACGCGCGGCGCGTGCGCATTGAGCGGGTGACGCTCGTGTCGCCGAAGTTATCGGCAGCGAGCGGTAAAGTTCGGGTAGCGTTGATCTCGGATGTGCATCTGGGTGTGCTCGTCGGTGCTCGTTGGTTGCGCCGGCTGGTCGAGCGGTTGCGGCGGCTCGACGCCGATGTGGTGGTGTCGACCGGTGATCTTGTCGACGGTCTGGAGTATCGATTGCGCGAGTTGGCACCGATCTTCGATAGCTTGCGGCCGCGTTATGGCAAGTTTGCGGTCACGGGTAATCACGAGTATTACGCCGGTATCGGTCACGCGCTGAGTTTTCACCAGCGCGCCGGCTTCACGTTGTTGCGGGCGGAGAGTGTTGATATCACCGATGAGATCAGCATCGTCGGTGTCGACGATCCTGCCGGTCGGGTCAACACCGACGAACGTGTGCCGCTGGCGGCGTTGGCGCGCGAGCGGTTCAAAATTTTGCTGAAGCATCAGCCGGTGTTGCGGCCAGGTGCCGAAGGATTGTTCGATTTGCAGCTCTCGGGGCATGTGCACCAAGGACAGATCTTCCCGTTCGGGTTACTGGTGCGGTTGGTGTATCGCGCGCGTACCGGGCTGACGCGTCTTGCCGACGGCGCCTGGTTGTATGTGAGCCGCGGCACCGGGACTTGGGGGCCGCCGATGCGAGTGGCGGCTCGGCCCGAGATAACGCTGATTGAAATCGAAGCGGCCGGCGATCGGAAAGGGTAGCGTCTGCTAATGGCAACCGAACGCCCGCCCCTTTACGGGGAGGGCGGGAGTTCGGATGGGTTTGTGTGTTGGTAATTCAGAGCGCCCGCCTTCCTTGCCAGCTGCGCCACATAAATCGATCCGCTCAACGTAAAGTCGCCGCCGTCGAACTGCAGCGGCAAGTGATTCCCGTCGGTCAGTTGGCAGTGATCCTGGGGGCAAAGGGCGTCGTAGACGGAGAAATACTGGATCTTGGTATCGCGAAACGCCTCGGCGAATAACTTGTCGGTCTGCTTCTGCTCGGTTAAACGATCGCGCTCAACCAACGACGGGTCGTTTCGCAGGATGCTCATCGCTAGCATCCGCGGCAACGAATGCCGGTATTCCACGGTCGGCCCCAACACCACTACGCGGTCCGCATAAGCGGTTAGCGCCGTTGCGGTTTTCTTGATGCCTTCGATATCTTCGGGAGCCCATCGAGCTGTAATCAATATTGTGTCGACGTGGTGCTTCAGCAGAAAGTCGCCGACTACGAATTTCACCAGATCGGTGCAGTAGCGCCATGCCTTGGCGCCAATGATGGGTTTGCAGCCATGGGCGGTTGCTTCGAGGAAATTGATCTCCGGATCAACCTGCGCCAGTCCGGCCCACAAACTGGCGGCGTGATTGTCGCCGATCAACAGATAGTTTTTCTTGTCGGACGAAATGGGAAGGCATCGTTTCTGGTCGAACCGTCCGAAGTCGGCGAGGTTGGCGTTCAAAAAGCAGCTGCCGTTTTGCATCGATGCCTCGCTGCTATCGAGCACCGACAACATCCGTTGCGCCTCTTCCGGCATATTCCACAGGCGAACACTAAGGGGATAGATCAAGACGCTGACGACGAGGAGCATCGCCATTGCCGCCGCCGAGGTCGACAGTGTCGCTACTGAACCGAATCGATAGGGCTTGCGCCGGAACGGTTCTTCAACGAAATACCAGCTGAAAACGGCAGCGGCAAAACTTAAGGCCATCATGCCGAGTTTTTGCATCCGTGTTAGCGGGTCCCACCAATACAACGCGGCGATTTCGATCGGCCAATGCCAGAGATAGAGCGAGAAAGAAATCAGGCCGATAAACCGAACCGGCTTTATAGCAAGTAGACGCGAGGTAATCGTCGGCCATTTCTCGCCCGAGTGAATCACGAGTGCGGCGCCGATACCGGGAATGAGTGCCATGAACCCAGGGAACGGCACATCGTGCAAATGATACGAATGCACGCCGGCGGCGATCGATATCAAGCCTATAACACCGAGTGCCTCCGCGGTTGCGCGCTTGCGGATCTCCGAGAAAGCGCCGACTGCCAGCAATGCTCCAACGAGTAGCTCCCAGGCGCGCGACTGCAGCAGATAAAAAGCGGCGGGTTTATTATGGATAAAGATGAGATAACAGGAGATTGCGAACGATAGGAGCGTCAGCCCCATTAAAATTTTCGTTACGTGGTTTGGCAAATAACGACGGATCGCCAAAAGGATGAGTGGGAAGCCAATGTAGAACTGCTCCTCCACCGACAGCGACCACGTATGCTTGAGCAGCGGCAGTTGCTCGATATCGTTCAAATAGCAGTGGATGTTGGAAAAAAATAGTGTCGCTGCCGCCACGCTGCTGTTGAAGTTCGTGATTTCGTTCGGCAGATAAACGCTAACCACGTACAAGCTGCAAACGGCGAGCATGAAGAATAAAGCCGGAAAAATGCGGCGCGCGCGGCGCACATAAAATTTGGTGGTGGAATAGGTGCCTGCATCCATTTCGGCGGAGATCAGCTTTGTGATCAGATAACCCGAGATCACAAAGAAAACGTCGACGCCGATGAACCCGCCGGGGGCAAAACTGAAATTGAAATGGAAGAAAACGACCGACAAAACCGCCGCGGCGCGGAGGCCGTCGATGTCCGGTCTGTACTTCATTTGACTCCCCTTACGCTGACATTTTCCAGTTGAGGAACTATGCCTACGAGCAACATCTGCTCGGCGAGAACGCACCTACATTTAACGGTGCGACGAGCGACATATGCCTTTCTTTTCTTCGCTGATGTTTTTTCTCTCGCTGGCGCCAACATACTGCGCTCGACTATTTATCGTCAACGTTTATAACACCACACCTTATCTGTTGATTTTATCCGACCGGACATTCTGCGTTTCATCCGTTGCCAAAAGTAATTGTTCTTAAGCGCCCCACACCACCGGTACTTTTGCTCGTAGCGAACGCTCCAGCAGTACGATCAACGGTACCGCTCGCACCGCAAGACTGATATTCGGGCGCTGTTCGCCGACGTCGTCGTTTTTTGCTTCGTCCGCGCTTTTCGTTTGGGGCTGTTGCGTTTTGCTGGCGGTCGCCGCTTGCCTAAGTTTTGCGATCGCTGCCGGCAATTGCTCGATGGTAATGGTACCTTGCTTGTCGAGTTTCTTGCCGATGATGTCGAGCAGTTGCTTGGCGATATCGCCAAACATCATGACATCGCCGCTGGCTTTGGATTTGAAGGTGATCAGCATAATCCACGTTTTGCGTATTTGGTTCGGATAAACAATTGTGACGGATCTGACGGAAAGGCGACAAGCGTTTCGACGAATTCGATGGTGGGGTCCATGCTGGGGTGCCGGCAATACGAGCGCCGGCAGTAAGGTCTATCTCACTTGTCTGTTGTGCGTCCGTCGTTCGCGCAATACTCTTCAGTTATCCCGATCAAACGGTATAGAAATATGGGAGCGCTTTCGCCCCGAGAAGTAGTAGATGCTTACGTGACGGCTTTTGCCGCGCGCGATTTCGATCGTGTGCGCACGTTGTTGGCCGATGAAAGTTTTCGTTCGCGTAGCCCAATTTCGGAATGGGAGAATGCCGATGCGTTCATCGACAGCATTTCGCGGGTGGGGCCGATTCTGGAAATGGTGGAGCGGCGTCACACGTTCGCCGAAGGAAATGAAGTTTGCGTCATCCTCGATTACGTGACGCGCATGGACCAGCGGCACGTTTGGCCGGTTGCGCATGTTATGCGCGTCGAAAACGACAAGATCGTTTTTATCGAGTCGTTCTTCGATGCACGGGCGTATGCGGCGATGTTCGAAATGGGCGAGATCGAATGATTATGGGTTGTCCGTCGTCGGCGGCAGACGAGGCGACGAACGCGGCGTTCGCGCGGCACAGAGGTCGTCATCACCGTTCTGGTTTGATAAGCGGAGGTGTAGCCTGCAACAACGTGCGGGAATATTCCCGCGTTTTAGTTTTGGTAGGAGTTGTGACATGAATACCAGGAGGAATTCTATGAATCGTTTGGAACCAACTACGCTTTGGAGTGTTGCGGCGTACCGTCTGTGGGTGACGACGTCGCTGGGTCTGGCATGCTCCGCCGCGAACTATGCGGCGATGGGTAATTACTTCGTTTCTAATGCATTTAGGAAGCAGAGTAATAAAGGTATCGGCGACAAGTTGTCGTCCATGAGCGCTAGCCGTAGTTCGTCACCGGTGTCGGACAGTGCGCGTCGCAGCGTAAGTTCGCCGCCGAGCGCTTCGGTCGGCGATTTGGTTAAGAAGGTGGTTGCGCCGGACGTCAGCGTCGCCAATCCGCCGAGCAAGCAGGTGCCCGCGCCGTCCGTCGCCAATGAAGCGCGCGAGCCGCTGGCGAATGGGCCGAGCGTGCCATCGAATGCGGCGGCCGCCAAACCCTTCGTACCGCCGCCCGGCTCGCACGGAAAAGGTGGTAAGAAACGTAGACACCGTCCGGAAGGAAAGGACCATCACTAGCCATTGAAGTCGCCCGGCGCACCGCCGGGCGATGTTCGTGTCGTGGTCCTATTAGTAAGATGTTTCAGCGATCCAGCATCCGTAGCCGGCTTTCTATCCAGTCGCGGTCGAGGTAACAACCTTGCAGATGGCGTCGGCCGGTGTTCGGATCGGCGCTTTCGCGGAATTTGCGCATCCCATATTTGTACCGCCTTTCGCCGTAACGCGTGTGTCCACTCGGCGTAACTGTAGTGTCGTAGCTAACCGTGCGCGAACACCGACGTATGTTCGTCGGCGAACGTCGCCACGAGTTCGCCGCTCGACGTGAGTTGCGCTGGTTCCGGGTGGGTCAGTAGTGCTGATTAAAGCTTACGCCGGCAAATCTTGTTGACGACGAACTATCTCTGAGACCTAGCCGTGGCGCCCGGTATTTTTGAGGAAGCATCGTCGCAGGGGTTAAGCTCAACAGGTCGTTTCTAGTCCGGAATACCAACGACACCGAGTTGGCGAGCAAAATCGACCAGGATCTTCGCGGTCGCGCCCCAAATGATTTTTCCGTCGTAGTCGAGCGCGTAGTAACTAATGTCGCCGGCGCCGTCGATAAGGCGCGACTGTCGTTGGTAGTTGCCGCCGTTCAGCAAAAATTCCAGCGGCACCTCGAGTACCGATTCCACTTCGAACCGGTCGAGCGCGAGCGGAACGTCGGCGGCGATGAAGCCAACGACAGGCACGATATGAAAACCAGTGCGTGTGGAGATCGGTTCGAGCTGGCCGATGACGTCGACCTTATCGGATGGAACGCCGATTTCTTCCTCGGTTTCGCGTAACGCGGCGGCGATCGGACTGGCGTCGCTAACTTCGATGATGCCGCCGGGCAGGCTGATCTGGCCGGGGTGGTGGTGCAGGTGTTGCGTGCGTTGCGTGAGCAATAAGCGAATTCCGCCGACATAGTCGAGCAGCGGCAGCAGCACGGCGGCGTTGCGTAAGCCATGACGGGTGTCGACAGCGGTGGGCGGCGGTAGCCGGGATAATTTTTCAGTGATTAGGGCACGCATGTCATCGTCATCGAGCAAAACCGCTAGCGTAGCCTAATAATAAATAGCGCGACATAATCGCGCCGTCAAAAGAGGCCTGCATGCCACGTCCGCACGTCCGCCGAGGCGGCGCTCGCAAGAAAAAAAGCCGCCGGCGCCGTTTTCGCCTTCCGAAGATTTGGCCGAGCGCGCGCTTTCGCCGGCGTTTGTCGCGCGCGTTTCGGACCGCGCCGGGGCAAGTGCGGTTCATCGTCGCTGCCGCCACCCTTCTTATAATTTGGTTTGTGGCCAATGGCGTGTACCAGGTGTTCCGCAAGCCAACCGAGCTGTATTTTCCCGTAAGTGGTGCGCTGTCGAAAACCTCACCCGAGACCTGGCGTAATTACGGCTCGCTTTTCCGCCGGCATTCGACGGCGGTCATTACGCCGGATTTTTTGGCGGCGCTCGCGCAGGTCGAGAGTACCGGCAATCCGGTGGCGCGAACGTATTGGCGCTGGGATATGAGGTGGGATCCGTTCAAGGTGTATCGGCCGGCGTCGAGCGCGGTCGGCATGTATCAGATCACCGACGGGACATTCGCCGAGGCCAAGCGCTACTGTGTTCACCACAACGTTGTCGTCGAGGATGGGCCGTGGCACGACTGGCGGTCGTGTTGGTTCAACAGTTTGTACACGCGCGTGTTGCCGACGAATGCGGTCGAGATGGCGTCGGCAATGCTTGATCGCCGCGTCAGCAACACGCTAGCGCGGCATCACATCGTCGTCGCTACGCTACAGCAGAAGCAGGACTTAGCGACGGTGATCCACTTGTGCGGCGCTGTTGCCGGCGACGCTTTTGCCAAGCGCGGCCTTCGGCCAATCGACGGCCAGCGCTGCGGCGATCACGATGTTCGCGGTTATCTCGCCAAAGTTAATGCGATGAAGCGAGTATTTTTACGGTTGCAGGCGGCAGAGTAGGGTGGCGGTATCGTTAAAGTGATCTGCTCCGAATGGCACTACTTAACTTAAGCAAAAGCCGAAGCATATCCGCCGCCACTCCCGCTCCCGCAAGAGGAGAGGGAACGCTGTTGTTATGGCGGTGAATCTATGTAAGAGACGGTAACAAAATGAACGTTGGCACGTTAACTCCCTCCCCCTCAGGGGGAGGGTTGGGGTGGGGGTGGGTTTGCGGCACAGCTTCGAAACCCACCCCCACCCTGTCCCTCCCCCTGAGGGGGAGGGGACGGCTACGTTGAAGCTATTTCATTTTGTTACCGTCTCTAAGTTAAGTGCCATTCTGATCTGCTCCTTTTCTTTGAAGGGGACGGAGTTCGGCGTGGCACGATTCCGAGGCACAGCAAATGCATGCATCGTCCCATGAAGTACCGGTGGCTGGCGCCGCGCTGGACGCGCTATTCCAGCAGCAGCGGCGAGCGTTTCGGCGGGTGCCGTATCCATCGGCGAACGAACGCCGTGCCCATTTAGACGCGTTGCATCGATTGTTGACGGAAAACATCGATGCCATCGCCGCCGCCATCGATGCCGACTTCGGCCATCGGTCGTCGCATGAAACAAAATTGCTGGAGTTGTTTCCCTCAATTCAAGGCGTGCGTCATGCCAAGCGCGATGTCGCGACATGGATGCGCCCGGAACACAAATCAGTCTCGGCTTGGTTCCTACCGGGCCGTGCCAAAGTTGTGAAGCAGCCGCTCGGTGTAATCGGCATCATCGCTCCGTGGAATTATCCGCTGTATCTCGCGATCGGCCCGTTGACGTCGGCGTTGGCGGCGGGCAACCGCGCGATGATAAAAATCTCGGAGCTGTCGCCAGTGTTCGGCCGGTTGTTGGCGGAGTTAATGCGAAAATATTTCTCGCCGGATCATGTGGCTGTGGTGAATGGCGATGTCGATGTGGCGCAGGCGTTTGCCGGTTTGCCGTTCGACCATTTACTTTTTACCGGCTCGACCGCAGTAGGCCGGCAGGTCATGCGTGCCGCCGCTGCCAATTTAACGCCGGTCACGCTCGAATTGGGCGGCAAGTCGCCGGCTATCATCGCCCCGGATTTTCCTATCGACGTGGCGGCGCAGCGAGTGATATTCGGCAAATGTTTGAACGCCGGCCAAACCTGCCTCTCGCCCGATTACGTGCTGCTGCCGGAAACGCAGCTGCCAGCGTTTATCGCTGCGGCTAAGAAAGAAGTACAACGGCTCTATCCGAATATTCCGCAGAATCCGGACTACAGCGCGATCATCAACGACCGTCACTATGCGCGGTTGCAAGGTTATTTGGATGACGCGTGCGCCAATGGTGCCGAGGTAATCGCGCTGGGCGATAGTGCGCCGTCGGCGCGCAAGTTGGCGCCGACGATAGTGATGCGCGTCGACCACACGATGCGCCTGCTCCAGGAAGAAATTTTCGGCCCAATCTTACCGGTGCTGACGTATCGTGAATTGCCGGAAGCGCTCGCCTACGTCGTCGACCATCCGCGACCGCTGGCACTTTATTATTTCGACGACAATGCCGACCGCGTCGACCGTCTGCTGCAACAAACCATCGCCGGCGGCGTCACCGTTAACGATACGATTTTTCACATCGCCCAGGATGAGCTGCCGTTCGGCGGTGTCGGTCCGAGCGGCATGGGGCATTACCACGGACCCGAAGGCTTCAATGCCTTGTCGAAGCGCAAGGGTGTTTTCTGGCAGTCGCGTTGGAATACGATACCGCTTCTTAAGCCGCCGTACGGGAAACGTGTCGGTCGGTTGCTCGCGTTTATGTTGAAATAACTCAACGCCGTTTGAAAAATACCGAGCGCCACCGTTTGAATTGCCACCGTCGTCTGTTGCTGGCTCTTAAATATGTTTGGGCATCTCCGGCCAGTGTTGTCGGCTTGGCGTTGGCGCTCGTTGTGTGGGCGGGCGGTGCGAAGATGGCAGTGATCGACGGCGTTCTCGAAGTCGGCGGTGGTCGCGTGGGCTATGGCATCACGCGGTTACCGGCGTGTCGTTTCAGCGCTATTACTTTTGGCCACGTCGTTATCGGTATCGATGGCAACGCGCTCATCGACTGCCGCGCGCATGAGCGCGTGCATGTGCGGCAATACGAACGTTGGGGTGTGTTGTTCTTCCCGCTTTATCTGGGCTCGAGCCTGTGGCAGCTGTTGTGTGGACGGAATCCGTATTGGGATAACTATTTCGAGCGGCAGGCGTATCGCCAGACCGGCGAGCCGTAAGAAAAGCGGGTGGGCAACAAGTTGTTGCGCCAGCCGCGACGCGAGAAATTCCTCCGCTCGGCCGTAGGCCTAGAGCGGCCAGGCCGAGGCCGACAGGGG
Source organism: Gammaproteobacteria bacterium (assembly GCA_016199745.1). Lineage (NCBI taxonomy): Bacteria > Pseudomonadati > Pseudomonadota > Gammaproteobacteria > Gammaproteobacteria bacterium. The sequence goes on from JACQFZ010000022.1 coordinate 23,132, forward strand.
TAACGGCAAGCGCCGTGTGGTCGAGAGGTTTTGCTTTCACAATCGGCTGCAGTTTATCGAAATCAACGGGATTTACGGCAATTGCCTCATATGATGGGCAATTGCCGGGTCGCCGCGCCCCGGCAGGTATGAGAGAATGCCGGCCGCTTGCTATCTGCTTAGCCCTCCGCTTTGGCCCTTGCCGCATCACGGTTGTCTTAAGCTATAACTCGCATACCGATTCGGTTTCCCGATCCGCTGTTGCGGCGCTGGAAACTCTTTGCTCACTTACCGGGTACCGCGCCTTGATCACCACCGCCAACATCACCATGCAGTTCGGGGCCAAGCCCCTGTTCGAGAATATCTCGGTCAAATTCGGCAACGGCAATCGTTATGGCCTTATCGGCGCTAACGGTTGCGGCAAGTCGACGTTCATGAAGATTCTGGGCGGCGATTTGGTGCCGACCTCGGGCAACGTCGCTGTCGACAGTAATGAACGCCTCGGCAAATTGCGCCAGGATCAGTTCGCGTTCGAGGATTACTCGGTGTTGGATACGGTGATCATGGGCCACACTGAGCTGTGGCGTGTGAAGACCGAGCGTGATCGCATCTATGCGCTGCCGGAGATGAGCGAAGCCGACGGCATGAAAGTCGCTGATCTCGAAGTTCAGTTCGCCGAGTTCGACGGCTACACCGCCGAGGCGCGTGCCAGCGAGTTGCTGCTGGGTATCGGCATTCCGCTGCATCAGCACGTCGGACCGATGAGCGCGATTGCGCCGGGTTGGAAGCTGCGCGTGCTGTTAGCGCAAGCGCTGTTCGCCGATCCGGAGATCCTGCTGCTCGACGAGCCGACCAATAACCTCGACATCAACACCATCCGCTGGCTCGAAGACGTGCTCAACGCGCGCAACAGCACGATGATCATCATCTCGCATGATCGCCACTTCCTGAACAGCGTATGCACGCACATGGCCGATCTCGATTTCGGCGAGCTGCGCATTTATCCCGGCAACTACGACGACTACATGATGGCGTCGACGCAAGTGCGCGAGCAATTGTTGGCGGACAACGCCAAGAAGAAAGCGCAGATCGCCGAATTGCAAACCTTCGTCAGTCGCTTCTCGGCGAATGCGTCGAAGGCCAAGCAAGCGACGTCGCGGGCACGCCAGATCGATAAGATCCAGCTCACCGATGTAAAGCCGTCGAGCCGCGTGAGCCCGTTCATTCGCTTCGATCAAGAGAAGAAGCTGTATCGGCAAGCGCTGGAAGCCGAGAACGTGAGCAAGGGCTTCGGCGAGACGCCGCTGTTCCGCAAGCTCAACGTGATGGTCGAAGTCGGCGAGCGCGTCGCCGTCATCGGCCCGAACGGTATCGGTAAATCGACGCTGCTGCGCACGCTGGTCGGCGAACTGGCGCCCGATAGTGGTCGCATCAAGATGTCGGAGAGCGCCAACGTCGGCTACTTCGCGCAAGACCATGCCGCCGATTTCGCGACCGACACGAACCTGTTCGATTGGATGAGCCAGTGGGCCAAGGGCCAAGACAAAAACGAGCAATCGATCCGGGCGGTGCTCGGTCGCTTGCTGTTCTCGCGCGATGAGAGTGCCAAATCGGTGAAGATTATTTCCGGCGGTGAGCAGGGGCGTATGTTGTTCGGCAAATTAATGTTGCAACGACCGAACATTATGATACTCGACGAGCCGACTAACCACTTGGATATGGAGTCAATCGAGGCGCTCAACCTAGCACTGGACAATTATCCGGGTACGTTGATCTTCGTTAGCCACGATCGTGAGTTCGTGTCGTCGTTGGCGACGCGCATCATCGAGTTGACGCCTCAAGGTGTCGTTAACTTTGGTGGTACGTACGACGATTACCTACGTAGTCAGGGTGTGGAATCATTGCCGCCGGCGCAGCGGCAAGCGCGTTAATTTCCGAATTCCGCTGCGCACTATTTGAATTACCTCTAGTTTAATGATGTATACGTGGGCAGTGCCTTACTGCCCACGCGCTGGTTTTGTGTCCGCTATTCTTTTTCTTCCCCTCGTTATTTTTTTTTCAACAAAGTAAAAAAATCAGATAGAACGATTCGTGAATCGTCGTGTCACACCGAGCAGGCGTGGTGCGCGCGCAAGTGGTGATTTTGGTCTCTATGGCAGTTGTCTCGATGTCATCTTTTTGAAACATCGTGTGTCAGCCGAAATCGATGCCGTCACCACGACGTCTCGCTCTGATTCGTTAAGTGCGGCGAAGCAGAGGAGGGTGAATGGACGTTAACTGTTGAACCCAAGGAGGGTGTAGGTATGACGAATTTGTATGCTCAATATGCCGGTCAATTACCAGGCGCGTCGGCGTCGTTCGGACAATTAGCACCGCAGGGTCTTTTAGGCGGCGCCTTAGGCGGTCTTGCCGGCGGTCTCATCGGCAATGCCTTCGGTCAGCGCGATCCGGGTAGCACAATCGGTGGTCTGGCCAGCGGTTTCTTGCCGTTCGCGGCGAATCCGCAGGCGCAACAGCAAGCGCTTCAGCAGCTACTTCAACAACAGGCCCAACAGCAGGCGTTGCAACAGGCGCTCCAGCAACAGGCACTCCAGCAAGCGCTGCAACAGGCACTACAACAAGGGCTCGGCGGTTTGTCGGGTCAGCAGTCGCAGAACCTCGGTGGCTCGGCGCTCGCCCCGCAGGGTTGGATCGGAAATCTTGTTGGCCAACTGTCACCCGCACTCGGTGGCGATCTCGGCCGGGCAATCAGCGGCATCGGTGGAGCGTTGGGACAAGTGCTGCCGTTCGGCGTAGGTCCACAGCTGCAGCAGGGACTCGGCGGCCAACAAGGGCTCGGCCAACAGGGCTTTGGACAGCAGGGTCTCGGTGGTTACGGTGGCGCACAGCAAGCCCAACAACAACAGCAAGCCTTGCAACAAGCGCTACAGCAAGCACTGCTGCAGCAGGCGCTACAACAGGCACAACAGCAAGCGCTCCAGCAGCAGGCATTACAGCAAGCGCTCGGTGGTGCGTCGGGTCAGCAGTCTTCCTATCTGGGAGGTTCAGCACTCGCCCCGCAGGGTTGGCTCGGTAATCTCGTCGGTCAGTTGTCACCCGCGCTCGGTGGTGTTGTCAGTGGCGATCTCGGCCGGGCAATCAGCGGCATCGGTGGAGCGTTAGGGCAAGTGCTGCCGTTCGGGGCAAGTCCGCAGCAGCAGTTCTTATTGCACTAAGGTCTCGGTTCAGTGATTGCGTAATGGGTGTTGTCGACTGGAGATCGACGGGAATGTCGGCGCCGGAGAAATTTTCATGACAGATGTCTCACTGTCTACCACCAGCGAGTGGCTAATAGTGGGTCGCGCACCGGACCCCGAGCGTGTGCTCGGCGATGTGATCGACGAGATCAAAAAATATCCGGGGGTCGTGATCGTGCATATCGCCGGGCCCGAGGCGAGTCCACGGCGGGCAGTGATCCGGACTACCGGCGGCATTCTGGCCGATCTCCAGGCGACTTTTGGTGATCGTGTGGTATTCGCGCCCAACGCAGCGTTGAAGTTGTTTACCGAGTAATGGCACAAACACAAGGAGACGTTCCATGGCTGAACGGACTGAACGAGGCAAGGAGCCCGCCGGCGCGCATGTCGTGCCGGTCGGCGGCGCTAAACGAAATTACCTGATCGCGCCGCGTCGCGGCCTGGCGGCGAAGCTGTCGGGGTTGCAGCCGCTGGCGGCGACGGCGATGAACAACACCTTATCGACATTGGGCGTAGAGATCGTGCGTCGTATTCGCCGGGGCGCCAGTACGGTCCAGGCGTTGAGCACGGGTCCGAGCGAGGCGACCGATGTCGTGGTCGCGCGCCTCGAGCCCGAGCGCGCCGAGCTGCTGCGGCAAACGTTGCCACCGACGTTGATGATCGCTGAGGATAAACCACTCAGCTACGGTGTACATTTACAGCGCGTGTTGGCGCCGCCGGAAAAGTTATCGGTGCAGGCGCGCGTCACCAGCAAGAAGCTGCGGTTTCGCGTACTCGGTGCGAACGACAAGCCGTTGGCGAAAACCACGGTGCAGTTGGCCGGGGATGCGTTTCCGGTGAACGGCGTTACCGACGATGATGGTGAGATCGAGCTGACGTTGCAGACGCTTGGCGACCGACCACCGCGGGTGCTGGTGGTGACCCCACCGACCGACTACTGGGATCTGTTTGTGACCGATCCCCATCTGTCCGACAGCGTCGTCAATGTCATCCGCGTCCGCAGTTTGAGTGAGACGATTCCGGGCTTTCCGGAGCAGTATCGTTTTGGTTGGGGTCAGCGATTGATGGGCCTCGATAAATTACCGTCCGAGTTCACCGGCGCCGGTGTCAAGATCGCCATCATCGACAGCGGCTGCGACAACACCCATCCGCTGCTCGGCCACATCAAACTCGGCCGCGATTTCGCCGGCGGCACCGAGCCCAATGCCTGGAATCAGGACGTCATTGGCCACGGAACCCACTGTGCCGGTGTCATCGCCGCGCAAGGCAAGGATAAAAAAATGCTGCGCGGTTTTGCGCCTGACGCCGAGATCCATATCCTGCGCGTGTTCCCCGGTGGGGCTTATAGCAGCTTGCTCGAGGCGTTGGATTATTGCATCAGCAACGAGATCGACGTCGTCAACATGAGCCTCGGCGGTGACGCCGAAATTAATCCGGTCGTCGAAGAGACATTGCAGTTTGCGGTGTTGCACGGTATCGCCTGCGTCGTCGCTGCGGGTAATTCCGGTGATGCGGTTAAGTATCCGGCGTGCTCGCCGGAGACGTTGGCGGTAGCGGCGATCGGTACTCTCTCTGAGGTCCAACCGAACACGTTCGATGCCACCAGTATTCAGAACGGACAAGTGTCGCCGGACGGTCTGTTCTCGCCGTCGTTCAGTTGCCACGGGCCGGAGATCGCGGTGTGCGCGCCCGGCGTCGCGATTGTGTCGACGGTACCCGGCAATGCGTTCGATGCGCAGTCGGGAACGTCGATGGCGGCGCCGCATATCACCGGGCTCGCGGCATTGTTACTCGCGCACCATCCGTTGTTTCAAACCCAGTTTCGTACGCGCAATCGCGATCGGGTAGCGGCGTTGTTCGGGGCGATTCGTTCGATCTCCACGCCCGAACCGTTGACCGCCGATCGCATCGGTGCCGGCGTGCCTAACATCGGCGCCATCGCCAACTCGTTGCAGGCGCGGCCGAGCGAAGCCGCGGTGCGGCAGGCGGCGATGGCGGGTGCGCGTGCGGCGCCACCGGTGGTGCAATCGCAAGGCTGGATCGGACCGTTGGCCACGGCTACCTGGCAGCAGGATTTTGGCGGCAGCGTGCTCGGTGGAACCCTGTCGTCGGCGCCGCCGCTGCCGGTTCCGCAAGGTTGGCTGTTGACCGCCAATCCGTATTACTGGCTGCGATGAGCTAGGTTCTGAGCGCAATCGGTCTCCGTCACAGACTCGGTGCCCCTCTCCCTGAAAATCGGGGAGAGGGGATGAAGGCCGTTTTTCTGTGTGCAGCGTTTAAGTGAGGATCTATAAACAGCAGCGCATCGACCAGCGGCCGGAACAGATTCGGGTCGCCGTGGGCGAACGCGCCGGTACGGATGAGATCGATCACCGCGTGCAGCTCAGTATCGGCGGTGTAGTAATCGCTCGGCCAGTAGCCGTGGGTTTTCAGTGCCGCCAGCTCGGCGGTGTTATGGCCGAACAGAAAGAAATGCTCCGGCCCGACGCGCGTCGCGTAGCTCGATGTTGGCGCCGTCGAGCGTGCCGATGGCGAGCGCGCCGTTCATGGCGAACTTCATATTGCCGGTACCCGACGCCTCTTCGCCGGCGGTCGAGATTTGTTCGGCGAGATCCGCGGCCGGATAGATTTTTTGCGCGCTGTCGACATTGAAGTTCGGCAGGAATACGACCTTGAGCTGATCGCGCACCGCCGGATCGCGGTTGACGACCTCGCCGACAGCGTGGATCAGCTTGATGATTAGCTTCGCCAGCTGGTAACCGGGCGCGGCCTTGCCGGCGAAGACGAATGTCCGCGGCGTGATCGTGAGCGTCGGATCGGCGCGCAGGCGATGGTACAGCGCGATCACGTGCAGGATATTGAGGTGCTGGCGCTTGTATTCGTGGATGCGTTTTACCTGCACATCGAACAGCGAGTCGGGATCGATGACCAGGCCGGTACGCTCGCGCACCAGCAGCGCCAGCCGCTGTTTGTTGCTGCGCTTGATCGCTTGCCAGCGCGTCTGAAAGGCGGAGTCGTCGGCTAGCCGTTCCAGGCGGCGCAACTTATCGAGATCCTTGGCCCAATCGCCGCCGATGGCGTCGCTGATGAGGTCGGCGAGGTTTGGATTGGCGAGTCGTAGCCAGCGCCGCGGTGTGACGCCGTTGGTTTTGTTGCTGAACTTCTCCGGCCACAGCGCATAAAAATCGTGCAACACGTCTCGTTGCAGTAGCTCGGTGTGCAATTTGGCAACGCCGTTGATCGCATGACTGCCGACACAGGCGAGGTGCGCCATGCGTACGCGGCGGTCGCCGCTCTCATCGATCAACGACAGCCGGGCAATGCGGTCGTGATCGCCGGGAAAGCGCGCCCGTATCTCGTCCAAAAAACGCGCGTTGATCTCGTAGATGATTTCCAGATGGCGCGGTAGCAGTTTGCCGAGCAGCGTGATCGGCCAACACTCCAATGCCTCGGGCAACAGCGTATGATTGGTGTAGGCGAATGTGCGACGACAGATATCCCACGCCGGTTTCCACAGCATGCCATGGTCGTCGACCAGTAACCGCATCAGCTCGGCGACGGCGATCGCCGGATGCGTGTCGTTGAGTTGGACCGCGAATTTTTCGTGGAAATGCTCGAGCGGAATCTTTTGACCGCGCATGATGCGCAGCATGTCTTGCAGCGAGCACGAGACGAAGAAGAACTGTTGCTCCAGTCGCAGCTCTTTACCCTGGAAGGAATTCGGCCGACAAATAGGCGACAGTGCGCGATCCTTGTTTTGTGTAAGCGGCGGCGGTGCTGATCCAGCGTTGCAGCAAGCGATCGCGCACGACATACGCTAACGCCAGGTAGTAATCCTTGCGCGTGGCCAATGCCGGAAATTTCCCCTGACCGTAAAGCAGGTGATCGAGGAACGCCTGCTTGAGCGCGTCCTTGCTCAGGCCGGTACGGCCGTCTTCGATTTCGGTGGGTGGCAGACGATTGTCGGCGTAGAGTCTCACGGTCTCCGCTAGAGCAAAAACTATTCCGTTTTTTGTATTTATGCCGGTGCGATTCGTAAGTTACCGAAAAAAAATGCCGACCGATCTGTTACAGCGCGACGCGAGTGTGCATTCGTTTGCACCAACAGTAATCACGCCATGAATGCAAGCACGAACATGGTGCGACGCACGTGTACAATTGCGGCTCAATCTCACGGAGGAAGTTGTAATGGCAATTTCTATGTATCAGGCATCGGTGCCGGTGTTTATCCGCACATTGAATAATTTGGCAGCGATTCTCGAGAAGGGTGCGGCCTACGCCGAAGCTAAAAAGATCGACCCGACGGTATTGATTAACAGCCGGTTGTATCCCGATATGTTCCCGCTGTCGCGTCAGGTGCAGATTGCCTCTGACAGCGCCAAGGGTTGCGCTGCCCGCTTGGCAGGGTTGGAGCCGCCGAAATTCGAAGACACCGAGAAAACATTTCCCGAGCTCATCGCTCGCCTGCAAAAGACAGTGAGTTTTCTCAATACATTGAAGCCGGAGCAGATCGATGGTTCAGAAGATCGCACGATAACAGTGAAGATGCGTGATAGTTCTAAGACCTATGTCGGGTTGCAGTATCTCTTGCATGCCGCCACGCCGAACTTTTATTTTCATGTCACGACTGTTTACGCGATCTTGCGGCATAACGGTGTTGAAGTTGGCAAGCAAGATTTTCTCGGAAAGGCCTAGAGAGCGAAGGGTTCACTCGTGCGCACTAATCTGATACACGCTGTTGTTGTGTATAACGGAGGAAAGACTAGTGCGACGATGGGCCTTACTACTTATCGGGTTGTTAATGACAAGTGCAGCGGTGGCGCAACCGCCGTTCGATACTAACGGAACGGGTTGGAAGGTGTCGGCCGAGCTCGGCTTTATCGATCTGAGCGGCAACACCGAAAGCACCACGATCAATGCCAAGCTCTATGTCGCGCACGAGTCGGAGACGTGGCGTAACAAGTTGCAGGCTGAGCATTTACAGAGCTTCGAGAATGAGGGAGTGACGGCCAAGCGCAGCGTCGGCCAGGCGACGACGAACTATAAGCTTGACGAGCGCAATTATCTGTTCGGCAACTTCCGTGCAGAGAAAGATGAAATCGGTGGGCTCGATTATCGCATTTCCGAAACCATCGGTTACGGTCGACGCTTTTTGGCGGAGACGCAAAAACTCGATCTCGAAGTTGGTGTCGGTGGTAGTCACACACGCTTTATTAATCAGGAGCAGAGCAATGACGCCATCCTGCGTTTAGCGACCACCTATATTTGGAAGATCAGCGACACCGCCGAGCTGAGCGAAGTTGCCTTTAGCGAAATCGGCGAGAACAACACCCACAGCGAATCGGAGACGGGGCTAAAGGTAAAAATTAACGGCAGCCTGGCGACCAAGCTATCGTACCGGGTGTTGCACAATACCGAGCCGCCGGCCGGCACCGAGGACACTGATACCGTCACTGCCGTGACGTTGGTTTACGACTTTTCATAAAGAAGATATCCGGCCTAACTGGCACGACGGGCGGACAAAAATAGTGTCAAAATAGCGGAGTTTGTGCGTTTTCCGAGCGGAATAGGGGTGGCAACCTTAGGCATAGTTGCGGTTCGCCGGCCTTTGGTCGGGCCCGGGGGTAAATAGTAGTAGCTTCTTTATTGGCCTTGTGTATAGTGGCCCCCGTTGCAGTCCAGTTCTTGTAGTTAGTTCGGAAGTCCTCCTGCTTGTAATGGAAGCTCTCCCGTATCGCTTTCAAGAAACGAACTGCAAAAAATCGCATTTCAATCTAATGAGGTATTTCCGTGGCTACAGGAACAGTTAAGTGGTTTAACGATTCAAAAGGATTTGGTTTTATTACCCCGACCGATGGTGGCAAAGATGTATTCGTACATCACTCCGCTATCGAAGGCACTGGATTCAAGAGCCTGGCCGAAGGCCAAAAGGTTCAATTTGAAATCCAGCAGGGCCCGAAGGGTCCGTCGGCTGCCAACGTCCGACCGCTGTAAATTATTTACCGTCTTCGTGACAACTGACCCCGCCCACAAGGCGGGGTCTTTTTTTGTGCATTAGGAAAGTAGGTCGACGGCGTTGTTCGAGTATCGATTGCGCAAAAGTGCGCGCGCGCGACATGTGCGGCTACGCGTGAGCAGTGAGTACGGGCTCGAGGTAGTCGTGCCCGAAGGTTTTGCCGTCGCCTACATTCCGCGGTTGTTGGCAGAGCGCGAACATTGGATCCGGGCGGCGCTTGAACGCATGCAGGGCGATCGAGCAGACACGGCGTGGTGTGTGCCGGATCGGATCGCGTTACCGGCGATGGCGAAACTGTGGCAGGTACAGGTTCAGACGACCGCGGCGGCGAGCGTGACCGTGCGTGCTATCGGCGCAGATGGTTTGCAGCTGCGTGGTTGCGTCGACAATGAACAAAAGTGTCGTGCGGCGCTCGGTCGTTGGTTGGTGCGCGAAGCGCGCGATTATTTAGAACCGCGCTTACATGCGTTGAGCCGGCAGACCGGATTGCGCTATCGACGCGTTTGCATAAAGCGCCAGAAGACCCGCTGGGGCAGTTGTTCGCGCGATAAAACGATTTCGCTCAACGCGAAATTACTTTTCTTGCCGCCGCCGGTAGTGGACTACGTGCTGGTGCACGAGCTCTGCCATCTGGCGGAGATGAATCACTCAACGCGCTTTTGGGCGTTGGTGGAAAAACATTGTCCAGACTATCGCCCGCGGCGGGCGCTGCTTAAAGATGTGTCGGATCGCATTCCGCGCTGGTGCCCGACCTAGCCGATCTATCGTTTCAATCCTTCTGCTTGTGCCGTTTCCTTCACCGCTGCGCGCTCGCCTACGCGCTGCACGTACGCCTGTAGTCCCGGCCACTTGCTCATGTCGACTTTCAGTACGCTGGTCCAACGCAGTACTGTGTATAGATAGGCGTCGGCGATCGAAAATTTGTCGCCCATGAGATACGACTTGCCGGCGAGTTGTGGCTCGAGCCAATCGCAGCGCTTGCTAAATAGGGCGATCACTCCTTCGCGCCATTCCGGAGTGATATTGGGTTTGAACAGACCACCGAGCGATTTGTGCAGCTCGCTCGAAATAAAGTTCAGCCATTCCATCAGCCGATAGCGCTCCATCGTTCCCGTTTTGGGCGCGAGCCCGGCTTCCGGTTTTTGATCGGCCAGGTATTGCAGGACGACGGCTACTTCGGTCAGGCGTTGGCCATCGTCGAGTTGTAACGTCGGTACGTAACCCTTCGGATTAATCTTTAGATAATCTTCACCGTTCTCGGTCTCGTGTTTCGATGTGCTCACCTTCGTCAGTTCGAAGGTGTAGCCGGCCTCACGCAGTACGATATGCGGCGCCATCGAGCAAGCGCCTGGAGCGTAATAGAGTCGCATACGGCTCTCCAAGTTTTTTAAGGTAGCTTGATTTTGCCGCCGGGCAGTCCGCCGGGGCTGAGCGCGCCAGCACCGCGCTCCGGAATGACGATCGATGAACTCGCTTGCCGTCGCATCTCCTGCAACTCTTGCATCGCCCGTTCGACGGCGACCTTGGTCGCCGGACCGAATTTACTAATTGCCTCTTCCAACGATTGGGCCGGAATCTCGAAGCTCAACGGCAGCGCACCCATACCGGTGAGAATTTGCGCTTCGCCGACGAATAGCACCTGCCGCGTGGTATCGGTCGTGCCGTCAGTTTTTACCGGGGCCAGTCGCCGAATCGTGCCGACCTTGCGGTCGGTGAAGACCTCTTCACGGCAGAGGGCTGCCGCATCCATGGTTGGTTCAGGCATTTTATCTGTGGGCTTTTGCATGGGGTCTCTCTATTCAGTGTTACGTATTGATGGCAGTGCAACAGCATAAAAGGTTAGGAAAGCGCATTCTACTGCCTCATCTACCGGCCCATTCGGGTAAATCCCGGAAGGTCCGCGGTCGTCATTGAGTTGTCATCAAGCCGCCATCGCCCCGCCATCGACCTCCCTTAGCCTGGTGACTTCCGTTTGGCGTTCACAAGGATGAGACATGCGAACTCTTCGTCAGAAGCCCGAAGTCGTCATTACCCACCGTACCCACTACGAGGTGATCGAGCTGTTGTCGGTGCGCTGCGATGTTATTCCCAATACGACGCGCGACACGCTGGCACGCGAAGAAATCCTACAGCGGGCGCACAACGCCGAAGCGATTTTGAGTTTTACGCCGGATCGAGTGGACGACGCATTCCTGCGTGCCTGCCCAAAGCTGCGCGTCATCGGTTGCGCGCTCAAGGGTTATGACAACTACGACATCGACGCCTGCACGCGTCACGGCGTCTGGGTGGCGAATGTTCCAGATCTTTTGACCGTGCCGACGGCGGAGTTGACGATCGCGCTGTTGCTCGGCCTGACGCGCAAGGTGTTGGAAGGCGATCGCTTTACCCGCTCCGGTCGATTCAACGGTTGGCGGCCGACGCTTTATGGCACCGGCTTGGCCGGTCGTACGCTCGGTATTATCGGCATGGGTGCCGTCGGCCAAGCCATCGCCAAACGTTTGCAGGGTTACGATATACGCTTGCTGTACGCCGATCCGGTGGCGCTCGAGCCGGCGCGCGAGGCGCAGTGGAATTTACGGCGCGTCAGTTTGCCCGATCTATTGCGGGCGAGTGACTTCGTCGTGCCGATGGTGCCGCTTCGGCCGAGCACGTTTCATTTGCTCGGTGCCGAGGCCATTGCCCAGATGAAGCCGGGTGCATTCCTCATTAATGCCTGTCGCGGCTCGGTAGTCGACGAGCAAGCGGTGGCCGAGGCGCTCGCGAACGAACAACTCGGCGGTTACGCCGCCGACGTGTTCGAGATGGAAGACTGGGTGCGCACCGACCGGCCACGGGCGATTCCGTCGCCGTTGCTTGAAGACACGGCAAGTACGCTCTTTACGCCGCATTTGGGCTCGGCCGTCGCCGGCGTTCGCTTGGCGATCGAGCTCGAAGCGGCGCGCAACATCTTGCAAGTATTGATGGGCGGCACGCCGCAGAACGCGGTCAATTGGCCGCTCGAACGGGCGATTGCTTAAGGCGACCGCCTCGGCAGTTGACGCTTGCCGGCGTTACGCTCGAAGATGCCCTCCGAACTTTTTCGTTGCTCGGAGATGGTGTCGATGCTGCTGGTTAGCTTTACCGAAAACAATCGCACGCGTATCGGTGTGCTCGATCGCGGCCGTAGCGAGATCGTCGATCTCGCGTCGGTGGCGCCGGACATGTTGGCATTCATCGCTGCCGGCGAGACCGGCCTCGCCGCCGCGCGTGCGGCGCTGGCCAGCGGCAACGGCCGTTTGCCGCTGGCGCACGCCAAGTTGTTGGCGCCGATACCGCGGCCGGCGCGCAACATTCTTTGCGTCGGCAAGAACTATCGCGACCACGCTCTCGAAATAGCGGCGGTGATCGATCCTGGCAAAGATCCGGTGCCGGAGTCGCCGATTATTTTTACCAAGTGGCCGTCCAGCGTGATCGGCCCCGGTGTGCCGATTCCGGCGCATCTCGATCCGACCGCATCGGCCGATTACGAGGGCGAGCTCGCCGTCATTATCGGCCGCGGCGGTCGCGGTATTCGCCGTGGCGATGCGATGCGCCATGTTTTTGGTTACACCATCGTCAACGATGTCACGTCACGTCGATTGCAGGCGCGCCATAAGCAGTGGTTTCTCGGCAAAAGCGTCGACGGGTTCTGCCCGATGGGGCCGGTCATCATCACCGTCGATGAAGTGACCGACGTCGGCGCGCTGCGCATACAGACGCGCGTGAATGACGAGCTGCGCCAAGATGGCGGCGTTGCCGATCTCATTTTCGATATCCCGACGCTCATCGAAACGTTGTCGCTCACCATGACGCTCGAGCCGGGCGATATCATCGCCACCGGCACGCCGGCGGGTGTTGGTATGGGTTTTAAGCCGCCGAAGTTTTTGCACAAGGGCGACCTCGTCGCCGTCACCATCGAGCCGATCGGCACCCTGATCAATCCGGTCGAATAATGTGCACGCTTGTCGTTTTGTATCGACCGCAGCATCCCTGGCCGTTGCTGATCGCCGCCAATCGCGACGAGATGCTCGATCGTCTATGGCAGCCGCCGGCGCGCTACTGGCCGGATCGGTCGAATGTGGTTGCCGGTCTCGATGAACAGGGCGGTGGCAGCTGGTTCGGGCTGAACGATGACGGCATCGTCGCCGGTGTTATGAATCGGCGCGGTACGTTGGGTCCCGCCGCCGGCAAGCGTAGCCGCGGCGAGCTGGTGCTGGAAGCGCTTGAGCACGCCGAGGCGCAAACGGCGGCTGAGGCGTTGCGTTTCATCGATCCGTCGGCGTATCGCCCGTTCAATCTGGTGATCGCCGACCGCGAGCGTGCCTATTGGCTGCGTCATGTCGAGCAGACCGATCGCATCGACGTGATGCCGCTGGCGTCAGGGTTGTCGATGATTACGGCTTATGACTGTAACGATATGACGTCGCCGCGGGTACGACGCTATCTACCGTTGTTGCGGGCGGCGGCGGTACCGGATCCGGAGCGTGGCGATTGGTTGGCGTGGGAGGCGTTGTTGGCGAGCCGGGAGTCGGATGCGGGGGCGGAGGGGGCGATGAATGTTGTTACCGATTCTGGATTCGGTACGGTGTCGAGCGCGTTGGTAGCGTTGCCGGCGCGCGAGCGGTTTGAGGTTAAGCCGAGGTTTCGGTTTGCGGTTGGGCGGCCGGGTGGTGCGCCTTATTTGGATGTGGGGCTGGGGTAGTTGAATCGCCCCTATGGGGCGATTCTGAAAATTCTTAACTCGACAATTCATCACATCACATCTCACATCCCATCATCCTGATTCCGCATATGATCCGCCGTCCGAAAAAATGCACCGAGCAATTGCTCGCAGATCGATGCATCGATATCGCATTCCGCCAATGCGCGGCTCATGCATAGCATCCACGCATTGCGTCCGGATTTGTCGATGGTAAAAGGTAGATGGCGCGCGCGTAGCATGGGGTGGCCGAATTCCTGTACGTAGAGTGCTGGGCCGCCGAACCAACCGGAGAGAAATTTGAAGAGCTTGTCGCGCGAGCCGTTGAGATCTTGCGGATGAAGCGCGCGGACGGCAGTGGCTTCGGGCAGGGTATCCATCAAGTCGTAGAACCGATCGGTTAAGGCGCGGACGCCGGTGGCGCCGCCAAGGATTTCGTAAGGGGTTTGTGGCATGCAGGTGAAGCTGTTTTGCGAGGCGGCATTATACGTACTCTCGCGGGGCACGGGATCTTTTCGCTACACTGCGGATCATGGCGACGAAAAAGAAAACGAACGTTAAGAAAGCAACGCGTTCGCGCGCTCGATTGGCGCCGCGTAAAGAAAAGCGCGGGCTCGATGCGGCGGAGATCGTGTTGGCGGTCGATGCACCGGAAGTCGCGGCGTTGGCGAGTGAGGTGCGGGCGGTCGGCGGTGCGGCGATCGGCGCGTATCGGGAACCGTTGTCGGGGCGGGCGGTGTTGTTGGCGGTGTTGCCGCTGGATGCGCTGCAGCCGACGCCGTTTCAGCGCGATCTATCGCCGACGCATGCCAAGCGTTTGGCGCAGAAGATCGACGAGTCGGGATCGTTTCTCGATCCATTGATCGTCGTCCGCGGCATCGATGGTCGGCTGTGGACGCCGAATGGTCGGCATCGATTAGCGGCGGCCAAGTTGCTCGGCTTACGACAGATCACGGCGCTGATGTCGCCGGACGAGAACTTGGCGTTTCGTATTCTCGCGCTCAACACCGAGAAGGCGCATAACCTAAAGGACCGTAGTCTCGAAGTGATTCGCATGGCGCGCGAGTTGGTGAAGCGTCGGTCGAGTGCGAAAGAGTCGGAGTTCGTTGCCGAGTTCGAGGCGCCGGAGCTACTGACGCTCGGCATCGTCTACGAGCGCAACGCCCGTTTCGGTGGTGGGGCATATAGCCCGTTCCTAAAGAAGGTCGATCGCTTCATCGATCGCTCGCTCACCGTTAGCCTGCGCCATCGCGACGATTACGCGGCGCGGCTCGAAGAGATCGACGCGCACGTCAAGCGCATCATCGACGGTTTGCAAGAGCGCGGTTTTAAATCGCCGTATTTGCGTAGTTATGTCGTCGCCCGCATTAATCCGGTTCGATTCCACAAGTTGAAGAAGGGCGATTCTAAGCCGCCGATGGCGATCGGCGCGGCGCTGACGCGTATGGCGGCGGCAGCTAAGAAGTTCAATCTCGATTCGGTCCGCAGCGGTGACTTGGCGCTGGTGGCGGCGGTCGCGAACGCAGACGACTAGGAGGTTGGTAATGGCCGCTTCGCTGGTTTGTTGGAAGTGCGGCGCAAGCTTACAGGTATTACCGCAGCCGCTGTCGCGCCTGGCCGAGTGTCCAGTATGCAAGGCCGAGTTGCATGTGTGTCGACTGTGCCAGTTCTACGACGCGCGCACGACTCGTCAATGCAGTGAAATTCGAGCTGAAGAAATCGTGAACAAGGAGCGCGCGAACTTTTGCGACTGGTTCAAGGCGCGACCGAATGCATTCGATGTGCGCGCGCAGGCGAAGGCGCAGACCGCCAAGTCGACGCTTGATGCATTGTTCGGCGCGACACCGCCGACCGATGCCGACGCAGATCCGGCGCGGGCAGCGGTGGAGCGTTTGTTTGGCGATAAAAAAGCGGAAAAAAAGCAGTAAGACGACTCGGAGTTAGTAAGCCATGCCGAAGACAACTGTGTCCTCGGCATAGATTTAAGAATTACTTCGCCAGTTTCACCACTGTGCCTTCAAGCGCGACCCCGGCCATGATTGCACCAGCGCCGCAGAGGTACTCTTTATTGCTGGCAACATTTTCACCTTTATAAACGCTGTGAATATTGACGATGGCGTTGCCGCCTTCCCGTTGCGCCCGTTCTTGCAAGGCAATGAGACTACTGACGAAGGCGATGCGGCACGCTTCCTCGTCTGATTTATTGGCGGCGTTGGTTTTTTTATTGGACGTCCAGTGGCCGATGGACTTGGCAATCGGCGGGTGCGTCTGCTTGCCGAAATAGAATTTAATGTCCTTGCTGAGCTTGTTCCCGGCCAATGTGGAATTCAGCGCTTCCTCGATCGGTAGCAAGTGGCGGCTGTCGCGCGCTTCGGCACTAGCGGTGGCGATCAGCAACAGCGCGGCGGCAATTCGTAGAACAGTAGGGCTCATGCTAACTCCTTTGATTATTAGAAATGACAACGGAACGAGCACACGTTGTCGTGTGTACCGTCGTTTCCGTATTCCCAGCAGGGCTGGCGCAAACGTACGGCGTTGTCGACGATAAATCAACGTGGCGCCGACTGTTGCCGGTATCGGGCATAAGTAGGATCATTCGTCCCCATGAAGAGCGTCGATCGAAAGCCCGATAAGATACCGAAGCGATTGCGCGAAAATTTGCTCGCTAAAAGCAATCACCGATTGGCGTCGCAGACCCGCAAAGTGATGGGTCGGCATTATGCTGCTAAGTATCGGCAACGTTAATGACGGCAGCGTCGACTAAAACCCTTACGGTTCAGCAGACCATGGCGGCCCATACGAGCATTCCCGTGGCTGCTAGTCGCGTTCCGGGTGTCGTTGTCATTCAGCATGCGCCAGGAGTGGACAGCGTTATTCATTCGGTCGCCGAGCGCCTAAGCAATGCCGGTTATGCCGCCATTGCGCCCGATCTCTATCACCGTCAGGACGCGACGATGCCGCTCGGGCCGCTCGAGTGCATGGATTTATTGAAAGATATTGAGGTTATGGCCGACGTGAATGCCGCGGTGGCGTATTTGCGCAGCGATGCACGCGTGGATCCGGAGCGTATCGGCGTGTTGGGCTTCTGTATGGGCGGGCGCGTAGCGTATTTGCTGGCGGCGGCGAATCAGACACTCAAGGCGGCGGTCGTTTACTACGGCGGCAATATCAAGGTGCCATGGGGCGAGCAAGTGCCAACGCCGTTCGCGCGCACGCCGCAGATAAATTGTCCCATCCTGTTTCATTTCGGCGACGAAGACGACAACCCGTCGCCCGCTGATCGACGCATGCTCGATGCCGAACTCACGCGCCATGGTAAGGCGCACGAATTTTACCATTACCCCAACGCCGGTCACGCCTTCATGAATTTCACCAATGCCGAACGTTACCGGCAGGCGGCGACGGAAGTTGCTTGGCCGCGGACGTTGGCTTTTTTGGATCGCTGCTTAAAGTCGTAGGCGGTTCATTCACTCATCAACAGAGGAAGCGCGAATGACCCACACGTACGAAGAACTGAAGCACAAGACCGTCGCCGAGCTGCGCGAGATCGCCGCCGGCGTTCAACATGAAGCGGTGCAGGGATATACGCAGCTACACAAGGACCAGTTGTTACCAGGGCTATGCAAGGCGCTCGGCATTGAAGCGCATGCGCATCATCATGTGGTTGGCATCGATAAGACCGCGATTAAGAGCAAGATTCGTCTGCTCAAGGCGCGTCGTGACGAGATTCTGGCGTCCGATGACCATAAGCCGCTTGGCGATGTGCTGCGCAAGATTCACAGCCTGAAGCGCGCGCTGCACCGGGCGACGGTTTAAAAACGTAGCGTGGGCAACGAATGGCACTGACTTAACGACTTATTCCCTTCTCACCCGTGCTTTTCGGGGGAGAGGGTCAGGGAGAGGGGGTATAGGTTAAGACGGTCAATACTTCATGCGCCCCTCTCCCTCGCCCTCTCCCCGCAAGCGGGGAGAGGGAACAGCTTTAAGTCAGTGCCAGTCGGGTAGGCAAGCTAATGTTGCCCACCTCGCCTTTTAATGTCCGCTGATGTGGGCGTGCAGCGGTTTGGTCTCTTCGAATTTCTGTTGTTGCTCCGCCGTCGCGTCTTGCTGATGCTGACGACGCCACTCGTCGTACGGCATACCGTACACCACACGACGTGCGTCGTCATAGCTGAGCTCGATGCCACGTTCCTTGGCGGCCGCGGCATACCACTTCGCTAAGCAATTGCGACAAAAGCCGGCGAGGTTCATCAAGTCGATATTCTGCACGTCGGTACGACGTTGCAGATGTTGCACGAGTCCGCGGAAGGCGGCGGCTTCGAGCTCAATGCGGGTTTTATCGTCCACGGTATGCTCCTGTGGGTGAGTGATGACGCCGAGTTATTTTGCCGAGCGGGCGATGCGAAAGCACTGATGAATGCGGGCGTTGCGCTTGAAGTCCTCGGGGATAGTGCGGTGTGTGATGTCGTCGATGGCGAACCCGCTGAGCTCGTCGACCGCCAGTTTGAAGCGCTGATAGTTGGTCGAAAAAATCAGAATGCCGTCAGGTTCGAGCAACGCCGCCGTGGCGCGAATGAGGCCGACGTGATCGCGCTGCGTGTCGAGTGTGTCGTCCATGCGCTTAGAACGCGAGAACGTCGGCGGATCGAGGAAGATCAGGTCGTAGCGCCGGTTCTGATTCTGCTCTAGCCATTTCAAAACGTCCGCTTGAATCAATTCATGCGTCGGTCCGTAGATGCCGTTCAAATCGAAATTGCGCTGCGCCCAGTCGAGATAAGTATTCGACATGTCGACGGTAGTAGTGGAGGCGGCACCGCCGAGCGCGGCGTGCACGGTCGCCGTGCCGGTGTAGCCGAACAGGTTCAAGAAGCGTCGACCGCGCGCGAGTTCGCCGAGTAGCAGGCGTGTCGGCCGATGATCGAGGAATAGGCCGGTGTCGAGATAATCGGTGAAGTTCACCTGAAAGCGGCAAGCGCCTTCGCGCACTTGATGAAACAGGCCGCTCTCACTGAGCTTCTCGTATTGGCTATGGCCTTTTTGTTGCCGGCGTACTTTGAAGTAGAGCTGCTCCGGCGGAATCTCCAACACCATGGGGATCACGGTTAAGGCATGCTTCAGCCGGCGTTGCGCCAGGCGTTCATCGATGCTCGCCGGCGCTTGATATTCCTGTACGTGCACGCGGCGGCGATCGCCTTCGTAGACATCGATGGCCAGGTTGTACTCGTGCAGATCGGCGTCGTACAGCCGATACGCGCCGAAGTCCTGACGCTCGGCCCAGCGGCCGAAGTGTTTTAGATTTTTGCGCAATCGATTGGCGAACATCTCGGCGCCACTGCCCAATTGCTCGGGCGACGTAATGACCACGCGTTCACGGTGGTACCACTCCGGCGTCACTTCAAAGCGCAATAACCGGCATTCAATCGCGCCGTTGTAGAGCGTGTGCATCCGATGGGCACGCAGTCCCAGATCATGGCCGAGCTCGGCGTTGCCGGTAAACACGGCCGCGCGCCAGCCGGCGTAGTAACGCTTTAACGTGTCGCCCAGCTCTTTGTAGAGCGCCGGTAGCTCGTGCGCCTCGCCAAGGCGTTCGCCGTAGGGCGGATTGGCGATGGCGAGGCCGGCAGGTGTATCGGTTTCGGCGACGTTTTCTACCAGTGCGCGAACCTCGAACGTCACGAAGTCGTAGAGGTCGGCGCGTTCGGCGTTCTTGCGCGCTGCCTGCACCGCGCGGGTGTCGCTGTCGTAGCCGCGAATATTGGGAATGCGCGCAAGGCCGGCGTTACGTCGCTCGCGCGCCTCGGTCAACAACGCCTCCCAAGTGGCAGCGTCATGGCCGAGCCAATAAAGAAAACCAAAATAGGGCCGCAACAGCCCCGGGGCGATATCGCCGGCGATGAGCGCGGCTTCGATCGGTAACGTGCCCGAGCCGCACATCAGATCCACCAGCGGTGCGCCGTCGGCCGCTTGTGCCGCCCAGCCGGCGCGCAGCAGAATCGCTGCCGCCAGATTTTCTTTAAGCGGCGCCTCGACGCCGTGAGCGCGATAGCCGCGGCGGTGCAAGCTGTCGCCGGACAGATCGAGGCTCAACGTAGCTTCGTCGCGGTTCAAATAGAGGTTCAGGCGGATGTCCGGCCGCTCGGTGTCGATCGAGGGGCGCGTGCCGAAAGCGGCGCGCATCTGGTCGACGATCGCGTCTTTTATTTTTAGTGCGGCAAAGTGCGAATGATTGATCGCCGATTGCGAGACACTGGCATCGACCGCGAGCGTGCCGCTAGCGTTTATGTGCTCGCTCCAAGTGATCGATTGCGTACCTTGGTAAAGTGCATCGGCGCTGGCGGCAGGAAAGCGTGCCAGCGGTAACAGCACGCGGCTTGCGAGCCGCGACCATAAGCAAACGCGATAGGCTTGTTCGAGCCGGCCGTCGAAGGCGACGCCGGCGCGTGTTTCGCGTACGCCGTCGAGGCCGAGGGCGCGCAATTCGTCGGCTAACAGCGCTTCAATGCCCTTCGGGCAGCTCGCAAAATAGTTGTTGGAGAGTGACAACGGTGTGCTCACGAATGACAACGGCGTCGGATGATATCCGACAAACGCGCGGCGAGGCTGCGAGATACAGCAGGAAGTGGCAGTAATGCGGCGTCGATAGCAGACGCCGTGCCCAAAACGCTATTTAGCGGCTTTTGGTTTTGCGTCACCCCGGCGGGCGGTCCAAACGGAATGCGAGCCGAAGGTGCGGGTGTTGAGCTGTTCTGCGTAACGATTGGCGTGCGCGGTAACGTCTTTGAGCGAGCCGCGGCGTTGGCCGGTGATCGTCGAACGACCGTTATCGAGCACATAGCGATACCAATGTTGGCCACCGCGTCCGCCGTCCGGGTTGTCGGTTTTTTCGACACGGGCGAGACGAAATGGACCCGTGCGACTAGCGGTGACGGGGCGGCGAGTACTGGCGTTTACGTTTGTTGTGGACTGCGACATCTACACGTTCTCCTAGCGAAAATAGGCACCGGCCCGATCCAATGGGGACGGTGAAAATGACGCTCTGGCAATTCGATCCCGCTGTACGTCTCGAAAGAGTTAGAGGGGCGGGCATCGTGACAAGGGCCGAAGAATACCACAGGGGGTATCTGGGCTAATAGGTCAATAAAAACAAAGGTTCCGGCTTAGTCGAGAGGGTAGCTAAGGACCCCTCTCCGGCATCGGAGAGGGGGTATACAGAAACTCTTTACTGATTCAAGCAGTTACGTATGGGCCCGGCGGGGTTAACCGGCCGCCACCGCCGCCGCCCGGACGTCGGGTGAAACTTGGTCGGCAAATTCCCGGAATTTTTCGGCGAAACGCCCGGCCAATTGCTTGGCTTGGGCATCATAAGCCGCCTTATCCGCCCAGGTGTTTCGCGGGTCCAGGACTTCGCGTGGCACGCCCGGGCACTCGGTCGGCATCTGCAACCCAAAGACCGGATGGATGTTGACCGGTACATCGTCCAAGCGTCCGTCGAGCACGGCATGAACCATAGCGCGAGTGTGGGCGATGCTGATGCGTTTGCCGACACCGTAAGCGCCGCCGCTCCAGCCGGTATTAATGAGCCACACATGCGGTTTGTGTTGGTCGATCCGTTGACCGAGTAGCTCGGCGTAACGTTGCGGATGGAGTGGCATGAATGGCGCGCCGTAGCAGGCGCTGAAATTAGGCGTCGGCTCGGTAATGCCCTTCTCGGTGCCGGCGATCTTAGCGGTGTAGCCGAGCAAGAAATGGTACAGCGCTTGCGCCCGCGTCAGCCGCGAGACCGGCGGTAGCACGCCGAAGGCATCGGCGGTCAGGAAGATGACGTGCTTCGGATGGCCGCCGCGGCCAGTCTCGCTGGTATTGGGAATGAACGAGATCGGATAAGCGCCGCGCGTGTTCTCGGTCAATGTATCGCTGTCGAGGTCGAGCGTGCGCCGGGTTTCGTCGAGCACGACGTTTTCCAGTACTGTGCCGAAACGCCGCGTGGTCGCGTAAATCTCCGGTTCGGCGGTCGGCGACAGTCGGATCATCTTGGCGTAGCAACCGCCTTCGAAGTTGAACACGCCGTTGCTGCTCCAGCCGTGCTCGTCGTCGCCGATCAGCACGCGCGAGCCGTCGGCCGAAAGTGTCGTTTTGCCCGTGCCGCTTAGGCCGAAGAACAACGCGGTATTGCCGTCCTTACCGATATTGGCCGAGCAATGCATCGGCAGCGTGTCGGCAAACGGCATCAGATAGTTCATGACGGTAAAGATCGATTTCTTGATCTCGCCGGCATAGCTGGTGCCGCCGATGAGTACGAGCCGCTGCGATAGATTGACGACGATGAACGTCTCGGAGCGGGTACCGTCTTCCTTGGGATTGGCTAGGCAGCCGGGTGCATCGATAACCGTAAACGGCGGTGTCGACGGCGTGCTGCCATCCGACGGTATGAACAAATTACTGGCGAACAGGCTGTGCCACGCATATTCGGTGACGATGCGGATTGGCAAACGATGCGTCGGGTCGGCGCCGCAATAACCATCGCGCACATAAACGTCCTTACTTTTGAGATAAGACGTGATCCTGGCGTGCAGCTTACGAAATTGCTCCGGCGTGATGGATTGGTTGATTTTGCCCCACCAGATTTCCTTCTCGCTGGCCGGCTCGCGCACGAAATATTTGTCGTTAGCCGAGCGGCCGGTATGTTGACCGGTACGCACCACCAGCGGACCGTCGGCGGCAATTAGGCCTTCGCCGCGGCGGATGGCGTGCTCATAGAGCGCCGGTGCCGAAAGATTCCAATACACATCGCCCAGTCCACTTAATCCGAGGTGTTCCAGGCCAATGGTTTGGTGACTCGATAACTTCTGCTTCATGTCCTCCTCCAAAATCGTTAAATGATCAACCGCGCCGAACATTTTGTTGGAGAACGTTTCTTGGTAACCGGCACTCGCGGGGAACCGCCAGCAAGCGTAAGTATCCTAGTACGGCTCTTCTATGGGTAATTTTTTTCGACAGTCGGCGTAAAACGAGGGAGATTCTACGAATGGGTTATCACGCCGAGTAGATCCAATTACCTTTACTTTTCTGTCCATTCCTGCTTCGGGTATCTCCCAGTAGTCTGCCAAAAAACCGTATCGTAGAGTCCACGCCACTGCAGTAAGGGTCTTGTCGTTTAACACGGAAGTTCCACCGGATCCCGGCAGTGCTCCCGCGAATACTTCAAAACCAGCTGCAGGTTCTTCTGTTATCCATGTGAGGTGATTCGTGATTACAGGCACTGTGAAGTGGTTTAACGAGAGCAAGGGCTTCGGCTTTATTACCCCCAAGGATGGTGGCAAAGACGTATTTGTTCATTATTCCGCCATCCGCGGAAACGGGTTCAAAAGCCTGGCTGAAGGCCAGCAGGTAACGTTCGAAATTCAGCAGACCCCTAAGGGTCCTGCGGCTACCAACGTAGTTCCCGCCTGATTCGCCGTCCAGGCGAGCTTTTCGGAACCCCGCCCCTGGCGGGGTTTCTTTTTTGTGCGCTGGGAAATATCGCTAGACTGCAAGACAAGGACACAACAAAAGGAACTGATAATGACTGAGAGACGTCGCCATTCGGTAAAAGCTTACGATAACCAAAACTTCATCAACGGCCCCGACGCCCGTGCGTTGCGTATTCTCGCCGAGTATTTAGAACCGGCGGCCCGCTTCGACCATTACCGCATCGACGACACCATCGTTTTCATGGGTTCGGCGCGCACGCTGTCGCGCGAGCAGGCCGAGCAGGAGTTGGCGCAGGCCAACGCCGGCAACGGCGATATCAAGCGCGCCGAAATGCGTTTGGAACAATCGCAATACTACGAAGCGTCGCGCGAGTTGGCGCGACGCTTCACCGAGTGGTCGAAGAAGCTCGATCCGGAAGAGCGCCGCTTCGTCGTCTGCACCGGCGGCGGTCCCGGCATCATGGAGGCCGCCAACCGCGGCGCCTCCGAGGCGCGCGGCACCAACGTCGGCTTGACGATCTCGATTCCGGTGGAAGAGTTCGACAACCGCTACGTCACGCGCGAGTTGGCGTTTCACTTTCACTACTTCTTCATGCGCAAGTTTTGGTTCGCCTACCTCGCCAAGGCCGTGATCGTGTTCCCCGGCGGCTTCGGCACGCTCGACGAGCTGTTCGAGCTGTTGACGCTGTTGCAGACCCATAAGATTCGCAAGCATTTGCCGATCGTGTTGTACGGCACCAAATATTGGGACGAGCTCATTAACTTCGATGCGCTCGTGAAGTACGGCAACATCGACGCCGCCGATCTGAAGCTGTTTTATCCGACCGACTCGATCGACGATGCTTACGAGTACATCGTCAAGCAATTGACCGAGCATGCAGTGGCGAAGCCGGGGGCGACGCTTTAATCGGAACGATATATGCGTTTCCGCATCGCGGCGTACACACCGGGTCAGGAAGCGCAGATCGTCGCGTTGATTTCGTCCATCCAACGGACCGAGTTCGGCATCGACATCACGCCACAACAGCAGCCCGACTTGCAATCGATTCCGTCGTTCTATCAAACCGGCGCCGGAAATTTTTGGGTCGCATTGGCCGACAGTGCCGTCGTCGGAACCATTGCGCTGAAAGATATCGGCGCCGGCGACGCGGCGTTGCGAAAGATGTTTGTCGAGCCGCGCTGGCGTGGGCGTGATGCCGGTGTCGCGTACGCGTTGTTACAGACGCTGCTGGATTGGGCGCGACAGCAGCGAGTGTCTCGCATTTATCTTGGCACTACTGCCAAGTTTTTCGCGGCGCATCGGTTTTACGAGAAGAACGGCTTTGTTGCTATCGCTAAGGAAACGTTACCGGCGACGTTTCCGTTAATGGATGTGGATAGCAAGTTCTATCGGCTTTTGTTATCTAGCGCCCGATCCCGTTAATTCGTCAAAGAATTCTTTCAGCATACAACCTTGCGTCTCCCTCTCCCCTTGCGGGAGAGGGAACAAGGGAGAGGGGGAGAATAAATAAACTTTAGTTATGATCACCCCTCTCCCCCGACCCCTCTCCCGCAAGGGGAGAGGGGAGTTTCGGATCGCCGTCTTATTCAATGAATTAGCGGACGTGACATTAGTGAGGAAGTAAAAATGATCAAGCACATCGTCATGTGGCGTTTAAAAGAATCGGCGCAGGGAAATGACAAGGCCACGAACGCGAAACTCATCAAAGAGAAACTGGAAGCGTTGCACGGCAAGATTCCGGGCATGCTCAAGTTGGAAGTCGGTATCGATTTCTCGGCCACCGATATGAGCGGCGACGTCGTGCTTTACTCTGAGTTCGCGTCACGCCAAGCACTGGCGGATTATCAAGCGCACCCGGCGCACAAAGCGGTGATGCCATTCGTCGCCGAAGTCCGCCGAGAGCGGCACGTGGTCGACTATGAGGTCTAGATAAGAACCCCGTTTTCCGGATTGCCAGTTCCGCGCTAATCCTCGATCATTCGCCGTATGCGCAATCCGTCCTTGCTTGTGCGCCTCGCGCGCGTCGTGCTGTTGCCGTTCGCGTTGTTGTCGGAACGCTTGGGCAACCGCTTCTATATAGGCTTGGCTATCGTCGTTATCGCCGTCGCGCTCTATAGCGTCAGCGGCGGTCATGCCGGCGGCATGAAGCATCAGGCGTACGACCTGATCATGAAGAACCGCTTTCGGTTGCCGCCGGCGGATCCCGATCTGGTCTTGATCGACATCGACGAAGCGAGCATGGCGGCGATGGCGCCGGAGTACGGTCGCTGGCCGTGGCCGCGTAGTGTGATGGCCGAGCTGGTCGAAGGGTTGGAGCGCCATAAGCCGGCGGCAATCGTGTTCGATATCGCCTTCAGCGATCTCGATGTCGATCACCCCGAGGCCGATCGCTACTTTCGTGACGTCATCGCCGAGCATCCGCAAACGTTCTCCGCCATGATCCGATTGAATCCGGACAACGATCGACTCAGCGAGCTCAAATTGTCGCGCTTGCCCGGTGCCGTCCCCTTGAGTCCGAATGCGCCGCAGGATGCAACGGTTGCCGCTGTCGTGCCGTATTTTTTAGACGTGCTCAACGATCGTCGCTTGGGTACGAACACGCTCTATACCGACGACGACGGCATTGCCCGTAAGTATCATGTCTATCGCGATGCTTACGGCTGGCGGTTGTTTTCGTTGCCGGCGAATGTGGTCGCGGCGCTCGGCGGCGAATTGCCGGAGCGTTCCGACATTCTGCTGAATTGGCGCGGTCGGCCGTTGTCGTATAAAACAGTTTCGTTTTATACGCTCTATACCGACTTACAAAAACAGCAGGGCGCGGCGGCGAGCAGCGACTTTACCGGCAAGATCATTGTCATCGGTTCGACCGCGCCGTCGCTGTTCGATATCAAGCCGACACCGGTTTCGCAAACCCATCCCGGCGTCGAGATCCTGCTCACGGCCATCGACAATCTCAAGAACGGCGATTACCTCACCGAATTGCCGCAAGGCATTTACCTGCTGATCACCATCATTGCCCTAGTCGCGTTAGCAATCGCCTTTCTCTACAACGTCGATCCGGTTTGGTTGTATACGTTGTTCACGATGATGCAGACGGCGTTCCTCGGCGTGGCGTACTTGTTTCTCAACTACAGCACTTGGTTCGTCGACCTGACCGTGCCGTTCACTGCCGCTGTGGCGTACTTTTTCTTCGCTCGTTTTTATTACCGGGCGATGTTGTGGCGTCGTAACGGTCACCCGTTATTTTCCGCCGCGCTCGATCCGGGGAAAACCTGCCAGTCGTTATTGGTGACCTGCCGTTTTACCGGCACCGACACAGCGGCGCAGCGCCGTGCCGCCAATGTCTTGCAACGCGAAGCCGGGTTGACGCATTACGGGGTCGTTGCTGCCCGGCCGTTTGCAGCGGCGCCGCTGCTCAACAATCTGCATGCGGATACGATGTTGTTCTATTGGCTGGTCGAGCCGGCGCAGACGCGTGCGGCACTGATCGATTTGCAGCGGATGTTGCTGCGCAGCTTCAGCAAGTTGCAAGCGCAGGGATTAACAACGGCGGCGCAGCTCGTATTACATGGTTTTCATTTCACCGTCGACACCGACGGCCGCTGGCGCCAGACCGGCAAGGCAGCGGTGGTGCAAGGCTTGGCGCTATCGACGCAGTCGAGTCGCCATCCCCTTACAACGACCCCGGAGTTTGCCGAGCTCTGGGCCAGTTGCGGCGATCTGTCCGTTCCCGAGTTATTACAAAACGCTGGCTGGTGTACACCGACGTTGGGTTAGAATGCGTCGATGAATCGGTTACGACATTATTTCGTTATCGCTGCGCTGCTGCTAGCGGCAGGCGTGACCATCGCGTCGGTGCACGCGGCCACGTCAACGCCGAAAGCGACCGCTACCACGAAGATGGCACCGACGCCGGGAACGACGCGGCGCGAGACCGAGTTCAAAGACAAACCTGCTATCGATGCTAAGACCCTCAAGCGGTTGCCGGCCAATGCGCCGCTCACCATCATCGACCGCAGCGGCGGTTGGTACAAAGTGCTGAGCGCCGGTCGCCCGGGCTGGGTCAGACTGCTGCACGTCAGCAGCCAACCGGCGCATGGCGGCAACGCCCAAGATCTCGAAGCGGTCGCGAAGCTGGCCACCGGCCGTGCCGGCAGCGGCAATATCGTTTCCACCACCGGCATTCGCGGCTTGAATGAAGAGCAATTACGCACGGCGCAACCAAATCCCGAAGAGCTGAAGAAGCTCGAGAGTTACACCGCCAGCAAGGAGCAGGCGGCCGACTACGCACGCAAGCAGCGCTTGGCACGACACGATGTGCCGTATCTGCCGGAGTCGCCATGAAACACTGGCTGCGTGTCGTTGTCGCAATTCTCGGATTGACGCAGATCGCCGGTGCGTCCGCCGACAATCTGCGCTCGAAGCTGCTCGAAAAAATTCCGAGCTCCAAGCAATTGCTGTTGGCACTGACGCCGGAGGACGAAGTACGCGTCGGCGAACAGATTGCCGCCAATCTACTCGGCGTGGCGCCGCTCGTTAACGACGAACCACTGCAGCGTTACGTGAACACGGTCGGCCGTTGGCTCGCATCGCAAAGCGAGCGTCCGGATTTGCCGTGGCGCTTCGGCGTCATCGAATCGGCCGACGTCAACGCCTTCGCCGCGCCCGGCGGTCACGTGCTGATCACGCGCGGCCTCTATGCCAGCTTGAGCGACGAAGCCGAGCTCGCCGGCGTGTTAGCACACGAGATCGCCCACATCACCGAGCGCCATCACATCGATCTGATGCGCAAGACCGTATTGCTGGAAGAAAGCCGCGACGCGATCGAGAAGCAAACGAAGGGTAATAAAGAGGAATTGCTGAAGCGCTTGGTCGGCAACGGCGCCGAGATCTTCGCCCGCGGCTTGGACAAGAAGGCCGAGTTCGAGGCCGACCGCCATGCGATCGTGCTCAGCGCCCGCGCCGGCTACAACCCGTATGGCTTGCCGGCGGTACTGCAAAAGATCGGCAGCGTCGCCAACAGCGACGACCGCGTACAGTTGTTGTTCAAGACCCATCCGTTGCCGGAAGAACGGCTGCGCCAGCTCGACAGCGCCATGGGATCGGCGTTCTATCAATACGAGCGCCCGAATACGGGTGGTCGGCTTTATCCTCTGCGGTAGATTCGCTGGCTAAATTATCAGGCACGGCTGTCCTTCTCATTGACGAGCAGGGACAATTCTTTTTTCAATCGTGGGACGCCAAGGTTGGCTCATATTTATAATCGCTATCGCGAAATTCAAAACGATGGCAACGTAGTAGCCCGGATGGAGGCGCGAAGCGTCGTAATCCGGGAAAGACCGTTCCCGGATTACGCGTCGCTCCATCCGGGCGACAAGTTTTCGGGCAATTTCGAGTTTCGCGATAGCGACCTACTAATAACTTTTGCTGACCCTTTATGAACAAACCTATCGAAATCTACGTCAGCACCGATATCGAAGCCGACGGCCCGATCCCCGGACCGCATTCCATGCTGAGCTTCGCCTCGGTCGCCTACTTGGCCGACAAGACCGAGCTGCAAACCTTTAGCGCTAATCTAGAGACGCTGCCCGGCGCAACGGTCGATCCGCGCACCGCCGAGTGGTGGAAAAATTTCCCCGAGGCGTGGGCCGCGTGCCGTAAAGATACGCGGTCGCCGGAAGTGGTGATGCCGGAATATTTGAAGTGGCTGCAAGCGTTGCCCGGTACACCGATCTTCCTCGGCTGGCCGGCCAACTGGGACTTCATGTGGATCTATTGGTACCTGGTTCGCTTCACCGGCGAACGCCCGTTCCGCGAGAACGCGCTCGACGTGCGTTCGTACGCCATGGGCATGCGCAAATCGACCTTCCGCCAAACCTCACGCACGTATTTGCCGAAGCGCTGGTTCGACGAACGCCCGCATACGCATGTCGCGCTCGACGATGCACTGGAGCAGGGCACATTGTTCTGCAATATGTATGCGGAGAACCTGCGCGGCTCCGGTCCGGAAGGCTAAGCCGGAATCAATGCGGCGCTCAGTGCGCCGCCGCGGCCTTACCCCACACCTGCTCGAGTCGCTGATCGCGTCCGCAGCGGTAGCGGTAGTACTTATACCGCAGCGGATTTTTCTGATAGTAACTCTGGTGATAGTCCTCGGCAGCGTAGAACTCGCGCGCCGGCAGAATCGCGGTGACGACGCTGCGACCGAGCGTCTTCTCGATGTCCGCTTTCGATGCCTCGGCCATCCGTTTCTGCTCATCGTCGCCATAAAAAATCACCGCGCGATAGGAATCCCCGTGATCGCAAAATTGGCCGCCGCTGTCGAGCGGATCGATGTTGTGCCAATACACATCGAGTAGTTGGCGATAACTAATCTTGGCGGGATCGAAAGCGATCTGTATCGACTCCTGATGTCCGCTACCGCCGGCGGAAACTTCTTGGTAAGTCGGGTTCGGTTTTTGTCCACCGGTGTAGCCGACGGTGGTCGATGCCACGCCGGCAAGTTTGTCGAACGGTGGTTGCATACACCAGAAGCAACCACCGGCGAAAATAGCGATAGCAGGTGTCTTGGTACTGCCGTTGGATGACTCGGTAGCTACCGCCGCCAACGCGAACAACCCGCCGATAGCAATAATGATGAAACGAATAATGGTTCGCATAACAATCCCCTCCACAAATTTGGGCGGCGTGCGTTATGACCATCGTGTGCGATTTTGGTTGCGCCGTACGCTGCTGGCAAGTGGAGAAAATAGCCGACGCCGATATGGCTGATTGCTGTGACGTGGGCGGAATCGACCTGGTTTGCCCGATAGAATTATCGCCGCGTAACGGAACAACCGCCAGCCGAGTTCTTTGCGGCATACATGGCGTGATCCGCATGCTTTAACAATTCACTACGATTTTGCGCATCGACCGGGTAGACGGCGTTGCCGACGCTGATGCTCATCGTAATCTCGCTGCCATCGATTAGATAAGATTCCGCCAGACGCGCTCGTACTTTGCGCTCGACCGCGACCACGCTCTCCTGGCCGTCGATCTCCGGCAGCATCACGATAAATTCGTCGCCGCCATAACGGCAGGCGGTGTCGGATCGTCGAAGACACGTGGCTAGGCGATCCGCCACTTGCCGCAAAATAGTGTCGCCGGTGCTGTGGCCCATGCGGTCATTGATACTTTTGAAGCGATCGATGTCGAAGAACAGTAAGACCACCTGTTTATTTTGTCGTATGGCCTGCGTCATCGCCTGACTCAGTCGGTCCCACAGCAATCGGCGATTGGGTAGACCGGTGAGCTCATCGTGATAAGCCGAGTGCCATGCGCATGCCTCTTTACGGGCGAGCGATTTTGCTTCTTGGCGCAGACGAAGGTTGGTTTCAGTCAGCAGGTTAATATCGTGATTGGCGGCAACCAATTTCTGTTGCGCAATGACGAGCGCGGGCAGTAGTTCCGCCGGCTCCCAGAAGGTTGCCTGCAGCGTTGGCGTAATTAGGGTTGTTCCCTTGGGTTGTGCTGCCATCATGTTGCTCCTTTAATTAATCGCGGGTGTTTGCTGTTTGTGCCGCCGTAGTACTCTCCCTTAAGTACACCCCCCTAGTTAATTAGGTAGATAACGTATCGGTCCGATTTAAGCGCGTCTGTACGTTTACGCACATAGGGTTTTACGAATGGCGGCAGTGGCGTCGGCTTAACTCTGGCGCCGTGTTTTGGTCGAACGGTTATGTATGCAATCGCACATAAGGCGCGTATCGTGTGGCCGTCATTCCTCTAGTACGTTGGTCGCGTACCCGGAAGCGTTAGCATCGGAGAGCATCGCTCATGCCAACCTCTCGCCCCGAACAGAATCAGCTTCTTGCCAATCTGTCGCCGGTCGAATTCAATCGACTTCGTCCGCACTTGGATTTGACGTCGATGCCGCTTGGTAGCGTCGTCTACGAAGCGGGTTCGCAAATGTCGTCCGTTTATTTCCCGACCGACTGTATCGTTTCGCTGCTCTACGTCATGAAAGACGGAGCGTCGGCGGAAATCGCCGTGGTCGGTTATGAAGGATTGGTGGGTATCTCGTTGTTCATGGGTGGCGAGAGCACGCCCAGCCGGGCGCTGGTGCAAAGCGCCGGCCACGCGTTCCGCTTGAGGTCGGAGGCGCTGAAAGAGGAGTTCGCTCGCGGCGGTAGGTTGCAACATCTGTTGTTGCGTTACACGCAGGCACTGATCACGCAGATGGCACAGACCGCGGTTTGCAATCGGCATCACTCCGTGGAGCAGCAGCTCTGTCGCTGGCTGTTGTTGAGCCTCGATCGATTGCGTTCCAACGAACTGACCATGACGCAGGAACTGATCGCCAATATGCTCGGCGTTCGCCGCGAGGGCGTCACCGAAGCGGCCGGCAAACTGCAAACGGCTGGATTAATTCACTACATGCGGGGTCACATCACCGTGACTGATCGACCCGGTCTCGAGGCGAAGGTGTGTGAATGCTATGCGGTGGTCAAGAAAGAGTCTGATCGGCTGATCCCGTCAAATTTTCTTGAGGCCATTAGCGAGCATTGATCGGGTTTTGGAATTAAGGTATCGATGCCGGCAATTGCGCGTATAGTGAAAGCTCGTCCTCACACTCAAGATTCGACATTAGGATTGTGGCGCGATCGTTCCTTGTGCCGTCTGTTGGGTCCTCCTACGTTACTGGAGCGCACCCATGCAATCTGTACGCCGTCCCAATCGCCTGCTCGCGGCCCTGCCGTTAAAGGACTATCAACGCGTCGTTGAGCGTTGCCAGCCAGTTCAACTTACGTTTGCCGACGTACTGTGCGAGTCCGGTGACCGGATCGAGTACGTTTATTTTGTTGGCCGCGGTCTGGTTTCGTTGCTGACGCCGGTGGACAGTCGCTTGCACATCGAAGTCGGCATCGTCGGCCGTGAAGGCATGGCCGGGATACCGCTGATGTTGGGCGCCACTTTTTCGCCGGTGCGCATGTTGGTGCAAGGTGCCGGCACCGCCTTGCGCATGCCGGCGGCATCGTTTCGTTCGGAAATAAAACGTAGCCCGGCATTGCAGCGTCAACTAAACCGCTATCTCTGCACGCTCATGGTCCAAGTCGCGCAGACGGCGGCGTGCAATAGCTTGCACTTGGTGGGTCCGCGTCTCGCCCGCTGGTTGTTGATGACGCAAGATCGCGTCGAGTCAAATGAGTTCTATCTCACGCAGGAATTTTTGGTGCCGATGCTCGGCGTCCAGCGGGCCGGCATCAACAAGGCGGCCCATTCTCTGCAACGACAGAAGTTGATTCGTTATAGCCGCGGCAACATCACCATCATCAATCGTCGTGGTCTGGAACGTGCTTCCTGCAGTTGTTATCAGGCCGTGATCGATCGTACCGCCGCCTGAAACGCGAACATGTCGTGCTATGTGCGTTACCACACCGACGGCGCCCGGCGGGTCGTTTAACATTCGGTTGCCGGCAAGGTTACCGATTCTTCCGTTAGATGTTTGATGCTGCCGCGTATCTCCCACGGGTTGTCGCCAGGAGCGAGTCCATGAACCTAAACTTATTTAAATATCATCCCGAATCCAAGCAGCAGGCACCCGCGGCAGCGCCGAAGATAAATAACGTTAACGGCGCCCGTCAGCAGGAAGAAGAGAAAGAAGAAGTTGCCGATGCGCTGCGTCGCCAAGACGGCGAAAGCAATTCAGTCGTACCGACGAGTTTGCCGGAGTAGGTCGCGCCACGAGCACGCGGCGTCCGTCTTCGGTAATGCATCGTCGGCCTATTCATACGTCAGGAGTATCGCTATATAAAGCTTAAGATGTAACGGCAGTATTGCCCCGCAGCCGTCTGCGGAGGTGGTGTGTTACTTTCGACCATCTCAGTGAAGGGGGCATCCCATCCTGGCGAAAGAACTCCCGCTTCGCGGGATGACACCGCACTAATCGGAGCTTGCTAAACGACGAGATGGACCCGGTGCCCGTCACTGGGTTTAAACTTATGTCCGTTGGATTGACGGTCAAGCGACTGTTGATCGCCCATACCGATCAATAGGTTTACGCTGTAAGGAAGTCCGCGTCGTACCGACCAAGCCACATCGCCGATCATTCTCTGCAAACGTGAGGTGGACCATGCTCTCCTTTATGAAGAAGACCGCCATGCCCAAGCCCAATGACGCGCCGCCCGGAAGAACCGAGGCGATGCCGGTGCCCGATCGGCACTACGTGAACGGCCATCCACTGAAGCCGCCGTTCGCCGCCGGCCTGGAGACGGCGATGTTCGGCCTCGGTTGTTTCTGGGGCGCCGAGCGCAAGTTCTGGCAATTACCAGGCGTGTACACCACCGCTGTTGGTTATGCCGGCGGTTATACACCGAACGCGACCTATCACGAAGTCTGCAGCGGCATGACCGGTCATAACGAAGTGGTGTTGGTCGTGTTCGATCCGAAGGTCGTGAGCTACGCCGATCTCTTGAAGGTATTTTGGGAATCGCACGATCCAACGCAGGGCATGTGCCAAGGCAACGACGTCGGTACGCAATATCGGTCGGGTATTTACCTCTACAACGATGCCCAGAAGCAACTGGCGAATGCCGCCCGTACTGCGTTTGAGCAACGGCTGAACAGCGCTGGCTTCGGGCGCATTACCACCGAGATTATCGATGCGCCGGAGTTTTATTACGCCGAGGAGTATCACCAGCAATATCTCGCCAAGAATCCCGACGGCTACTGCGGTCTCGGCGGTACCGGCGTTACCTGTCCGGTGGGCATCATCGATACCTAAGTCGACAGCGAGCGCGCAGCAGGGTGCTGCGCGCTTACTTGCGATTTTCGATGAAAGCCACGCATGCAGCGGGCGGCTTGTTGTTCGCGGGCTTGCAGGGTCCGCGCCATTCAATTCCATTTAGCTTACCCAGTTGTTGTCTTGATCGTGTGACCGGCGCACGGTGCAACCTCGTGCAAATTGAGATAACTTTCGCGGCGTCATCGCGCTGGCGTTTAGCGCTGGCTTATCCAACGGACGAACGAAGAACACGAGGAATTTCTATGGCCAAAACCCCGCTGTTGTCTGCCCTGAAGAAATTATTTGCCGATCATCGTACGGCACGTAGTCTCGGTATCGAGGTCGAGCAGTTGCAGGAGTTGCGGCGCCAGGCGCGTGCCGTGCAGACCGAGACGCGGCGTGACTTTCTGCGCTACAGCGTTGTCGGTGCCGTCGCGCTGACGTTGCCGTTGGCGCGGCCGAGCTTCGCCAAAACCGCGCCACGTATTGCCATCGTCGGTGCTGGCATTGCCGGTTTGACGTGCGCGTACGAACTGCGTCGTCGCGGCATTCAGGCGACAGTCTATGAGGCGTCCGATCGCGTAGGTGGCCGTATGTTTTCCAGCCGCGCCGACACGTGGGATGGCAACCAGGTGAGCGAGTGGGGTGGTGAGTTGATCGATTCCGATCACACGACGATTCGATCGCTCACGAAGCGTTTCAATCTACCGCTCGATAATCTGCTCGATGCGCAGCCGAAAGGTTCGGATGAGGTCTATCATTTCTTTGGCCGCTACTATTCGAAGAAAGACGCCGATCGGGATTTCTCGCAGATCTTTGCAGCGCTGACCGACGATACCAAAACGGCGGGTGACGTGAGTTGGGATTCGTTTACGCCGGCGTCACAAGCACTGGATCGCATGACCGTGCACGAGTGGATCGACTCGCGTGTAGCCGGTAGACATAGCTCGCCGCTCGGTCAGTTGCTCGATGTGGCTTACGCTATCGAGTACGGCGCTGACACCATCGATCAATCGGCGCTCAATTTGATTTATTTGCTAGGCTCGCAACCGGACGCAAGCGGCAAGAGCTTGTCGGTCTTCGGCGAATCCGACGAGCGTTTCCACATCCGCGGCGGTAACGATCAACTGCCAAAGGCGATCGCGAAGGCTCTCGGCGAGCAGACGGTGCGCCACAACATGGCGCTGAAGAGCGTCAGCAAAACCGGCAATACCTATCGTTTGGCATTCGATGGCGCGAACGACGTTGAAACAGATTTCGTCGTATTGGCGTTGCCGTTCACCGTGTTGCGCGAGCTTGATTTTGCGCAAGCCGATTTCGACGAGCGCAAAGTGCAGGCGATTCGCGAGCTCGGCGCCGGTCATAGTGCCAAGCTGCAATTGCAGTTCAGTCAGCGTTTGTGGCGCGGCCGCGGCCCCTGGCCCGGTCGCGGCAACGGTTCGAGTTACGCCGACACCGGTTATCAAGCGACTTGGGAAGTGACGCGAGCGCAGCCCGGAAAGAACGGCATTCTCACGTTTTTCCTCGGTGGCAAGCCGGTCGATGCGATGGTAACCGATACACCGTTCGGCACAGCACGCCAACCGCAGGTGGTTACCGACGCCGAACGTACGTTGAAGCAAGCGGAGATCGTATTTCCCGGGTTGACCGCGCTTTGGAGCGGTAAGGCGACGCAGTCGTTGTGGCACTTGAATCCGCTGGCGCGTTGCTCGTATGCGTATTATCGCGCCGGGCAGTACACGCAATTCGGCGGTTACGAGAAGGTGCGCCAAGGCGGCGTGCTGTTCTGCGGCGAGCATACCTCGGGCGACTTTCAGGGATACATGGAAGGCGGTGCGTCCGAAGGCAAGCGCGCTGCTGCCGAGCTGGCAAAGCTATTGCGTAGTGGTATGCCGAAAGCCGCGTAAATCAATTTGGTACTGTCATATCGGCGCGGACGCGATCTTCGCATCCGCGCTGTTTTTTTGCGCTTGCATCTACATTTGTTCCCTCGAATAATGCCCCGCAATTTCCAATCGTCGTTCATTGATGCCATGAAAAAAATCGAACACGCTCTCGAAATCTTGATGTTCAACAGTCGCTGGTTATTGGCGCCGTTTTATATCGGCCTGGTCGTCGGCATCGGTATGTTGCTGGTGAAGTTCGTGCAAGAATTTTTCCATATTGTGCCGCACTTATTCAGCAGCAGCGAAAGCGATCTCATTCTGTCGGTACTGACGTTGGTCGATATGTCGCTGGTGGCGAATTTATTATTGATGATCATTTTCAGCGGTTACGAGAACTTCGTTTCGAAGATCAATACCGGTGATCACGAAGATCGTCCGGCCTGGATGGGCAAGGTCGATTTCTCCGGCCTCAAGGTGAAATTGATCGCCTCGATCGTTGCAATTTCGGCGATCGAGTTGTTGAAGACGTTCGTGAAAGTCGAAGGACTCGAGCCGGAACAGTTGTCCTGGAGCGGGCCGATCGCCTGGAAGGTGTTGATCCACGTCGTGCTGATTGTCTCCGGCGTATTGTTCACGGTCATGGACCGCATTGCCGAAGGTACATCGCATGGCAAGAAGCAAAACGACCACTAGTCGCTATGCCTAAGCGCCGCCGTCGAATCCTCTTCTGGTTCGCGGCGGCGTTTTTGTTTTTGGGGATAGCCGATTGCACGAAACGCGAGTCGCCGGAGGCGCGCGTGCGTTCGTTATTGGAGCAGGCTGAGCAGGCGGCCGAGAAGAAGGATCTTGCCGCGTTGCGCGGCTATATTTCAGAACGTTATCGCGATGACGACGGCAACGATCGGCGCGCGATCGAGGGTGTGTTGCGGTTTTATTTTTTGCGGCAACAAACGATTCATCTTTATACGCGTATCGACGAGGTGACGTTGCCGCAACCAGGGCAGGCGCAGGTGGTGTTGTTTGTCGGCATGGCGGGGCGGCCGGTGGCGAGTGCCGAAGAGTTGGCGCGGCTCGAGGCGGACCTTTTTCGGTTCGATTTTGAGTTGGCGGAGGAAGAGGGTGAGTGGCGCGTGCTGCGGGCGAAGTGGCGGCGGGGGGAGGTGGGGGATTTTGTTCGGTAGGTTGAATCGCCCCGTAGGGGCGATTCAACTCCTACAACAACATCGACAACAACGTCGCAATCCCCAAGAACGACGAGAAGCCAACCACATCCGTAACCGTCGTCAGCAAAATCGACGATGCCTGTGCCGGATCCTGACCGAGACGAGTGAGTATGATCGGAATTAACGCACCGGTTAGACCCGCAGTGGAAAGCGACAGCACCATGGCGATGCCCATCACCAACGCCAAACCGTACGAGCGGCTCCAGAGATAAACGGCGGCGCTTGTCGTCACGGCTATCGCCAAGCCGTTCAATAGTGCGACGTTGATTTCCTTGAAGACCACCTTCGGCCAATGACGCACGCCGATTTCGCGTAGCGCCAAGCCGCGCATCGTCACTGCTAGTGCTTGCGCGCCGGTGTTGCCGGCTTGGCCGGCGACGACCGGCATCAGCACTGCTAGGGCGGTGAATTTAGCGATGGTGTCTTCGAATAGACCGACGACCGAGGCGGCGATGAATGCGGTTAGCAAATTGATGTGCAGCCACGGCAAGCGCTTGCCGACCGAAAACGTGACGCCCGACAACGCGCGCTCGTCTTTGCTGACACCGACCATGGTTTGAATGTCGAGGCTGGCCTCTTCTTGCAGGGCGGTTACCAACGCCGATTGATGAATCATGCCGATCAGGCGACCGGCGAAGTCGACCACGGGTAGGCCGGCGAGTTTGTACTGTTCCAGTTTTTCGACGACTTCTTCGCGCGGTGCGGTGTCGGTTACGGCCGCCAACACCGGTTTAGCAATCGACTGCAATTTTTGTCGCGGGTCGGCTAACGCCACGTCGTGAATTTCGACGCGGCCGCTGAGTAAACCGTCGTCGTCGATCAACAGCAGCTCGCCGCGGGCGTGTGACTTCAACGCGCGTAATCGATTCAGCGCCTCGCGCGCGGTCATGTCGCCGCGGAACGGCAGGATGTGCGGGTTCATTAAGCGGCCGGCGGTATCTATTGGATACTGCAACATCGATCGCAATTCGGTGGCGACGCGCGTGTCGAGGATCGCCAGGTAGTGCGCGCGCTTGTCGACATCCTGGCGGTTGAGCAGCGCCGTAGCCGCGGTCGGTTCGAGGCCGGTGAGCAGATGGCGCGCGGTGGCATCCGGAAGTTGCGCGAACAGGGCGTCGGCGACGTCGGCCACCAAGTGCGGCCAGATCGACACGGTGACGGTTGCCGGTTGTGCCGTCAGCACTTCGGCGGCGGCACGCGTCGGCATCGCCTCTAAGTGCTTGGCGGCTTCGGTCGGATGACCGAGCAGGAAGCGGCGGTTGAGCGCAACGATGGCGGAAACGGCGCTAGTGCTCATGGCGGTTGCGAACGTTGAAGAAGGAGATGGCAGCGCGGATGACACTGGCGACACCGAACCAGTACGTGTTGACGACGGTATTGAGCGTGTCGCCAACCAGTTGCGGTGTCGATGTCGACGATTGCTGCGCGCAAGCGCGCACCAGCGCGCCGTACGGCAACGCGCCGATGAAACGGCCGTGGTGATCGACCACCGCCAGCGCGTGAAAATCGCGCCATGCCGGATGATCCTGCGCCGCCGACAACGGCGCGCGTGCGGACAGCGTCGGTGCCGGTTGTTTCATGACTTCGGCGATCGGCGTCTTGTTGGGCACACGCACGACATCGGCCAACCGAGCAATGCCCTGCAGGCGTTGATCGATGTTGACGACATAAAAATAATCGCCGAGGTCGTGATGCGCGCGGCGTAAGCGCTCCAAGGCTTCTTTGACGGTGGCATCGGGCGGCAATGCCGGTGCGCGCGAATCGATCCAGGCGCCGACGGTGTCGTCGGGAT
This sequence comes from Gammaproteobacteria bacterium, assembly GCA_016199745.1. Lineage (NCBI taxonomy): Bacteria > Pseudomonadati > Pseudomonadota > Gammaproteobacteria > Gammaproteobacteria bacterium. The sequence goes on from JACQFZ010000022.1 coordinate 62,214, forward strand.
AGCTCAGCAGTAAGCGCAGCGTCAGCGCAATACCGGCGGGCAACTGGGCGAGTAAGCGTTCGCGCGCTTCATCCGGTAAATGTCGTAGCAGATCGGCGCCGGCCTGCGGCGCGAACCGCCGCAATAGCACGATCACCAATCGCGGTTTCAGATTTTCCAGACAGCGCGCGGCGTGTGCCGGCAACAAGTGCTTCAAGATATCGATCGCCAGTTGGCCGGAAATCGAATTGAGCAGCGCGGCGCAATTGGCCGGTGGTACGTGCTCGAGCACGCGCGCTGCCTCGGCCGGATGGGCTTCGAGGAAGGCGCGTGTCAGGCCGTTGACCTTAGCCATTCGGGTCGTTGCCCATCAGCAGCACGGTCGGTTGTTCGCTGAAAAATTTGGCGGGCAATGTAACGCGACCCTCGGCGGTTTCGAGGATGACGGCCGTCGGCGTGAGCGCGAGGATCCGGCCTTCGTAGTTGGCGATACGAATTCGTTGACCGACACGGTAGAGCGTGCGCACCGACTGGCCGCTGATGAGATTGGCGACGAAAGTCTTGCTGCCTAAGCTCACCGCCAAGGCGACGCCGCCGAGGAAAGTCCCGAGTACCACCGACGCCAAGATGACGAGGAAGGTGGTGTTGACGCCGATCTGCTCGGCACCGATGACGACGGCGGTGACGAGAATGACGAGTTGGGCAAGGCGGCCGAGCAGTAGCCGTTGATGTTCCTCGAGCGGAGCGGTGGCGATGACGACATCGCGCGCTAGCGTGCTGACCAGAAAGCCGGCAAGGACGATAAGCGCACCGACGAACAGCGTCGGCAAGTAGAACACGACGCGGTTGACCCAGGCGGTAAAAGCATCGAGCTCGAGCACTTGCGTCGCCAGCGCCAGGAAGAACAGGATCGTCGCCCAGAAGACGATGCTGCCGAGCGCGCGACCCCACGTCGGTGTCAGCGATGTTCCGGGTGGCAACGGGCGTTTAACCAGTTGCAGGATCGCATGCTCCAGCAAATTGACCAGACGTACCGCACCGCCGCTCAATAAGCGGGCGACGATCCATCCAAGCATTAACAGACCGAGACCACCGAGAATGTTTGGCAGGTAGTCGATGGTGGGCGCGAACCAATACAAAAAGTCGCTGACGAGGGTGTGAATCCAATTAACCATGTCGTTCATTGTTGTCTCGCAGCGGCAACCCCGGGCTGCCGGTTAAATACGCTAACTCTGTTTGACCAAGTACATTTTTTCCAAGGTAATTTTTCCTTCTTTCGCCAACTGTACCGCATGCTGTGTTAGATCAGTCATGCCTTCGAGGTTAGCTTGCTCGCGAATTTCCGACGCTGGTCGGCCGCCATCGATCATCCGGCGGATTTCCGGTGCGACGCGCAACGTCATAGGCCAGCGCTTTGTAAGTATATGCCGCGCACAACCGAGCAGAGATCCGTCGGCCGAGGATGAAGTGCACTACGGTGCGACGATTTTGAGAACGCGACCGCCGCTGTGGTCGGCGACGTAAAGTTCGAGCTCGTCGTCTTGACCAAAGCTGCTGATGTTAGGGAGGGTAGTGATGCCGAGCTTGCCGGCGATCTTGTCGGTCAGCGACGGACCGATGAGTTCTTGCTGCCGTGTCACCTTATGACCGTCGTAACGCAGACCGGCGAGGCGTTTGCTCACATAATCGCCGTACAAATAGGTGCCGCACAGTCCGGGCACGGCGCGACCGCGATAGACAAAACCGCCGGTGATGGAAAAGCCGAACTCGCTGTAGTGGTATGTATGGATCGGTGGTTTTAGCCCGGTGGCATCGCATTTCGGGTTCACGCCGGGCGTGCAGATGTCACCTTCCATGATGTTCCAGCCGTAATTACCGCCTTTATCGATGACGTCGATTTCTTCGCGCGCGCTTTGACCGACGTCGGCCAGGTACAACCAGCCGTTGCCGGCGTCGAACGAAAAGCGCCACGGATTGCGCAGGCCGAGCGCCCAAATCTCCGGACGATAAGCGGCTTGGCCGCGAAACGGATTATCCGTCGGAATGGCGTAGGGCTTGCCGGGATCGGTGCGATCGACGTCGATACGCAGGAGTTTGCCGAGCAGCGCGTTTTTCTTTTGGCCGTTGCCGTGCGGATCGTTGGCCGAGCCGCCGTCGCCCATGCCGATATAAAGCATGCCATCGGGACCGAAGGCGAGTTGCCCGCCGTTGTGGTTGGCGTACGGCTGCTCGATTTCCAGCAACACCTGCTCGCTGGTGGCGTCGGCACGGCCGTCAGCGCCGCGTTGCAACCGCGAGACATGCGTCACCAGCTTGCCGCCAACGCGCGCGGTGTAGTCGATAAACAGTGCGCCGTTAGCGCGGTAACGCGGATGAAACGCGACGCTGAACAGACCCTTTTCACCGCCGCTCTCGACGTTGGACGACAAGTCGAGAAACGGCGTGGCTTGTAGATGGCCGTTGTCGATTACCCGGATCGTCCCGGCTTGCTCGACGACGTAAAGCCGATGGCTGCCGTCGCCGCTGCCGGTGATGTGCACGGGTTGGTGCAGACCGGTTGCTATCTCCTTGAGCGCAATACTGGGAATGACAGCGTTAGCGACCGGTTCCGGGCAGGCGCTGGCCGCCATGGCCGCGGTCGGCGTCAACAACACTAGAGCGATCCACCAATAGCGTGACATGACGGTCTTATAACGTAGTGGGCGCCGCGAATAAACCACGAGCGGGTCGGAACTTCTCCGGTGTTATTCCCGTCATTGTAGGAATGACGTTAAGTAACGCGTTTGGCGGTTCTGTTGGCTTGTCAGCGCCCGGATGGGCAAGTACCATGCCGGTTTCTCCGGTTTTACCTCAGCAGGTCAAGCCTTTATGTTTCATGGCAGTTTAGTGGCGCTCGTAACGCCGATGCGGGAAGACGGTTCGCTTGATCGCGCGGCGCTCAAGCGGTTGGTGGATTTTCATATCGAGCAAGGCACCGATGCGATCGTGCCAGCCGGCACCACCGGCGAATCGCCGACGCTCGATATGGAAGAACATTGCGAAGTGATTCGGTTGGTCGTCGACTATGTCGCCGATCGCGTGCCGGTGATCGCTGGCACTGGCGCGAATTCCACCGCCGAGGCACTTGAGCTCACTCGCTGTGCCGAGAAGGCCGGCGCCGACGCTTGCTTGCTCGTGACCCCGTATTACAACAAGCCGACCCAAGAAGGTTTGTACCGGCATCACAAGCTTATCGCCGAGGCAGTGCCGATCCCGCAGATCCTTTATAACGTCCCCGGTCGCACCGCCGTCGACATGCTACCCGAGACCGTCGAACGGCTCGCGGCCATACCTAATATAGTGGGTATCAAAGAGGCGACCGGTAACCTGGATCGCAGCCGCGAAATCCTGCGTCGTTGCGGCGACAAGCTGGATGTCTATTCCGGCGACGACGCGACCGCGCTTGACCTGATTCTGCTCGGCGCCAAGGGCGATATTTCGGTGACGGCCAACGTCGCGCCGCGCCTGATGCATGAGATGTGTGCTGCCGCTCGCGCCGGTAACGAAGCGCAGGCACGCGCCATTAACGAACGGCTTATGGGACTGCACAACGGACTGTTCGTCGAATCTAATCCAATCCCCGTGAAGTGGGCCCTGCAGGAAATGGGTTTGATTGAAGGCGGTATCCGCCTTCCACTCACATCGCTGTCGGAGAAGCACCATGAAAGGGTGCGGTCGGCGATGCGCACCGCGGGTGTCATTGCCTAACGAGGTATACCGGTGAAACATTCTTTTCTTAAAGTCAGCGCGTGCTTGTTAGCGGCGCTGTTGGCGAGTGGCTGCGAAACGATCAACGAAAAGCGCCACATCGATTACGGCAACACGCAAACGTTGCCGCCGCTCGACGTTCCACCCGGTATGTCCGGCCCGGACCAATCGACTGGCGCTAATGCCGCGACTTATTCTAACTATGCCGGCGATCAGAAAACGACGGCGCCAGCGGCCGACGCCACGGTGTTGCCGCAATACCCCGAAGTAAAGCTCGGCCGCGAAGGGCAGACTCGTTTCTTGATCGTGCAAGCGAAACCGGAACAGTTATGGGATTCGGTGCGCGAATTTGTTCTGCAAAGCGGTCTGCTGATTGAGGCGGAAGACCAAACGGCTGGCACGATCGAAACCGAATGGGCCGAGAGCCGCGACTTGCTGGTCAAGAGCAGTTTGACGAATAACATTGCGAAGTTTTTCTCGAGTCTGACGTCGAGCAGCATGCGCGATAAATATCGGCTGCGTTTGGAGCACGGCCTGACGCCGGGTACGACCGAGATCTATGTCAGCCAGCGTGGCCTGGAGCAAGATGTGCAAGGCACCGGCCGCGGTGCCTCGGCAAAAGAAGTGTATTGGCATTCGCGCCCGAACGACCCGGCGTTGGAAGCGCAGTTGTTGCAACATCTGGCAGCGCACATCGCCGGCGGCATGGAAAAGCCAGCGACCAAAGCAGTGACGGCCGCCATCAAAGCCGAGGTGCCGCCGCCGAACGCGAGTCTCGGACACGACAATAACGGAGCGCCGTTGCTGACGTTGCAAGACAGCCTCGATCGCGCTTGGCGTCGCGTCGGTCTGTCGTTGGATCGCGTTGGCTTTACCGTTGAGGATCGCGACCGCTCGAAGGGCGTGTATTACGTGCGCTACATCGATCCCGACACGCAGACCAAGAAGGGTTGGTTCTCGGGATGGCTCGGATCGGAAGAGCCAGCGAAGAATCAATACCAGGTTCATTTGCAGCCGATAGAAACCGGCACGACGGTCGCCGTGCTGAATAAGGACGGTGCGCCGGAGGCGACCAAGATCGGCGAGCGTATTTTGAGCCTGCTGCAAGAGCAGCTTAAGTAGTGCCGCGATTAAGGATCCACGTGAGGAACTCGATTCTCACTCGCCGTTGCCGGGGAATGGGGACAGTTAAAGTACGGCCGATGGTTCATGAGGAGTTAGCGCATGACCTCGGGTGATCACAAAGTCGCAAAGACCGCTTCGATCGACCAGCCACCGTTGTTGTGTCTACCCGCTAGCCGCGCGCTATCGGCGTTTCGGCGCGAACGGTTGCTCGCTGAATTGCAAAAACGGGTACCGGCGCTAACCGGCGTCGAAGCGCGTTACTGGCATTTCGTCTTGCTGCGCGAGACCTTGGATACGGCCGAGAATGCCGTGCTCAATCGCTTGCTGCGTTATGGCCCGCAGTCGCAAGCGGTCGAGTTCGCTGCTACCGGCGAATTGTTGTTGGTAGTGCCGCGGGTCGGCACGATCTCGCCGTGGTCGAGCAAAGCGACTGATATTGCCCGACGCTGCGGCCTTACCAAGATCGATCGTCTCGAGCGCGGCATCGCTTGGCATGTTACCCACGAGCAGGGCGTGGCGCTGAGTAGCGACGAGCGCGAGCGCATCGCCGCGTTGTTGCACGACCGCATGACCGAGACAGTGTTCGTCGAAGTCGACCAGGTGGCGGCGCTGTTCGAGCGATCGGCGCCGACACCGTTGGCATTGGTCGATTTGCTCGGTAACGGCCGCACGGCGTTGGAAGCCGCCGACCAGCAACTCGGCTTGGCCTTAGCGCCGGACGAAATCGATTATCTGCTCGATTACTACGCGCGCCTCAAACGCAATCCGACCGACGTCGAGCTCATGATGTTCGCGCAGGCGAACTCGGAGCATTGCCGACACAAGATTTTCAATGCCGACTGGGTGATCGACGGCAAGCGCCAGACGCATTCGCTGTTCGGCATGATTCGCGAGACCCATGCGCAAAATCCGAAAGGCACGTTGTCGGCGTACAAGGACAACGCCGCCGTTATCGAAGGCGGGCGCATCGGCCGTTTCTTCGCCGATCCGTCGACCGGCGAGTACGGCTATCACGAGGATGACACGCACATCCTGCTGAAGGTCGAGACGCATAATCACCCGACGGCGATTTCGCCGTTCCCGGGTGCCGCTACCGGTTCCGGCGGCGAGATCCGCGACGAAGGTGCGACCGGCCGCGGCGCCAAGCCGAAGGCGGGGCTCGCCGGGTTCTCGGTGTCCAATTTGCGTCTGCCCGGTGCCGTGCGGCCGTGGGAGGGTGACAACGGCAAGCCGGAACGTATCGCCTCGGCGCTATCGATCATGCTCGAAGGCCCGATCGGTGGAGCGTCGTTCAACAACGAATTCGGCCGACCGAACCTAGCGGGTTACTTCCGTACGTTCGAAGAAACCGTCGCCGGCGAAGTGCGTGGTTACCACAAGCCGATCATGATCGCCGGCGGTCTCGGCAACATCCGCGGTGACCACGTCGAGAAATTATCGATCCCAGCGGGTGCCAAGATCGTCGTGCTGGGCGGTCCGTCGATGTTGATCGGTCTCGGCGGCGGTGCCGCGTCGAGTGTCGCCACCGGCACGAGCGCCGCCGATCTCGATTTTGCCTCGGTGCAGCGCTCGAACGCGGAAATGCAACGACGTTGCCAGGAAGTCATCGACCAGTGCTGGGCGCTCGGCGACGAAAATCCGATTCTGTCGATCCACGACGTCGGCGCCGGCGGTTTGTCGAACGCCGTACCGGAGATCGTGCACGGCAGCGACCGCGGCGGTCGCTTCGAGCTACGCGCAATCCCGAACGATCAGCCGGGTATGTCGCCGATGCAAGTCTGGTGCAACGAATCGCAGGAGCGCTACGTGCTCGCGATCGTTGCCGATCAGATCGAGGCGTTCGTGCGTTTGTGCGAGCGCGAGCGTTGCCCGTACGCCGTTATCGGCGAGGCCACTGCCGAGACGCATCTGCTGGTGCATGACAGTTATTTCGACAACGACATGGACGCGTCGCCCGAGTCGGAACGGCGCGCGCGGCCGATCGACGTCGACCTCGGCGTTATTCTCGGCAAGCCGCCGCGCATGAAGCGCGAGGTGAAGCGTACTAAGCGTAAGCTCGTCGGATTCAACACCAAAGAGATCGACGTCAAAGATGCGGTCTATCGCCTGTTGCGTCTACCGACCGTGGCCGACAAGACCTTTCTCATTAGCATCGGCGATCGCAGCGTCGGCGGTCTTACCGCGCGCGATCAGATGGTCGGTCCGTGGCAGGTGCCGGTCGCCGATGTCGCGGTGACGGCGAGCGGTTATCAAAGTTACAGCGGCGAAGCCATGGCTATGGGCGAGCGCACACCGATCGCGTTGATCGATGCGGCCGCTAGCGGCCGCATGGCGATCGGCGAAGCGTTAACGAACATCGCCGCCGCCCGTATCCGGGCGTTGCCCGAGGTGAAGCTATCGGCCAATTGGATGGCGGCCGCCGGCCACCCGGGCGAAGATGCGGCGCTATACGACACCGTGCGCGCAGTAGCACTTGAGCTGTGTCCGGCGCTCGGCATTGCGATTCCGGTCGGCAAAGATTCGATGTCGATGAAGACGGTGTGGCAAGAAGGCGCGGAGCAACGCGCCGTCACCGCGCCGCTGTCGCTCATTATCTCGGCGTTCGCGCCGGTGACGGATGTACGCAAGACGCTGACGCCGCAACTACGGACCGATAAGGGTGCGACCGATTTGATTCTGGTCGATCTCGGCAAAGGCCAGAATCGCCTCGGTGGCTCGGCGCTGGCGCAGGTTTATCGCCAAATCGGCGATGAAGCGCCGGATGTCGACGATCCGCGCACGCTGCGCTTGTTCTTCCATGTGATCCAGGCATTGAACGAGCTCGGCTTCGCGTTGGCGTACCACGATCGCTCCGACGGCGGCTTGTTCACGACGATTTGCGAAATGGCATTCGCCGGCCACACCGGTGTCAGCATCGATCTCACGGCGCTCGGGCGCGATCCGGTGGCGGCGCTGTTCAGCGAAGAATTGGGTGCAGTGTTGCAAGTGCCGCGCGCGCGTCGCGACGGTATTCTCGGCGCCTTGAAGAAGGCCGGACTCGGGCGCCAATCGTTCATCATCGGTTCGGTCAGCGACGACGACCTCGTCAGCTTCCGCCACAACGGCAAAGATATTTTTTACGATTCGCGCGTGAACTTGCACCGCGCCTGGTCCGAGACCAGCTATCACTTGCAGCGGCTGCGCGACAATCCGCAATGCGCGCAAGAGGAATACGATCGGTTGCTCGACAACAAAGACCCGGGATTATCGGCCGATCTGACGTTCGATCCGAGCGAAAAAGTTGCCGCGCCTTTCATCGGTCGCGGTGCGCGGCCGCGTATGGCGATCCTGCGCGAGCAGGGCGTCAACGGCCAATTGGAAATGGCGGCGGCGTTCGAGCGCGTCGGCTTTAGCGCGGTCGACGTGACCATGAGCGACATCATCGACGGCCGCATCGGCTTGCAAGATTTCAAGGGTTTCGTTGCCTGCGGCGGTTTCTCGTACGGCGATGTGCTCGGCGCCGGCGAGGGTTGGGCCAAATCGATTTTGTTCAACGCGCGTGCGCGCGACGAGTTTGGCGCGTTCTTCCAACGCAGCGACACGTTCGCGCTCGGCGTGTGCAACGGTTGTCAGATGATGTCGAACTTGCGCGAGCTGATCCCGGGCTCAGAGCAATGGCCGCACTTCGTGCGCAATTTGTCCGAGCAGTTCGAAGCGCGCGTCTGCCGCGTGCAGATTCCGAATAATCCATCGCTATTTTTCCGTGGCATGACCGGCTCGATGTTGCCGATCGCGGTGGCGCACGGCGAGGGTCGCGCCGAATTCCGCTCGGAAGAGCAGATGCAACGGCTGATCCTCGATCGGCAAGTGGCGTTGTGTTACGTCGACAACCGCGGCGATCTGGCGGCGAGCTATCCCTACAATCCGAACGGCTCGCCACACGGCATCACCGGCGTGACCACGGCGGACGGCCGCTTCACCATCCTCATGCCGCATCCGGAACGCGTGTTCCGCACCGTGGCGAATTCCTGGCACCCGGACGAATGGGGCGAAGACGGCCCGTGGCTGCGTATGTTCCGCAATGCGCGCGTATGGGTCGGGTAGGCGTTCTGAATTCGTTGGCGCTACCTTAACGATTTTCAAGTAACGCCCCATTGCCTCTTATTCCCTCTCCCCCGTGCTTTTCGGGGGAGAGGGTTAGGGAGAGGGGGTGAAAGTAAAACCATCGATACTTCACGTACCCCTCTCCCTCGCCCTCTCCCCGCAAGCGGGGAGAGGGGATATTCATTTAAGGTAGTGCCATGGCGTTCTGAATTAATTTTTAGGCGGAGACGCAAAAGCGCAGAATTTTTTTGCTGCGCTTTTGCGAGCGAGTCACCGAACTATTTGTCCCTCCTTAGATGATCGTTCCGCAGGTCGATTCGGAAAACGCCGATTCAAGACCTCGCGCGTACGCCTTTAACCGAAAACAAACAAAATCGCCGGTCGTAAGACTAAGGTCGCGCTCAGCGATGTAGCTCACGCTGGGGGTTTTTGGATTGAAGCCGGGACTGTCGAGGCTGATGTCGGAAAGTAACGTCGGAGTGTCGTCGCTGCTCCGTCCGTAATAAACCAAATAGCCGGTGATCGTATCGGTGTTTGGGTTCCACTTGAGATCAAGTTGTGTTGCTGACAACTTGGCTTTACCTGCTGCTGCTTCTCCGGCCGTGGATCCGCTGGTCGAATTGCCGCAGCCGGCGATTAGCGCTGCTACAACAGCGGCGACGACGTGCGCTGGTGAATACATTGGTGCTCCTGTGGGTTCCATCCCCGACCACTATGATTCAATGGGAACTCGGTGTGAGTCGTCGTTAGACAATCGTCGGTCAGTCGCAGATAGACGGCGAGCAGCAAAAGCGCAGGAGCACTGATGGTTGGCGATAGTTAGCTCAATGAATGCCAGGCGCCTTTGAACAACACTGGCCCAGTCGGTGAGCCGGTTGGCGAGCCACCGGCGGGTTCGAGACTGATCGCTAATAGCGCGCCTGGAATCAACATCGGTTGCAGTGCCTGGGCGACGACCAGGGTGGTGGCGTCGGTGGGCGCAATCAAGCCGAGCGATCGTGGGGTACCGTCTGCGGGGATCAACCAAAGCTCGAGCGCACGCTGCTGCGCCAGCGTTTGCGGTTGCAGTGGTTTGATGACGATTTCGCCGGTGGTACGAGTCGTGTTGATCAACCAAGTCGATTGCGCTTGGCGGTCTTGTAGCATCGCCATGAACGATGGTGCTGCTGGTGGCGACGTTAGCGGCGTGACGCCGATGTAAAGCAGTAACGCTGCCGCCACGGCGCCGATGGCGAACGTTCGCCAGAACGATAACCGCTGGCGCCATCCGGGCAAATGCGGCTGGTTATCGAGCCGGCGCTCGATCGCTCGCCAAACCCGTGCCGGCGGCGCGACCGGTGGTGCTGCCGCTTGTAGCAATAACTCGCTTAAACGACGTTCCCAAGCGGTGACATCGGCGCGCAGGGCAGCGTCCGTACGTAACAAGCGCAGGAAGCGCTGGCGGGCGGCACCGTGCAGCGTGCCGAGCACGAATTCGGCCGCCAGTCTTTCGCGCAATGTGGGGTCGCGGTAGTTCATTCGTCGAAGCAGATCTTCAGGCGGTCGAGACCGCGTCGTACCCGGCTTTTGACGGGACCGAGTTTTTCGTTGAGGTGTACCGCCAGCGCCGAGTGGGTTAAGCCTTGGTAAAACGCCAGCTGAATTGTTTGCCGCTGCTTGGCATCGAGTCGTTCCAGACAGCGCTGTAACCCTTGGGCCCGGTGCTGGCGTTCGGTATGCGGCAATGGGCCGGATGGGTGATCGATGTCGCTGTCCATCGACGGCGGACGGATGACATCGATGATGGCGTCGTGTGGACGCAGATCTAACGCCTGATAGCGCACGACGGTCGCCATCCACGCCATCGGCGGGGCGCGTTCGGGTCGATAGTCGGCGGCGTGTTGCCAGATACGCATGAATCCGTCCTGCAATGCCTCTTCGGCGCGATGACTGACCTTCAATATACGTAGGGCGATGGCGAATAGTTGCGGTGCGGTCAGCCGATAGAGTGGCTTGAGTGCCGCGCGGTCGCGCTGCGCACAACGCGCAAGCAGTGTCGCCAGCTCATCGACGGGAGTCATGAAAGTTACTACGTGGGTCGTGTGTTTCTGGATGCAGTGACAGTACCGGGTAATGCGCGTGGGCATTGCGCGAGCGTTAGTGTGAAATGGCTGACGATCCGGCCAGCGCGAGCGATAATGTTCGAGCTCGTCACGTGATCCTGGAGGGAGTGCATGGCTAATCCCGTCGTCTGGTTCGATATTCCGGTGCTCGACCTCGATCGAGCCATCCGATTTTACTCAGCTCTGATGTAATCACTTGGACGAACGTCGCATGCAACTCGGTATGATCGGTTTAGGCCGCATGGGCGGCAATATGGTGCGGCGGTTGCGGCGCACCGATATCCACGTCGTTGCTTACGATCGCGACACGGCGATCACGCGCGCATTGGCTGACGAGACCGGCTGCGTGCCGGCGGATACGCTGGAACACATGGTCGAGCAACTCGCCACACCGCGCGCGCTGTGGTTGATGTTGCCGGCCGGTGAAATTACCGAACGGCAAATCGTCTCGTTGGCGGGATTACTGACACCCGGCGATATCGTCATCGATGGTGCTAACTCGCATTACAAAGATTCGATGCGCCGGGCAGCGACCCTCAGTGCGCGCGGTCTGCCTTTCATCGACGCCGGCGTCTCCGGCGGTATCTGGGGCTTGGCAGAAGGTTACGCGTTGATGGTCGGCGGGGCGGCGCCGGCGGTACGCCAAATTGAGCCGGTGCTAAAGGCGTTGGCGCCGGCACCGGATCGCGGTTGGTTACATTGCGGGCCGGTCGGCGCCGGTCATTTCGTGAAGATGGTTCATAACGGCATCGAGTACGGCATGATGCAGTCGTATGCCGAAGGGCTGGCGTTGTTGGAAGCGCGGGACGATTTTTCGTTTGATCTGGCGGCAATCACCGAGATGTGGCGCCACGGTAGCGTCGTCCGCAGTTGGTTGCTCGACCTTACGGCCGAGTTCTTGGCCGAAGATGCGAGCCGCGACAATGTCGCGCCGTATGTGGCCGACTCTGGTGAAGGCCGTTGGGCGGCGATCGAGGCGGTCGAGCAGGGCGTGCCGGCGCCGGTGATGAGCCTGGCGCTCATGATGCGTTTTGCCAGCCAGGGAAAATCGGATTACGCCGCGCGGTTGTTGGCGTTGATGCGCCAGGGTTTCGGTGGCCACGGACTGAAGCCGAAGGTTTGACATGGCAACCGGCGAACCCTGTACCTTCGTTATTTTCGGCGCGACCGGCAATCTCGCCAGCCTGCTGTTGTTGCCGGCGTTGTATCAGCTCGATGTCAACGGCCACTTACCGCCGAAACTGCGTTTTGTCGCTTGTGCGCGCCGGGAGATGCCGCGCGAGCAGTGGTTGTCGTATCTGCAGGGTGTACTACAGGAACGGTTGCCGGAGCATTACCGGTCGGATGCCGCCGCATCGTTCGCGCAGCGGTTCGATTATGTCAGCGGCGATTTGCACGATGCCGCGATGTACCAACGATTGCTGCAACGGCTCGGTCGCGTGCACGCGAATTGCGAGAACATAATATTTTATCTAGCTATCAAGCCGGCCGATTTCGACGATGTCGTGGAGCATCTCAATCGCGCCGGCATCAACCGCCAGCGTGGTCGCCACCGCATCGTCGTCGAGAAACCGTTCGGCGAGGATATCGACAGCGCGCGTCAACTGAACGCCAAACTCCATCGGTATTTCGACGAAGAGCAGATTTATCGCATCGACCATTTCCTCGGCAAGGAAGCGGTGCAGAACCTGTTTGTGTTCCGCTTTGCCAATACGTTAATTGAGCCGATCTGGAATCGTCAGGTTATCGACCACGTGCAGATTACCGTCGCCGAGGCCGGCGGCATTGGCAATCGTGCCGACTATTACGATCGTGCCGGTGCGTTGCGCGATATGGTGCAGAATCATTTGTTGCAACTGCTGGCGGTCGTCGCCATGGAACCGCCGGCACAGCTCGAGGCCGACGCGCTACGGGATGAAAAGGTGAAGGTACTGCGTTCGATCCGACCGATTCCGCTGGACGCCGTCGATTCTTACGCGGTGCGTGGGCAGTACGTCGCCGGCAATGGGCTGCCCGGTTATTGCGACGAGCCGAACGTGCCGCGTGATTCCGCCACCGAGACCTTCGTCGCTGCCAAGTTTTATATCGACAACTGGCGTTGGCACGGCGTGCCGTTCTATCTGCGCACGGGTAAGCGCCTGGCGCGGCAGACCTCGTTCATTGCCATTCGTTGCCGGCAGCCGCCGCAATTATTGTTCGACGGTAGCGCCGGCGACCGCATCGATCCCAACGGGATTATTTTGTCGATCCAGCCGGACGAGGGCATGCGCCTGGAGATCCAAGCCAAACAGCCCGGGCTCGTCCTGCGCTCGCGTCCCTTGTCGTTGAATGCCTCGTACCGCACGACCCAAGTGGTGTCGATGGAGGCTTACCAGACGCTGCTGCTCGACGTCATCGAAGGCGATCGCAGCCTGTTTTTACGATTCGACGAGGTCGAATGGTCGTGGCGGGTGGTCGACCCAATTCTGCAATATTGGGCGAAAAATAAAGATTTCGTCCATACTTATCCCGCGGGCACCAGCGGTCCGGAAGAGGCGAACCGTCTGTTCGATCACAAGGATCAGGCTTGGCGTAACGAGGGCTAAAACGCATGCAACAAATCCGTCGCTGGCATATTTATCCCAATATCGAAGATCTTGAGCTGCACGCGGTCCGCGCCATTCTGCGGGCGGCGGCGCAAGCGATCGAGCTACGCGGCCATTTTTCCATCGTTCTCGCCGGCGGCGACACGCCACAGCGGCTGTACGCTCAGTTGGCAGGGGCGGTGTCCGATTGGGGTCGTTGGCATATTTATTTTGGCGACGAGCGCTGTCTGCCGGCCGGTCACACCGATCGCAACGACCAGCGCGCCCGCCAGGTATGGTTGAACCATGTAGCGATTCCCGGTGCGCAGATCCGGCCGATTTCGGCCGAATTTGGACCGGAAAAAGCGGCGACGCTGTATGCCGATCGGTTGGCGCCGGTCGAGTTATTCGATCTCGTGTTGCTCGGTCTCGGTGAGGATGGCCATACCGCGAGTTTATTCCCCGGCCTGTGGAATCCGAGCGATACCGTTGATGTGTTGCCCGTGCGCGAGGCGCCGAAGCCGCCGTCGGAGCGGGTAACATTGAGTGCGCGCCGACTGAGCCGGGCGCAGCAGGTATTGTTTGTCGTCGCCGGCGCGCACAAGCGCGAGGCGATGGCGGCGTGGCGCCGTGGCGACGCGATTCCGGCGGCCGGAATCGTGCCAGCTTTAGGTGTTGAGATTTTGGTCGATGCGACTGCCTGGCCGGATGGGATGGCGTAGGTACAAACGACCAGTAGGTTAAGTCATGGCAAAAAAGAAAGACGACCTCATTACGCTATCGCAGGCGGCCGAGACCTACGGCTATTCGGGCGACTATCTGCGCCGGCTAGCGGAGAACGGTCGGCTGCGCGCGCGCAAGTTTGGCCGCAATTGGCTGACCACGTCCGACGACGTTGAAACGTTTATCGAGAGTCGCGAGCAGCGCGGCGTTTATAAAAAAAATCCGCGTACGCCGCGCAAAAAAAAATAGGAGTTTAAGTCAGCATTGTCTTTCCGGCAAACGCCCAAATTAAATTTTACTCTGCCAAAAATAGTTTCCGTCTTCGGAAGCGACAGCGAGACCAAGTTTTCTTGGTGCCATACAAAGCATCGACCTGCGGTGAAAGTTGTTAACGTCGAGCGAACGATGCATTGCATCGCCAATATTTCCCTCATGGGTTGGCCGCGCCTTATTCAGTGAATGTCCCCTGACTTACGCAAACGCACTATTTGCATTTCTTTACTATAGCACGATATCGTGCTATTTGTTGCACGTAGTTCAGTGGGAGAGTTTATGGGTGTGGGGTTGCGCCAATGCATAAAGGGCGACGCGGATTGGAAATTATCTTCTGCGAATCGATACATAAACACGTCACAGCGAGAATCAACCGCTGTAGACGGCGACATAAGCAACAACATAATGAACGCCATGGGAAAGAGGGCAAGGGCTCTGCTCGCGCAGAATTTACGGATCTTACGGTTGATGCGTGGCTGGTCACAGGAACAGCTTGGCACGGCAAGCGGATTGCATCGGACATACATCAGTCTTGTCGAGCGGTCGGCTTGTAACATCAGCTTGGATAACTTGGAAAAACTCGCGGATGCTTTTGGGTTGGGATTGCATCAACTGCTGGCGATGCCCGACGCGGCAACGTTCGGTGAGGAGCTGCTCAGCGCATTGCGATCAAGCGATAAACGGAAGGAGCGTTGACGATGTTAATTGTGAGTCGCAAGGTTAAGCAGAGTTTGTGCATCGCGCTCGATCCTACGATCGATCCAAAAACGCCAATCGGCGAGATCTTCGCGCGCGGGCCGATTCGTGTGGTGGTGGCGTGTATCGAAGATACCTACGTTCGTCTGGGTATCAGCGCCCATCCTGGGTTGGCTATTCTGCGCGAAGAGTTGCACGTGTTCCCGGAAATATAAAACGCAGGCGCGGGATGAACGGTACCGTGCCGTTTGTCCCGCAGGTCTGATCATTCAATGGTGGCTCGTCCGATTGTCGGCCCAACAAAAACCGATACTTAGGCGAAAAACCTCTAATTTCTGCTTATTTGGCACAGCCTGTGCTTTGTGTCAGGGAAAGCGAATGCGAGGTTTACCGCTATGTCGATCAGTCAACGGTTGGGATGGGCGATCATCATGGGCTATCTGGTGGCGACACCGGTAGCGCAAGCGGGGATTTACGTTTACGAGCTGCCGGACGGGTCGCGCGTGGTGACCGATCATGCCATGGCTAATCCGCTGTATAAGTTGGTTCGCAGCGGCGACGTCGCGAAGGGCATGGGTCAATTGGTGGCGCATCAGAACCCGCAGTTCTTCCGCGCTGACCCATCGGCGTACGATCGCATGATTCATCGGCTAGCATCGGAAAACAAGGTGGACTTTGCCTTGGTAAAAGCGGTGATGCATGTCGAATCGGCGTTCAATCCGTATGCCCGCTCGAATAAAGGCGCACTCGGTTTGATGCAGCTGTTACCGCAAACCGCACAGCGCTACGGCATCAACGACATCTACGACCCGATGCAGAACATCGCCGCCGGTGTTAAACATTTGCGCTATCTGCTGGGTATGTTTAACAACAAGCACAAGCTCGCGCTCGCCGCTTACAACGCCGGTGAGCAAGCCGTGATTCGCCATCGCGGCGTGCCGCCGTATCCGGAGACACAGGAATACGTGCGCAAAGTCATGCACTATCAGAAGCAGTACAGCCGGTCTTCCTAAAGCGCTCTGGTATTCCGCGAAGTTTCGCCAGTCAGCTTGTTATTCACCCGACGTAATCCTGAGCTGTATTTTCTAGGTGATGTCATCGATCAAACCGATGCGAAGCATTTGTTCCGTGGCGCCGGAAAGTTTCTTCTAAGAGACGGTAACAAAATGAAATAGCTTTAACGTAGCCGTCCCCTCCCCCTCAGGGGAGGGAGTTAACGTGCCAACGTTCATTTTGTTACCGTCTCTAATCAGAAATCGCTCGATTAATTAAGCTGGACGCGCTGTCCCCACGGCACCGGCTTTTTGCCTTTTACTAACCACAACACCGGGAACGTCGGCTCGCGTTCCGGAAACTCGCCGTCGGCATCGGTAAAGTAGAGCAACAAATCGGGCGATCGATCCAGCTGCTCGGCCCATGCAATCGCCGGTGTAAAGCGCGTACCGCCTCCGCCATGTAGCTCTGACGGTAGGCGCGCCTCTTCCCAGGGTTCGAAGATCCACGGTCCGTGGGTTGCCAGCATTGCGTCGCACGCGTGCAGTGTGATGCGGGCGTTGATGTTGCCTTTGATGGCATTGATTTCGGTGAGAAACTCGCGCAACTCGTCCGACTCGATCGAGCCGCTAGTGTCGACGATTACGACAATGTCGACGCAGCCGGAGCGCAATCCCGGTAACAGCGCCTTGCCTTCGCGACGGTTCGGGCGGGCGAAGCTGTAGTCAGTGCGGGCGACGTTAGTCATGTAGCGCGCGAGCAGCATGCGCCAGGGAAGTTGCGGTTGCAGTAAATCGCCGATGAGCCGCGCCATCGATTCGCTCAGCTTGCCGGCCCGTAGCGCCGCTTGTGCGGTACCGGCCAGGCTAAGTTGCCACTGCGCCGCCAGTTGCTCGCGCTCGGCGCCGCCCAGCGGCGGCGGTTTCGGTGCACCGCGTTGCGGCTCGTTGTTATCCGGGGTTCGGTCACCGCCAGTCGAGGCGTCACTCGGCGGCGGTGCCTCGTCGGTACCACTACTGCTATGCGCGCCCTTGCTCGATCCGTCGTTGGCGTCGTCGTAGAGATGTTTGTCGAGGGTATGCTCGTCGGGGTTTTCTTTGATATACGGATAAATTTGTTCGGCGGGCATACCTTGAAACACCGTCTGCAGTAACGCGCCCGACGGCGGTTGCAGACCGTCGGCGACTAGCAACGAATTGATCGCGTAGTCGCAGGCGACATCCCAACGTTGCTTCGCGCGGTGTTGTCGTCGATGAAAATGCGACAGCGCGCAGTGCAGCGCCTCGTGCGCCAACATGAATTTGGTTTGCTCGAGATTAAGCGCCTCGATATAAGCGCGGTTGTAATAGAGCGAGCGCGCGTCGGTCGCGGTTGTTTGGCACCAATCGGGATCCGCCTTCACCAGCGGCAGGCGCAAGACCAATGCGCCGAGGAAGGGTTTTTCGGTGACGAGCTGCGCGCGGGCGGCGGTCAGCTTGCGTTCGATATCGTCTTGCGGGTCCATCGGCGCCGGTAATTATTAATTGGTGCGGCCGGCCGGTTTTCGCCAAAGGTCGTAGAGCATCACATCGGCGATGTTCTTCGCCCATTGTCCGAACTGCGGCAGCTTGAACAATTGCTCGCCGACCGCGCGTTGCAGGTCGGACACCAGCATCACGCCCATCTCGCGTGTCGGGAAGGTATTGGCGTAGCTGAGGATATGGCCGTAGACCTTGGTCTCGTCCGGTGTGCCGCGGGCGCGCATGGCGCGGGCGACCAGCGCCGAGGCGACGGCGTATTGCAGATCCATCTCTTTCGGCACTGGCGCCGCTTGGCCGTTGACGATGGCCTCGACGTCCGGCAGGCGCTCGATGTTGTCGATGAACGCCTTGAGCTCGACGCCGGCGGCTGGGCCGACGCATGCTTGCAGTGCGCCGAGCAGGAGCTGCGGTTGATCGCCGAACTTAGCGAGCGCTCGATGGGCGAATTCCCACGAGCGTGGGCTCGGAAAGGCGACTGGGTTGTGCGCCGGATCGAATTGGAACAATAACTCCGGGCGGAAGCGCAGGAAGCCGATCAAGCGTTGATCGAGTTTGTGCTCGTGCGCCCAGGCGACCCAGTCGTCGAGATGGGTTTCGACTTCGAAGTGCGAGAAGCGGTTGGCGAGCGGCGCCGGCATGCTGTAAGTGACGCCGCGATCGCCTTGGCGATTGCCGGCGGCGAAGATCGCCCAACCGGGCGGGACCTCGTAGTTACCGAGGGCGCGGTCGAGGATCAATTGATAAGCCGCGGCCGATACGGTCGGTGCGGCCGAGGTGATTTCGTCGAGAAACAAAATCCCGAACGGCCCATGCCGTACCGCATCCGGCAACATCGCCGGAATCGCCCACTCGACGACCTCGTTAATACGAAACGGAATGCCGCGCAGATCGGTTGGTTCCATCTGCGATAAGCGCAGATCGATGACCGGTATGCCGTGCCGCGCTGCCACCAGCGCCACCATTTGCGATTTGCCGACACCCGGCGGTCCCCACAGCATTACCGGCGTGTGGTGCCCGTGACGGGCGCTTTGGTATTCACGGTCGAGGATGGCCAAGATATGAGCGGGGCGCATAGGGTCGTGCTTGATTCCCTCACCCCGTCCCTCTTCCGGAGGAGAGGGGGAGGTAGTTTGCTGATGGGGTTAATATTGCTTGAAGTATAAGATGGCCTCGGAAGACCGTCCATTTGTCAGGTGTAAGCAAGACTGACGGAGGGAAACGTTTATGGGCGAGGAGATAGGGACGCACCGTTTTCGGTCCGAGGATTTTGCGGAATACCGCTGTCGTTTGTTGCACGAGACGGCGTTGTTGGAAGAGTGCCTGCAGAGTGCCGTATTTCCGCCGGTCGAGCCGACCGGCGGTTACGAGGTCGAAGCTTGTCTAGTGGATGCTGCCGGGCAGCCATGTGCCGTCAACGCCGCCTTGCTCGACCGACTTTGTAGTCCCGCTGTCGTTACTGAGCTGGCGCGGTTCGATATCGAGATCAACGGGCCGCCGCAACGTCTGTGTGGTGGCGCGTTGCGCGCGATGCAACAGGACATCGATCGACTCTGGCAACAATGTAACGCCGTCGCCCGTGAGTTCGACACTGAATTACTAGCGGTCGGTATTCTGCCGACGCTAACCGACGATCACCTCACGCTCGAGCGCATGTCGGCCCAGGAACGTTATCGCGCGCTCAACGAGCAGGTTTTTCGCTTGCGCCGCGGCGAGCCGATCGCGCTCCATATCAGCGGTCGCGAGCAGCTGCGTACTATCCATCGTGACGTGATGCTGGAGGCCGCGGCAACCTCGTTTCAGATCCATCTGCAAGTCGCGCCGGAACGTGCGGCGCGCCTCTATAACCTTGCGGTGATTTTGTCGGCACCAATGGTGGCGGTAGCGGCAAACTCGCCGTTCCTGTTCGGCCGCGATCTGTGGGACGAGACGCGGATCCCGCTGTTCGAACAGTCGGTAGATCTGACACCGGCCGGTAGCGCACCGCGCGTGACATTGGGCGACGGTTATGTGCAAGAGTCGCTGATCGAGTGCTTCCATGAAAATGTAGCGCGGCACGTCGTGTTGCTGCCGATCTTGAAGGACGACCGACCGGACACGTTCGCACATGTGCGGTTGCACAATGACACCATCTGACGCTGGAACCGGCCATTGATCGGCTTCGGCGACGACGGTTGCCCGCATTTGCGGATCGAACATCGGGTGTTGCCGGCAGGACCGAGCTTGATCGATCAAATTCCTGCGCATCAGCGATGGCGAGATTCGGACGGCGGTGCCGCTAATGCCGGCGATGTTTACCGTCAACGTGCGGGCGATTCGCGAGGATTGTCTCGGTTACTTGTTGGAACGGCCGCCGATCGCGTTAACCGCTGGCCAGCAGCGGCGGGCGCGCTGAATGGCAGGGCCGCTGAGTATCGAGTTTACCGGCCGGTTGCGCGACGGTTTCGGCATTGCTCTGTGGCAGGCCGCCGGCAGCGGCCCGGAGCCCGCTGCCGGCGGCCATACGTTCCAAACACCGCTTTATCCGATTACGGCGCATTACTACATCGCCTCGCGCGATTACGTCGATCACGGTGCTGCCGGCGGATTGGTGGCGACCGAGATACGCGGCGATTGGTCGGCGCTGCCGGCGGCGCTGGTTCGGCATCGGCACCCGCTGAGCGAACTACGCATGCGCTTGCCGCTCACCACGCCGAAATTCCGACGGCGCGGTTGGAAACGGTGTAATTTGCTGCGGTGGAATCGGCTTATAAACGGCTGGAATTCGCTCGTGCAGACGCCGCGCACCGCCTCGGCTATATTTCTCTTAAACTAAACGCCCGAACGAGCTGTCCTTCCATGTCAAACCGTACACCGGCGCCGGATGAGTTGCCGCAATTGCTGCTGGTGGAAGATTCCGAAACCTCGGCGACGTTGTTGCAT
The DNA here is from genome assembly GCA_016199745.1 of Gammaproteobacteria bacterium. Lineage (NCBI taxonomy): Bacteria > Pseudomonadati > Pseudomonadota > Gammaproteobacteria > Gammaproteobacteria bacterium. Next base: position 82,938 of record JACQFZ010000022.1, read on the forward strand.
CGTTATCTCAACGGACGTTACCAGGTCCGGCACGCGCGCGACGGCCAAGAAGCGTGGGATATCTTGGCGAGCGATCCCCAAATCGACCTGGTTGTCACCGACATCCAAATGCCGAACATGAGCGGCCACGAGCTGTTACGCAAAATTCGTAGCTCCGAGCACCGTTGGCTGCATAGCTTGCCGGTGATCGTTATGACCACCGCCGATGACAAGTCCGAGCGTGATAAGGCATTCGCCAACGGCGCCAACGATTTCATCGTTAAGCCGGTCGATGCCATCGAGCTACAGGCCCGTGTCGGTGTGCACCACAAGCTCGCTCGTACTATTCGCCAATTGGAGGCAAGCCAGCAGCGGTTACAAGAACAAGCGACCACCGATCCGCTGACGCTGCTTAAAAACCGCCGTGCCTTCACCGAAACCGGCACGCGCCACTTCGCGTTGGCGCGCCGCCATGGTCAAGATTTGTCGCTGGTCGTGATCGATATCGATCATTTCAAAAAGGTCAACGATACCTTTGGTCATATGGCCGGTGACGATGCGTTAGTCGGCTTGGCCAACGTGCTGGTGGCGAATTCGCGTACCGAGGACACACCGGCGCGTATCGGTGGCGAAGAGTTTGCGATCCTGCTGCCGAATATCAACCGCCTTGGTGCGGCGCTGTTCGCTGAGCGGTTGCGCGAGACGATCGAGAAGACGCCGTTCTTGGTCGGCGGACAGGCGATGTCGTTGACCGTCAGCGGCGGCGTCTCGTCCTATGGCGCCGACGGCGGCGAGAGCCTAGACGATCTTATCCTCGTTGCCGATAAGCGTCTCTACATCGCCAAACAGAACGGCCGCAATCGTATCGTCGTGCGCGACCTACCGAACGAGTCGACCGCTTAATAACTACCACGATCGCTTTTTAGATCGACGTAACCGCCCGGGCACGTCGGTTCGATTCAAGAATATTATCGCGCTCAGGCGCTTTGCCCGTTCGTATGGCGGTAATCCATTCCTCCGTGCGCATTACCGCTGCAAAAGATGACTGCATCACCACCGTCAACACACGGTGAATTTCTTCGGCGCTGGCCGTGCCGGCGCGATTGGCATACGACAGCGAACCGGTGGCGTCGGCCAATAGCTCCACGGCAAGCCCGGCGTGCACGGCATGTTTTACCGTCGAGTCGTCGCAATGCTGAGTCATGTAACCAACGACCACGAGCGTGTCGATCCGATGCGTGCCGATCCATTCGGCGAGATCGGTGCCGACGAACGCACTCGGAAGTTTTTTCTCAATGTAATGCGTGCGCGGTCGGGCGTTGACGATGTCGTGCAGCTCCCAGCCGGCCGTTCCTCTGGCGAACGCCGGTGATCCGGTCGGTGACGTATGTTGCACGACGACGATCGGAATCGCCGCTGCGTCGGCGGCGTCCATCGCCTTACTGATATTAGACAACGAACGACGAACGTCGGGGAACTCGATGGCTAAATTGCCGGTGACATATTCGTTCTGAACGTCGATAACGACGAGCGCGCGGCGCGGCATATCGATTCTCCTGAGCTTGAGTTGTGACTAGCAAGGATGTTTCGGTGATTCGGCAAGATCCAGCCTTTTGCTGAACAGCACGCGATCCGCGCCGTTACCGTCGTAATCTCCTACGAATGAAATTCCGTCGATCGTTTTTTCACTCGGTTCAATCGAAAAGCCCATGCGCAGATGAAACGATATCGACGCCTTGTTGATCGGTGCGGCAACACAACGAATAACGTTGCGACCGGAGGTTTGCGCGGCGGCGAAGAATCGCTCGTACAGCAAGCGTCCGAGACCTCGTTTTCGAAATTCCGGGTGCGTGCTCACAAAATGTATGTACGCCTCATTCTTGAAAGTTTGCGAAACAAAGCCGACGACGAAGCCGACGATCTCACGCTCGTGCTCGGCGACAAAACTGGTTGGGCGAAAATGAACCAGGAATAATTTCGGCAACATGTCGGCCATGTGACGGCCGCCCCACCAGTCATTAACCACGGAAATCAGAAATGAATAATCCGTCGGCTCGGCGTTACGAATCAGAATATCTTTCATGGTTATCTCCCCACTGAATCCACGCCGACATTATGATCGTCGCCGCTGCTTCGACCAGTGACCCGAATGACATTCACCGATAGAATCGGGTCATTCGCTAACGTGCCGAGCTCGGTCAATGCGCGCCAATACGATTGCCGTTATCGCCTTCAACAATATCTGCCCGTTTCATTTGGCCGTGCCGATCGCCGTTTTCGCCGAGGATCGGTGTGATGCCGGTGTACCGAAGTTCGAATTATTGGTATGCGCCGCGGAAAGAGGCGCATTGCAAACCAGCGGCGGATTTTCGATTAATGTGTCGTACGGTTTGCGCGATTTGGCAAAGGCCAAAACTATCATCGTGCCGAGTTGGCGTAACCCGGATGAGCTCCCACCCGCGGATTTATTGACGGCGTTGCGCAAGGCGCACGCGCGCGGCGCGCGGCTGGTCGGTTTGTGCCTCGGCGCGTTCGTGTTGGCCGCCGCCGGCATTCTCGATCGCCGGCCGGCGACGACGCATTGGTTGTGGGCGCCGGCGTTTGCCAAGCGCTACCCGCAGGTGCAGGTGAAGCCGGACGTGCTGTATGTCGACGACGGCGACGTGCTCACGTCGGCCGGGACCGCCGCCGGTATCGACTGTTGCTTACACTTGCTGCGCCGGCAATACGGCGCCGAGGCGGCGAGCCGTGTGGCCCGGCGCTTAGTAGTGCCGCCGCATCGGCAGGGTGGACAAGCGCAATATATCGAGCAGCCGCTGCCGAAGACGGAAACCATCGATCGGTTTTCGGAGGTACTGACGGGGATGGCAAAGCATTTAGAACGGCCGCACCGCCTGGATGGTCTAGCGAAGCGGGCGTTGATGAGCCGGCGCACGTTCACCCGGCGCTTTCGCCAGGTGACCGGCACGACGGTTGGTAAGTGGCTGCTAAATCAGCGGTTGTCGATGGCGCAACGCTTACTCGAGACCACCGACAAACCGGTCGAGCGCATCGCCCAGCTTGCCGGATTTGGATCGTCGGTATCGCTTCGGCAACGCTTTGCGACGGCATTCAAGATCTCGCCGTCGGCGTATCGTCGCGAATTTCGCGGGAGCTGAAGCGATCGCCGCTACGAGGCGGCGATCGCGCGGTTCGGTTGTTCCTCTTCTTCCTTCAATTGCAGCGCCCACAGATGCGCGTACACGCCGTTAGTGGCGAGCAGTTCGTTGTGGGTACCTCGCTCAGCGATGCGTCCGCCTTCCATGACCAGAATCTGGTGCGCGTCCATGATGGTCGACAGTCGATGGGCGATGACCAGCGTCGTATGTTTGGCGGCGATTTCGCGTAACGCTTCTTGAATAACTTTTTCCGAATGCGAATCGAGCGCCGACGTTGCTTCGTCGAACACGAGAATGCGTGGCCGTTTCAGAATCGTGCGGGCGATGGCAACGCGCTGCTTTTCACCGCCGGATAGTTTCAGGCCACGCTCGCCGACCATCGAGTCGTAGCCTTGTGGCAACGACTCGATGAAGTGATGGATATGGGCGTGCGTGGCCGCTTGGATAATTTCATCACGGCTGGCATCCGGGCGGCCGTAGGCAATGTTGTAGTAGATGCTGTCGTTGAACAGCACCGTGTCCTGCGGAACGATGCCGATGTGCGCCCGCAGGCTCTTCTGGGTGACGCTACGAATGTCTTGACCGTCGATCAGAATGCGGCCGTTGGTAACGTCGTAAAACCGGAACAGCAACCGGGCGAGGGTGGACTTCCCGCCGCCGCTGGAACCGACGACCGCGACCTTCTGGCCCGCCGGGATTTCGAAATTGACGTCGAATAAAATCTGTCGATCGGGCTCGTAGGCGAAGTCGACGTGCTCGAAGCGCACTTCGGCCTCGCGAATCGTCAGCGCCCGTTGATCCGACGGGTCGCACACTTCTGGGTCGCGTCCGAGCAGGCCGAACATGCGCTCCATGTCGGCGAGCGAATGGCGGATCTCGCGATAGACGAAGCCCAGGAAGTTGAGCGGCGTATACAGCTGGATCAAAAAGGCATTGACCAACACCATGTCGCCGAGCGTCATTGTGCCGCGGACCACACCGATGCCAGCGAGCGCCATGAGGATGGTGACGCCGACGGCGATAATCGCGCCTTGACCCATGTTGAGGTATGACAGCGATGTTTGGTTCCGCACCGCCGCCGTTTCCCACAACGTCAGCGTCTCGTCGTAACGTTTGGTCTCGTAGGCTTCGTTGTTGAAGTACTTTACGGTCTCGTAGTTGATGAGGCTGTCGATAGCGCGGGTGTTGGCCTTCGAGTCCATGTCGTTCATGGTACGACGGAACACCATGCGCCACTCGGTCACCCAAAGCGTGAAAATCACGTACACCACGAGCGTGGCGAGCGTGACGATGCCGAACCACGGGTCGTACTTGAAGAACAGAATGCCGGCGACGAAGGCGATCTCGAGGATCGTCGGTAAAATATTGAACAGCATGAAGTTGAGCAGGAAGCGGATGCCGGCGGCGCCGCGTTCGATGTCGCGCGACACGCCGCCGGTTTGGCGTTCGAGGTGAAACCGCAGGCTCAATTGATGGAGATGTTCGAACACCTTCAGCGCTACGCGCCGGATCGAGCGTTGCGTCACTTTGACGAAGACAATGTCGCGTAGCTCGCCGAATACGCCGTTGCCTAAGCGCAGCAAGCCGTAGGCGGCGAACAGAAATACCGGAATCGTCAGCAACGCCTGCGGCTGCTGGAAGGTATCGACGATCTGCTTCAGTACTAACGGCACCGTCACATTCGCGACTTTGGCCGCCGCCAGGAATATCAGCGCCAACAACACGCGCCCGCGGAACTCCATCAGGTACGGCAGCAGGCTGCGGATAGTGAACCAGTCGTCGCGATTACTTGGGGGTTTGCCGTGGTGGCTGAAGCGCACAGGGGTACCGATGTCCGTTGAGTATCAGCTCGAATTCTAGCCGAGCGGCAAGGCGCGCGCGAATCGCGCGTCCGCGGACTTAGGCAACGGTCAGTTCCCGCAGCATACCGTCAGCGAGCCACTGTTTGAGGAAACCGGCGGCATGAGCGGCGACGTTGGCCGGATCGATCCATTCGCACAAGCCTTCGCAGATGGCGGCGAAGCAGTCGCCGCGCAGTAATGCATCGAGCGCGTACGTCTCATCGACCGCGAGCGAGCGGAAGTAGCTGTTGAGATCGTGGCGCCAGATTAGCCAAGCGACCGGCACCTCGGTCTGTTCCGGCGTCGGCAATGCTTCTTGCTTTGTTTCCGCCGCTTTCCAGATGGCCGGCGCGTTCCAATGGAGATCCAGGCGAATGACCGACGCGTGCGCGCGGAACGAGAGGTTGGGCCAGTCGGCCGGCGCGACCGTGCCGACGTCGTCGATCGTCAGCAGCGGATCGTCGCTGGCATCGAATGCCGACGTCAGCGCCCAATCGAACGCTGCCAGCTCCGCCAGCAGCGGCGTCGCTGTGAAGGGCGCGGTGGCGGCGAGAAAGCGCGCCATGTACTGGCCGAAGTAGCGCAGCGAGTAATGCGCCGACGGATACGCTTGTATGTATGCCTCGCCGAGCGCCGCAAAATCGTCGGCGCCGAGGTATGCCTGCAGCGCAACGAAATCGGTTGCCAATGCTTCGAGCAGCCGTAACCGATAAGCCTCGCCGTAAACTTGTAAGCGCTCGGCGGCGGTCATATCGTCGGCGTCACTGATCTTGCTGACGACCGAGCTCGATGCGCCGAGTAAGTATTCTTGAAAATCCTTTTGTAGATCGTGCAGCGCCGGCATGTCTTACAAGATCGCGTGCGTCGAGCGCGCAACGGCTCGATCCCCTCTCCCTTCGGCAGAGGGGATGGGGGTGAGGGAGGTTTGAGATATCGCGGCGATCATTCGCATCCCTCACCCCATCCCTCTCCCGGAGGGAGAGGGGGAAGTGGGTGCGTTGCTGCGCGCCATAATTCCGGCGGCCAGTTGGCGCGCCTGATCGAGCTCAGCCAGCAGCTCAGCCAGTTCGGGGACATTGTCGTCGCGCTCGATCATGGTCGATATCGGACCGAAGCGGCGCACCGCCGTTTCGTACAACGACCATACGTCGTCCACCACCGGCTCGTCGTGCGTGTCGATGATATGAGTTCCAAGATGGCGATGACCGGCGAGATGAAACTGTTGCACGCGCTCGCGCGGTACGCCGTCGAGATACGCCTGCGCATCGAAACCGTGATTGAAGGCACTGACGTAAATATTATTAATATCGAGCAGCATCAAACAGTCGGCACGTTCGACTACGTTCGTCAGAAATTCCCATTCGCTCATGGCCGAATCGCGGTAGCTGACGTAGCTCGATACATTTTCGATCAAGATACGGCGGCCGAGTGTGTCCTGAACTTGGGCGATACGATCGGCCACGTGCGCGATCGCCTCTTCGGTGTAAGGCAGTGGCAGCAAATCGTGCATGTTCTTACCGTGCACACCGGTCCAGCAGAGATGATCGGAAATCCACGCCGGCTCAACCCGTTGCGCCAGTGCTTTGAGTTCCCGCAAGTAATTGCGATCGAGCGGATCGGTCGAGCCGATCGACAACGATACGCCGTGCATGACCAGTGGGTAACGACTGCGAATGCGGTCTAGATAATGGAGCGGCTTGCCGCCGGGAACCATGTAGTTCTCCGACAGGATTTCGAACCAGTCGACCGCTGGTTGCGTCTCGAGAATGGTTTCGTAATGCGGAATGCGCAGGCCGAGACCGAAGCCGAGGTAGGGGGGTTTTGTTGCTATGGTCACCATAGATAAAGCAGGGCGCTCTCGAAGAGAGCGCCCTGCGAGTGCAGCTTAGCTCTGCTTCTCGGCCTTGCCACCCTTGTCGGTGCATTCCTTGTCGGTCTTGGTGTGCATCATGCCCTTGCCCTTGCAAGAGTTCTGGCCCTTGCAGGAGTTGGACGCGGTTTTGCACTCGCTCTTGCCTTTGCAGGCGTTGATGCCCGTGCAAGCGACTTTGCCGGCGTCGGCGGTGGTGGTGGTGTCAGCCATCGCCGAGGTGGCGAACAGGCCGGCAGCGGCGGTGGCGAGAGCGAAACCAGCAATTTTCTTAGCGTTCAACATTTGTTATCTCCACTACAGTGTTTGGGTTGATATATACGCATTAGCGCGGCTGTCGGATGCAGTCGACCCGACCGCCGCGGCGGATTAGCGCCCAAGTCCGAGGCGAGTACCAGTCCTCGGCAGTATGGGTTCAATCTCGGCGCGGCATGGTAACGCATGCGCGCGATGAACACGATCCGTAGTCGCCGCTGTGCGTCGCCGTTGATCGGCGAAAATAATCAGTGGGTGTGAATAATTCGTGAAGGGTTGTGTTGATCGCCAGGACGCGGATGCGTCCTGGCGATTTACCTTTTTTAGTGGACCAGCCTTTTGTACTTAATACGATGTGGCTGATCGGCGTCGGTACCCAAGCGCCGTTTGCGGTCGGCCTCGTAGTCGGCGTAATTGCCTTCGAACCAGACCACTTGGCTGTCGCCTTCGAACGCGAGGATGTGCGTAGCGATGCGGTCGAGGAACCAGCGATCATGCGAGATCACGACGGCACAGCCAGCGAACTCGAGTAACGCGTCTTCGAGCGCGCGCAGTGTATCGACATCGAGATCGTTGGTCGGTTCGTCGAGCAGCAGCAGATTGCCGCCGCTCTTCAATAGCTTGGCCAGATGCACGCGGTTACGTTCGCCGCCGGACAGATCTTTGACGAACTTCTGTTGGTCAGTGCCGCGGAAGTTGAAGCGGCCGCAATAGGCGCGCGACGGCACCTCGAGCTTGCCGAGCAAAATATTGTCGTGGCCGCCGGAGATTTCTTCCCAGACGGTCTTCGATCCTTCTAACGAATCGCGCGATTGATCGACGTAAGCCAGCTGCACGGTCGGGCCGATACGCAGCTCACCGGTATCCGGCTTCTCTTGGCCGGCGATCATGCGGAACAGCGTCGTCTTACCAGCGCCGTTCGGGCCGATGATGCCGACGATGCCGCCGCGCGGCAGACTGAAATTGAGATTGTCGATCAGCGCGTGGTCGCCGAAACCTTTGCTCAAACCTTTGGCCTCGACCACGAGATCGCCCAAGCGTCCGCCCGGTGGGATGAACAGCTCTTTCGTCTCGTTACGCTTCTGGTATTCCTGCGACGCCATTTCTTCGTAGCGGGCGATACGCGCCTTACTCTTGGCGTGCCGGCCTTTGGGATTGGTGCGCACCCATTCGAGCTCGACCTTCATGGTGCGCATGCGCGCCGTTTCCTGCTTTTCTTCCATCTCTAGGCGTTTTTCTTTTTGTTCGAGCCAGGAGGAATAGTTGCCTTTCCACGGAATGCCGTGGCCGCGGTCGAGCTCGAGAATCCAGCCGGCGACGTTGTCGAGGAAGTAGCGATCGTGGGTGACGGCGACGACGGTACCTGGATAATCCTGCAGGAAGCGTTCGAGCCAGGCGACCGACTCGGCGTCCAAATGGTTGGTCGGCTCGTCGAGCAGCAGCATATCGGGTTGCGACAACAACAGCCGGCACAGCGCGACGCGGCGGCGTTCGCCGCCGGATAGTTTAGTGACGTCAGCGTCCCACGGCGGCAGCCGCAGCGCATCGGCGGCAATGTCGAGCTTGCGGTCGAGTTCCCAAGCACCGGCGGCGTCGATTTTTTCCTGCAGTTTCGCTTGGTCCTCGAGCAGCTTGTTCATCTCGTCATCCGACATCGGCTCACCGAACTTGGTGCTGATGTCGTTGAACTTGTCGAGCAGCGCTTTGGTTTCAGCGACCGCTTCTTCGACGTTGCCGCGCACGGTTTTAGTCGGATCGAGTTGTGGTTCCTGCGGTAGGTAACCGATGTGGATATTCGGCATCGGCCGCGCGTCGCCGTCGATGTCCTGATCGACGCCGGCCATAATCCGCAGCAGTGTCGATTTACCGGAACCGTTCAAGCCGAGCACGCCGATCTTGGCGCCGGGGAAGAACGACAAGGAAATGTCTTTGAGAATTTCGCGTTTCGGCGGGACCACCTTCGAAACGCGGTGCATCGTGTAAATATATTGACCGGACATATGGTTTAAAGACCCGTATGAAACGTTAGAAGAGGTGAAACGGAAAAAGAATCAGCGGCTCTTGGTTTTCGTGGTCGCCCAGTGCGGACTATCTTCGGAGGACAGCGTCGTCTCGTTTTCGAACTCGTAGTCCGGTGCGGATTCCGCCTGTTGGAAATAGTGTCCCTGCGCATAATCGACGCCGAGCGTCCATAACACCGAGAGCGCACCGGCCGACTCCACGCCCTTGGCGACGGTTTTGCGGTCCAATTTCTTGACGGCCTCGACCGCGCGCTTGAGCGCGGCGTGAATCGCGTTGTCGCTGTGGACGTTGCTGACGAGGCCGCTGTCGATCTTGAAATAATCGATCGGCAGCTCTTGCCACTGGTTGAGCGTCGCCAAGTTGCGCCCGAAATTATCGAGGCAGAAGCCGCAGCCGACGCGCTTGGCGGCGCGCATGAACGCCGCCGCCGGTCCGGCGTGCGCCAGCATCGCTGCTTCTTCGAGCTCGAGAATCAGATGTTGACCGCGCACAACATTTTCGTTCAACCAGCGCTGCAGCATTACCACCATTTCCACGTCGTTGAGCGCGTTCGCCGATAAGTTGATAAAGAAGGTCGCGCGCCGATCTTGTCGATGCAAGTCGGCGAGCGCGCGGATCGCATGACGCAGGACCCAGCGGTCGATAGTGTTTGCCAAGCCGGTTTGTTCGGCCAGCGGCATGAACTGGCCGGGCGGGATGCGTTGTTCGTTGGGATCGATCATGCGCACCAGCACTTCGAAATATTCGGCGGGGTCGCCGTGCAGGTTGATAATCGGCTGATAGTTCAGCTCGAACGCTTCTTGCTGAATCGCCCACTGCAGGCGTTCGAGTCCTTCGGTCGGTACCGCGGTTGCCGACGCCGACGGCGTGGTGAGAATCGGCGGTGCCGAAGGAGCCGCCGGCGTCGATGTGGCGGCTGCTGGCGCCGTTGCCGGTTTTGGCGCCGCCGTCACCGCCGGCTTAGTTGTCGGTTTGCTCGGCACGGTTGCGGCTTTCGTCGGCGATGGCGCTGCAGTTGTCGGTGCTGCGGTTGCGGCCGGTGTCGGCGCTGCCGCGGTCGAAGTACCGCTCTGTAGCTCGAGCGTGTGATAAAGATTGGCCAGGATTTTTTGACCGTTGTCGGCGGTTCGATCGATTAGTGCGCTAGCCAACCGACAGTTGCACTTGGTCTGCGTGCCGTCGTCGTCGAACGACGTGGCATTGAGCGCTTGCTCGGCGCGGTGCGCCAGATCGCGCAATAGTGCGGTTTGCGTGCTCGCCAACAGCGCGGCGAACTCATGATCGCCGCAGCGCGTCAGCACCGCCCGCTCGCCGAAGATCTCGCGCAAAATGCGCGCCGCCGCCAATAAGAAGCGGTCGGCGGCGGTGTGACCATGGGTTTTGCTAACTCGCCGCAGGTCATGAAAGTCGACATAGACAATGCCGCCGCTGGTACCGCCGTCGCTTTTGGCGCGTTCGATCGTGCGCGTTAGCTCTTGCAGGAAGTAGTGGCGATTGTAGAGGCCGGTCAGCGGGTCGTGTTCGTTGAGATAACGCAACTTGGTCTCGACCGCGCGACGCTTGGAGACGTCGGTCACCAACACCTGGGTGCAGGCCTCGCCGCTGATCATGATCGGCGACAAGGTAACCTCGACGTGGAAGCACGCGCCACCCTTGCGCACGGCCAGAAACTCTTGCGCGGCGCCGGCCTTGTTGCCGGTTTTGCGCACGTACTCTTTGAAGCGCGTTTGGTCGGCTTTGTCGATCAGGTTCATCAGCGGCACGCCTTCGAGCTCGCTCTGATCTTCGTACTCGAACATGTCGAGGTACGGTTTGTTGGCGTTGATGTGCATGCCATCCTGGCTATAACAGATCGCTTCGCGCGCGCTTTCAATGACGGCGCGGTGCTTGTCTTCCATTTCCTTAAGCGATTTAGTGGCTTGCCGGTATAGCGCTCGTTCGTGGGCGACGGCGAGCTCGCGTTCGATCGCAGGTAACAAACGTGCCGGTTGGCTTTTGAGGACGACGTCGCGGGCACCGGCGCGCATGATCTTGAGCAGATCGGCGTCGCGGATTGCGCGCGTCAGGACCAGTAGCGGAATATCGAGCTGGGCGCGACGCAACCATTCGAGTACCAGTGCGGCGCCGAAATGCGGTAACTGATACTCGGCGACTACCGCGTCCCATTCGCCTTTCTCGATGGCTGCCTGCAGGCCGGTGAGGTCGTGTACCCGCAGCGACTTGAGCATGTAATTGCCCTTGCTCAATGCCGTTGTAACGATTTCGGCATCGTCTGGCGAGTCATCCACGATCAACAGGCGCAGGATCTTTTTTTCCACGGCGAATCGACTAGGGAAGTTGAGCGGTAGCCATTTTAGGCCAAAGGCTAGGACCTACCAAATTTAATCTTCTGGCATGCGCGAGTGACGAGGGGTAAGTGACTAATTCGGCCCGAAATTAGCCTTTTCATCTATCTTCCTGCCAGCGGGCGAAGTGCCCGATATTGTCACGGGTGGCACGTAGCGACGACGTGTTCCCGGCTGGGCGTAACAGGGGGATTAAGGGGTGAGCAGAAACTCGAGCAATGCCTTCTGCGCGTGTAGGCGATTTTCCGCCTCGTCCCAGACGACGCTTTGCGCGCCGTCAATGACATCGGCAGTGACTTCGTAACCGCGGTAGGCCGGTAGGCAATGCATGAACAGTGCATCGGCTTTGGCCTGTTGCATCAAGCCGGCGGTCACTTCGAAGCCGCCGAAGTCTTGTTGGCGTTTAGTTTTTTCCGCCTCTTGGCCCATGCTCGCCCAAGTGTCGGTAACGACTAGGTCGGCGCCGCGTACGGTCGTCGCGGCATCGTTCGATAGCACAACGCTCTTGCCGCAAGCTTTGACGATATCGGCGTTCGGCGCGTAGCCGGCCGGTGTGGCGATGCGCAAGCTAAAACCGAAATGCTTGGCCGCTTGCATCCACGAATGACAAACATTGTTGCCGTCGCCGACCCAAGCGGCAGTGCGGCCGCTGATATCGCCGCGCTGTTCGATCCAAGTTTGCATATCGGCCAGCAGCTGGCAGGGATGATGTAAGTCGGTGAGCGCGTTGATAACCGGCACCCGCGAGTGCGCGGCGAAACGCTCGACCATGGCGTGATGGCCGGCGCGGATGACGACGACGTCAACCATGCGCGATAGCACGCGCGCGGTGTCTTCGATCGGTTCGCCGCGATCGAGCTGCAGGTCGCGCGGCGCAAGGAACAGGCTGGTGCCACCGAGCTGGGCGAAGCCGGCTTCGAACGACACGCGGGTGCGGGTCGATGGCTTATCGAAGATCATTGCCATGGTTTTGCCAACGAGCGATGCATGGCGTTCGCCGCGTTGCTGCAGACGTTTGAGCTCGATGGCGCGGGCGATCAGCCGCTTGAGCTCGGCGGTGGAAAAATCCGCGAGCGTCAGCACGTGCCGCGTAGTCACGCCGACCCCGCGAAGGTGCGCACGCTGTCGGCAACCACCGTAACGATTTGATCGGCTTCGGCGTCGCTGATAGTGAGCGGCGGCAGTAACCGCACGACTTTGTCGGCGGTGACGTTGATCAATACACCGCGCTCCAACGCGCGTGTCAAAATTTCTTTGCACGGACGATCGAGCTCGATGCCGATCATCAGGCCGAGACCGCGAATCTGTTTGATTCCCTTCACGCCGTCGAGCTGTTGCTTCAAACCGTTGAGCATGCGCTGACCGAGCAGGGCGGCACGTTCCTGCAGCTTGCCCGACTGAAGCGCTTGCAACACCGCCAGCGCCGCGCGACAGGCGAATGGATTGCCGCCGTAGGTAGAGCCGTGGTTGCCGGGCTGGAACAGCCGCGCCGCTTCACCGCGCGCGAGGCAGGCGCCGATCGGCACGCCGTTACCGAGCGCTTTGGCGACGGTAATGACATCGGGTTGTATACGTTCGTGTTGATAGGCGAACCAGCGGCCGGTACGGCACAGACCGGTCTGGATTTCGTCGAGCATCAACAACCAGCCGTGTTGATCGCACAGTGCGCGCAATCCTTCTAAATAACCGCGCTCGGGTATGACGATGCCGCCTTCGCCGAGTACCGGTTCGACCAGCACCGCGACCACGTCCGGATTATGTTCGGCGACTTGGCGAACGGCGGCGAGATCGTTGTAGGGCACGCGATTGAAGCCCGACACCAGCGGCTCGAAGCCGGCTTGAATGCGGCGGTTGCCGCTGGCGGAAAGGGTAGCGAGTGTGCGGCCGTGGAAACTGCCTTCCATGACGATGATCGTCGGATTGCGGCGCTCGCGTTTGTTGCCGTAGAGGCGCGCGAGCTTGATGGCGGCTTCGTTCGCTTCGGCACCGGAGTTGCCGAAGAACGCTGACTCCATGCCGGCGAGTTGGCAAAGCTTGTCACCCAGCTGTTCTTGCAGTGGGATGCCGTACCAGTTGGAGGTGTGCAGCAGCTGGCCCGCTTGCTCGCGGATCGCTTCGGTCACGCCCGGATGCGCGTGCCCGAGGCTGCACACGGCGACACCGGCGAGCGCATCGAGGTACTTGCGGCCCTGAGTATCCCAGAGCCAGGCCCCTTCACCACGGACAAAGGCGACCGGTAGCCGCCCATATGTTTGCATTAAGTGTGTCATACAAAATAATAAAGGCACCCCCGCTGGAACAATCACGACAGGTCGTTGAACCTGACCGTTCCGGCGCGAGGCGCCATCCGTTGAATGGAAACGATTTTAGCCCTTTAGCTTAGCAACGCAAGCGCCGCGGGCACCAAAGACAAAGCCCGGCGGAGTGCCGGGCTCGGTCAGACAACAGTGTGTCAGCTGCTTAAAAGACAGGCAAGCCGTGGCCGCTGGCGACCATGAAGAACAACATCGGCATCGACAGCATGGTGTTCGTGCGCGAGGCCAAGAAGGCGATACGGGCGGACTTGGCCTTAGTGGCGTCGTCGGCCGGCGTGATACCGAGCACCTTTTTCTGATTTGGCCAGATCAGGCACCAGACGTTGAACAGCATGATCGTGCCGAGCCAGGCGCCGATGCCGATCGGGGCGGCCGAACCTTTGAGCAAGAACGCGTTCACGAAGCCTAGGCGATCGGGATCTCTCATTAAATAGAAGGCGCCGGTTAGCCAGGTGACTAACGCCGCGTAACGAAACCAGAACAGCGCGCGCGGGGCGATATGCTTGGTGATGCCAGCAGCGGTACCGTCGGCCTTAGCGGCGGCGACGCCGGGTATTTGCACGGCATTGAAGTAGTACAGCAAGCCGATCCAGGTAATGCCGGCCCAAATGTGCAACCAACGATCGAGAATTAATTCCATGTTTCCCCCATTAAGCGGTTATTGGTGAGCGTCAGCGATTAGTGCTGCAAGAAATTGACGACGATCACGTACAGAACGACGGTGAGGACCAATCCCGAAATAATGGTGCCACAGAGTGAATCCAACGGTGTCTTCATTGATAGATTTCCTCAAGTGCGTGGTATGAAGGTTGTTATACGGTGCTTGAGTCTTTCAAGGCGGCGTTAGGGTACGGCACAAACTGCCTCTATTTCAAGGCGACTTTGCCGGTATCGACGAGATCGTCCGTCATGTGATGTGAAGCCTGCGGTAACGAACCCACCGCGTCGGATGCACGAGAGTCGGTTAAAATCGATAGATAGCAGGATAGTCAGGCATATATTAAGGAACTGCCGCTGACGCTACAGCAGTCGATGGCACAACACGCCGCCGGTCAGGCATACGATCCGACGGTCTATCGCGACGCAGAGCGGCAGTACTACCAAAAGCACCTCTGCCGGATGCATCCGTGGCCGCCGTCGATACAAGCGACCGAAGGTGGAAATATTATTTATGCCGAGGCGCGGTAGCGTTCTAACGTCAGCCCACTGAGGTCGATGTCCGCCGGCCGCCCCGATATCACATCGGCCAACACACGTCCCGAGCCCGCGCTCATGGTCCAGCCCAATGTGCCGTGGCCGGTATTGAGAAATAGGTTGGCGTAGCGTGTCTTGCCCACGAGCGGCGTACCGTCCGGTGTCATCGGCCGCAGCCCGGTCCAAAAAGTGGACCGCGACAGATCGCCGCCGCGCGGGAACAGATCGTTAACCACGTAGTTCAGCGTTTGCCGCCGTGCGTCGCGCAACTTGAGACTGTAGCCGGCGAGCTCCGCCGTGCCGCCGACGCGGATGCGATCGCCCAGGCGCGTGACCGCTACCTTATATGTCTCATCCATCACCGTGGATTCCGGTGCACCGCTGGCATCGGCGATGGGCACGGTGATCGAATACCCCTTAATAGGAAAGACCGGTAGCCGCAAGCCGAGCGACTGCAGCAACAGCGGCGAGTAGCTGCCGAGCGCAACCACATAAGCATCGGCGACGAATTCGCCGACATCGGTAACGACGCCGGTAATGCGCGCACCATCGCTGCGGATATATCGAATGCGTGTGTTGAAGCGAAACGTTGCGCCGAGTTCTTCCGCCAATGCCGCCAAGTTGTGCGTGAACTTAAAACAATCGCCGGTCTCGTCGCCCGGTAGCCGCAGGCCGCCGACGAATTTTTCTTTGACTAACGATAATGCCGGCTCGACGCGAATGCAGGAATCGCGATCGAGTTTTTCATACGCCACGCCGAAACGATCGAGAATGCTCATGTCGGTCTGCACGCTGTCGAATTGCCTCTGCGTGCGGAATAGCTGCAGCGTTCCCTGCGTGCGCTGGTCGTACTGAATGCCGGTCTGTGCGCGCAACTCGCGTAAACAATCACGGCTGTATCCGGCGAGTCGCAGCATGCGGCTCTTGTTGAGCTCGTAGCGGGCGGTTGTGCAGTTGCGTAGCAGGCTGGCGATCCAGCGCCACATCGCCGGATCGAGCTTCGGCCAAATAACGAGCGGCCGGTGTTTCATGAACAACCAGGTGATGGCTTTCAGCGGCAACGCCGGCCCGGCCCACGGCGCCGAGTAACCGGGCGATACTTCACCGGCGTTGGCGAAACTGGTTTCCAGCGCCGCCCCGTTTTGCCGTTCGAGTACCGTGACTTCGTGGCCGGCCTTCGTCAGGTAGTACGCGGTCGACACGCCGATGGTGCCACTGCCGAGGACAAGCACTTTCATGAGGGTTTCCGTTTTTTGTCGCGCATGTTTCCGGTGAGAAGTATGGGTATTGCTGACTTATGATTATGGTCCGTTCTAAATTCTTCGGCCGGGTCACTGATAATAGCGATCGAGTTGCACGACGCAAGCATAGGTCGGTATAGGGATAGCGTCAGCGAGACGGTAAGTGTTTGTAACGTGTTACTTTAGCGTGTTGCCAGCAGCAGCTGGCCACTGCTTTAAATCAAATCACATAAGACCCACTGAAAGGAGACACCGTATGTACGCAAGGCACGCCCTCGGAATATTCCTCGCCTGTATCGTCACTACCGGACCGGTAGCGGCCGCAGACCTCACCGGCACGCTGAAGAAGATCAAAGAGACCAACACCATTTCGCTCGGTCACCGCGAATCGTCGATTCCGTTTTCCTACTACGACGATAAGCAGCAAGTGATCGGCTACTCGCAGGAGATCCAGCTCAAGGCGGTCGATGAGATCAAGAAGCAACTGAACCTGCCGAATCTGCAAGTCAAGCTGGTGCCCGTCACGTCGCAGAATCGCATCTCGCTCGTGCAAAACGGCACGGTCGATCTCGAATGCGGCTCGACCACGAATAACACCGAGCGCCAACAACAGGTGGCGTTCTCCAATTCCATCTTCGTCATCGGCACGCGGCTGCTGACGAAGAAGGATTCCGGCGTCACCGATTTTGCCAATCTCGCCGGCAAGAACGTCGTCACCACTGCCGGCACGACGTCCGAGCGTCTGATTCGCAAGTTGAACGACGAAAAGAAAATGGGCATGAACATCATCAGCGCCAAAGACCACGGCGAATCGTTTCTGACGCTGGAGAGCGGCCGCGCGGTGGCATTCATGATGGACGACGCAATTTTGTACGGCGAGATTGCGAAGGCGCGCAATCCCGGCGATTGGGCGGTGGTCGGTACACCGCAATCGCGTGAGGCTTACGGCTGCATGATGCGCAAGGATGATGCGCCATTCAAACAAGTGGTCGATAAGACCATTGCTAAGGTGCAGACCTCCGGCGAGGCCGAGAAGATTTACAAGAAGTGGTTCCTGTCGGCGGTGCCGCCGAAGGGTTTGAACCTCAACTATCCGATGAGCGACGACGTGAAGGCGCTTTATAAAAATCCGAACGATAAGGCGTTCGAGTAGTTTTTATGTCGCCAACGTAATACCAGCACTAAAGCTGATTAGCAGGTTCCTTCCCCTTCAAGGGGAAGGGCAGGATGGGGATGGGTTTTCGCAGTGACGCTAAACCCACCCCCACCCCGACCCTACCCCCCAGGGGGAGGGAGTTGCCGCGAGCCAGGTTGTAGGAGAGGTGCTTTCCGTGAGCTACCACTGGAACTGGAACGTCTTCTTACAACAGGCTCCATCCGGCAACGCCACCTATCTCGACTGGATGTTGTCGGGCCTGACGGTCACAGTCGTGTTGTCACTCAGCGCCTGGATCTTGGCGCTGATCTTAGGTTCGCTCATGGGCGTGTTGCGGACCGTGCCGAACCGTTGGCTACGTAGTAGCTCTGCGGTGTACGTCGAAGTCTTTCGCAACATCCCGTTACTGATTCAATTATTCATTTGGTACTTCGTCTTTCCTGAGCTCTTGCCCGAGACGTTGGGCAACGCGATCAAGCAATCCAATCCGATGGTGCAGCAATTCATCGCCGCCACCATCGCGCTCGGTTGCTTCACCGGCGCCCGTGTTGCCGAGCAAGTGCATGCCGGTATCCATTCGCTCGGCGGCGGTCAGAAGAACGCCGGCTTGGCGCTTGGCTTTACCTTGCCGCAGACCTATCGCTACGTGCTGTTGCCGATGGCGTTTCGCATCATCGTTCCGCCGATGACGTCGGAGTTCATGGGCTTGTTCAAGAACTCGGCAGTGTGCTCGACCATCGGCCTGCTCGAGCTGGCGGCGCAGAGTCGGCAGCTGGTCGATTACACCTCACAGCCGTACGAGTCGTTCATCGCCGTAACCGTGCTGTATTTGTTGATCAACGTGGTTGTCATGGTGTTGGCGCGCTGGGTCGAGCAGTGGGCGCGCGTGCCCGGTTACATCGGCGGCCGATGATGCAAAGCTTCGACTGGAGCTCGATACCCGGAGCGCTGCCGTATCTCTGGACCGGCATGAAGGTTACGCTGCAGATCACCGCGATTGCGGTGGTTGTCGGCATCGTCTGGGGCACACTGTTGGCGATGATGCGGTTGTCGAGCATGTCGCCACTGTCGTGGTTCGCGGTGACGTACGTGAATTTATTTCGGTCGATACCGCTGGTGATGGTGTTGTTGTGGTTCTTCCTGCTTGTACCGCAGCTGTTGCAATCGACGCTCCACCTGGGGCCGACCACCGATGTGCGCTTGGCGTCGGCCCTGGTCGGTTTCTCGTTGTTCGAAGCGGCTTACTATTCCGAAATCATTCGCGCCGGAATCCAAAGCGTCGGCAAGGACCAAGTCAGCGCCGCCTACGCGTTGGGCATGACTTACGGCCAAGCCATGCGGCTGGTGGTATTGCCGCAGGCGTTGCGCAATATGGTGCCGCTATTGCTTACGCAGGGAATCATTCTGTTCCAGGACACGTCGCTGGTGTATGTAAGCGCGCTCGCCGATTTCTTCGGTGCGGCTTATAAAGTCGGCGAACGCGACGGTCGTATCGTCGAGTTGTTGCTGTTCGCCGGTGCCGTCTATTTCGTGATTTGTTACAGCGCGTCGCTGCTGGTGCGGTGGCTGCAGAAGAGGGCGGGTGCATGATATCGATAAAAAACGTCAGCAAGCTTTACGGCAGCTTTCAGGTACTGACCGATTGTTCGACCGAAGTGGAGAGCGGTGAGGTCATCGTCGTCTGCGGACCGTCGGGTTCCGGCAAGTCGACATTGATCAAATGTGTCAACGGCCTTGAGCCATTCCAGAAAGGCGAGATCATTGTCGACGGTATTTCCGTCGGCAGCAAAGCGACCGACTTGCCGACATTGCGTGCGCGCTTGGGCATGGTGTTTCAGAACTTCGAGCTGTTCCCGCATATGCGGGTGATCGACAACCTGACCATTGCCCAAACTCGCGTGCTCGGTCGCAGCGCCGACGAAGCGCACGCCAAAGCGATCAAGCTGCTCGATCGCGTCGGTTTGATAACGCAGGCGGAAAAATTTCCCGGTCAACTTTCCGGTGGCCAACAACAACGCGTCGCCATCGCCCGCGCGCTCGCCATGGACCCGATCTGTATGCTGTTCGACGAGCCGACGTCGGCGCTCGACCCGGAGATGATCAACGAAGTGCTCGACGTCATGGTGCAGCTCGCCAAAGACGGTATGACGATGATGGTCGTGACGCACGAAATGGGCTTTGCCAAGAAGGTGGCGCAGCGTGTGATCTTTATGGACCAGGGCCGCATCGTCGAAGACGATGCCAAGGAAGCGTTCTTCAACTCGCCGCGCTCGGAGCGGGCGCAGCAGTTTCTGTCGAAAATCCTACCGCACTAACTCGACGATCTCGGCACCGAACGGTTCGGTATTCATATGCAGTAGCGCCAGCGCGATCGGCAAGGTAAATCGCCGCGGTCCGGCG
Organism: Gammaproteobacteria bacterium; assembly: GCA_016199745.1. Classification (NCBI taxonomy): domain Bacteria; kingdom Pseudomonadati; phylum Pseudomonadota; class Gammaproteobacteria; species Gammaproteobacteria bacterium. The sequence continues at coordinate 102,714 of JACQFZ010000022.1, forward strand.
CTGCCCGGATTTAAAAACATCACAGATCCGCGTCGTTCAATCGACGGCTGGTGCGAGTGGCCGGCGATGACGAGGTGAAAGCCGGCGGCCTCCACATCTATGTCGAGATCGCGGATGTTGTGCAGCACGTAAATGAGGGAGTCGTTGACTTCGACGGCTTCCGTTTCCGGAATGTCGCGTGCCCATTTCTCGGTGTCGTTGTTGCCGCGTATCGCCACGAGTGGGGCGATTGAGCGTAACTGTTCGAGTACTTCCGCTGCGCCGATATCGCCCGCATGAATGATGAGATCGACGCCGGCGAGGGCGGTGACGGCTTCGGGCCGCAGCAGACCGTGCGTGTCCGAGATAACGCCGATCCGGCGGACGCCGTTGAATTTAGTTGGCATCGGCGGATGTTACTCGGAAAGAATCCATTCTAAAAATGTAGGGTGGGCAATTTGTTGCCCACCCTACATTAATTAGCTAGCGAGTTTCTGATCGAGCAACAGATTCAGCGTGAAGCGCACGCCGAAGCCGGTGGTATCGGTGGGGATATGCGCTAACCCGCCTTTGTGATTGCCGGCGGCGAGGTCGACGTGTATCCAATCGGGATCGTGGTTCAAGAAGCGTTTCAAGAACAACGCCGCGAGAATATGATCGGCCTCGCTATCGATGGTGCACTGCTTCACATCGGCGACATCGCTTTTCAACACCTCGGCGAAATCCGCCGGCAACGGAAACGGCCACACGCGTTCGCCCGACGCGTCGCCGGCTTGTATTAATTTCGCAATCAACGCCGGTCGGTTGGTCAGCACGCCGGACAGGCGCGTGCTGAGCGCACCGACGCAGGAACCGGTGAGCGTCGCATAGTCGATGACGAGCTTCGGTTTTGCGCGCGTCGCTAACGTCAGTGTATCGGCCAACACCATGCGACCTTCGGCGTCGGTGTGCACGATCTCGATGGTCGTGCCGTTGGCGGCTTTCACCACTTCGTTTTGGCGATAAGCCTTCGGGCCGATATGGTTTTGCGCTAACGCCAACCAGCACTCGACCGGGAAATCGACTTTCAATTCGCTGAGCGCGAGCAAGGTACCGAGCGCAACCGCGCTGCCTTCCATGTCTTCGTGCATGCCTTGCATGTGCTTGGCACTTTTCAGATTGGTGCCGCCGGTGTCGAAACAAATACCTTTACCGACAAGTGCAATGCCCGCATGCCTTGTGCGTTTGCGCGGCGTATAGCGCAAGCGCAAGATACCGGCATCCGCTTCTGGACTGCCTTGGGCAACGGCGATGAATGCGCCGGCGCCCAGCCGACGTAATTTTTTGAGATCGATGAACTCACTCTGCCAGCGATTCGCCCGCGCCAGTTGTTCAGTGCGGCGTCGATAGTTGCCGGGCGTCAATTCGTTCGGCGGCAGTACCGTCAGGTAGCGTGCCAGATTGTTGCCGCGCGCGCCGGCAATAGTCCGCGCTAGTGTCGCCGCCGGCAGCGTGCCGCGCACGATCAGCTCGCGCAGCGCGCGCGGTTTGCGGTCGCCGCTTTTGAAATGCGGCAACTCGAAGTCGGCCGCCAGCGCGGCGGCGACGAGCGCTTCGAGCGCATTCGTTTCATCGTCACCGAGCGCATGACTAGCGAGCATTAGCTTCGCCGGGTTTTGTTCGAGTTGGGCACCGACGAGTTTGCGCGCGAGCGTTAATCGGTCGAACGCGTTGGTATCCGCCGGCAGGCCGGCGATCGCCAACCGCGTGCCGGCCGGGTTAGGTAGATCGATGAGAAAGGGCTTGGCATCGCCGAGCTTATGGCCGGCGCGGCGCATACGTTCGGCGATCAAATCTCCCCAGGGCAGGGTGCGTAGGTTTGCACCATCAGCGGCCACCAGCAGCGCCAAATGGGTGCAGCTTTCGTAATCGTCGACGCGAATAGCGCCGGCGGCGGGGCGAATTTTCGGGACTCTTATTTGCATAGGTGTCGATGGTTCGATCTGAAGATTGAAGGAGGCGGGTTCGCCGTCGTAAAGCTTTCAAGAAACTGTCACTCGCCGATGGAGACAATCATACCGTGCAAACCTAACTTCGCCGCGGTAAACCGCAATATTGGATCTGCCCATTTGGCACGCATTCTATATATAGTTAGCAGTAACGACCCGATCAGTTATTAGAACAGGAGAAGAGGTATGGCCGCTGTTCCCCGTATTCCGTTGCATGCCGATGCGGACGCGCAAGAGACCCAGGAATGGCTCGACGCCCTCGGCGCGGTCATTCAGCAGGAAGGCGCCGAGCGCGCGCATTATCTGATCGAGAAGCAAATCGAATTGGCGCGCGCCGCCGGCATCAATTTTCCGTATTCCGCGAACACCGCCTACGTCAACACTATCCCGCCGGAACGAGAAGTTCGTTCACCCGGCAACCATGAGCTCGAGCACACCATCCGCTCGTACGTGCGCTGGAACGCGCTCGCCATGGTGCTCAAGGCCAACAAAGACGATTCCGGTTTGGGCGGACACATCGCCAGCTTCGCGTCGGCGGCGACGCTCTATGACGTCGGCTTCAATCATTTTTGGCGCGCACCGAAGGCGGAGCACGGCGGCGATTTGATTTTGTATCAAGGTCATTCGGCGCCGGGCATCTATGCCCGTTCGTTTTTGCAGGGCCAGCTAACGGCCGAGCAGATGGATCAGTTCCGACGCGAGGTCGACGGCAAAGGTTTATCGTCGTATCCGCACCCGTGGTTGATGCCGAACTTCTGGCAGATGCCGACGGTGTCGATGGGCCTCGGACCGATTCAAGCGATTTACCAAGCGCGCTTCATGAAGTATCTGCACGATCGCGGTCTCGCCAACACCGAGAACCGCAAAGTCTGGTGCTTCGTCGGCGACGGCGAAACCGACGAACCCGAGTCGCTCGGTGCCATCGGTCTCGCCGGTCGCGAGAGTCTCGACAACTTGATCTTCGTCATCAATTGCAACTTGCAGCGGCTCGACGGTCCGGTGCGCGGCAACGGCAAGATCATTCAAGAGCTCGAAGGCGAATTCCGCGGCGCCGGTTGGAATGTCATCAAGCTCATTTGGGGCAGCTATTGGGATCCGCTACTAGCGCGCGACACGCAAGGCTTGCTGCGCAAGCGCATGGAAGAGTGCGTCGACGGCGATTATCAAACGTTCAAGTCGAAAGACGGCGCTTATGTGCGCGAACACTTCTTCGGCAAGTATCCCGAGTTGAAGGCGATGGTCGCCAACTGGTCGGACGACGACATCTGGCGTTTGAACCGCGGCGGCCACGATCCGCACAAAGTGTACGCGGCTTATTACGCGGCAATGAATCATACCGGCCAGCCTACGGTCATCCTGGCGAAGACCATCAAAGGCTACGGCATGGGCGAGTCGGGCGAGGCGCAAAACATCACCCATCAACAGAAGAAGATGGGCACGATTTCGCTCAAGACGTTCCGCGACCGCTTTAAGTTACCGCTCAGCGACGCGCAATTGGAAAACCTCGATTACATCAAGCCGGCCGATGATTCGCCGGAAATGAAATACATGCATGACCGCCGCCAGGCGCTCGGCGGCAACCTGCCGGTACGCCGGCCGCAAGCACCGGCGCTCGAAGTGCCGGCATTGTCGGCATTCGACGCATTGCTCAAGGCGTCCGGCGAAGGCCGCGAATTTTCCACGACCATGGCGTTCGTGCGCTTGCTCAGCGTGTTAGTGAAAGACAAAAAAATCGGCAAGCATGTCGTGCCGATCGTGGCCGACGAATCGCGCACCTTCGGCATGGAAGGCATGTTCCGTCAGCTCGGCATCTGGTCGCACGTCGGCCAGCTGTACACGCCGCAAGATAAAGACCAGCTGATGTTCTACAAGGAAGAAAAGACCGGTCAGATTTTGCAGGAAGGCATCAATGAAGCCGGCGCGACCTGTTCGTGGTTGGCGGCGGCGACGTCGTACTCGATGCACGGCGTGCAAATGATTCCGTTCTTTATTTTCTATTCGATGTTCGGCGTGCAGCGTGTCGGCGATTTGTGGTGGGCGGCGGGCGACTCGCGCGCACGCGGCTTCCTGCTTGGCGGCACTTCCGGCCGGACGACGTTGAATGGCGAAGGCTTGCAGCATGAAGACGGTCACTCGCACGTGTGGGCGGCGTCGATTCCTAACTGTATTCCGTACGATCCGACTTACGCCTATGAGTTGGCGGTGATCATGCACGACGGCTTGCGCCGCATGTTGCAGCAGCAAGAAGACGTTTATTACTACATCACCGTGATGAACGAGAACTATGAGCATCCGGCGATGCCGGAGGGTGTCGAGCCGGGCATCTTGAAGGGGATGTACCTGCTGAAGAAGGGCGCCGCCGGTAAGGGTGCGCGCGTACAGTTGCTTGGTAGCGGCGTGATTCTGCGTGAAGTGATCGCCGCCGCCGAGTTGCTCAAGAAGGATTGGAACGTCGATGCCGACATCTGGAGCTGCCCGAGCTTCACGTTGCTCGCGCGCGACGGTAACGACGTCGCGCGCTGGAACCTGCTGCATCCGACGGCGGAACCGCGGTTGACGTACGTCGAGCAGAACCTGAAGGACACCAACGGCCCGGTGATCGCCTCGACCGATTATGTGCGTGCCTTCGCTGAGCAGATCCGTCCGTTCGTGCCACGGCGTTATTCGGTGCTCGGTACCGACGGTTACGGTCGCTCCGATACGCGCGAGAAGCTGCGTCATTTCTTCGAAGTGGATCGCCGCTGGATCGTGTTGGCGGCATTGAAGGCATTGGCCGACGAAGGCCAAGTGGATCGCGCTAAGGTGGGCGAGGTAATCAAGAAGTACAAGCTCGATCCAGAGAAGCCGAACCCGACAAAGGTTTGAGAGCTTCTCTCTGAGCATTTCCTCTCGCCGAATGGCGAGAGGAAATTAAGGAAGGTCAGGATTTAACGAGAACAACATGTCAAAAACGATCGAAGTCAAAATCCCCGACATCGGTGACTTCAAAGATGTGCCGGTCATCGAAGTCTTGGTTAAACCCGGCGACACCGTCAACACCGAAGACTCGCTGATCACGCTCGAATCCGATAAGGCGACGATTGACGTGCCGTCACCGGCCGCCGGCAAGGTGAAGCAAGTCAACGTGAAGGTGGGCGACAAAATTTCCGAAGGCGCGCTGGTGTTGTTACTCGAAACGGGCGATGCCACCAACGGCGCGACCGCACCGGCCGTCAAGCCAAGCGTAATCACGGCGGCGCCTGCGGCACCGGCCGCCACACGTGCCCCAACCCCGGCCCGCGAAGCGGGACAGAACAAGGACGGGAGTCATGCAACCCGGGCGGATCTTTCGGCGCCGCCGTTGCCGATGGCCGAGTTGACCGAAGCGCCGCCGGTGATTCCGTTGCCGACGCCGGAAGATCTCGTGTTCCAGGTCGTCGGCGGTTACAAGTCGCATGCAAGCCCGGCGGTGCGTCAGTACGCGCGCCAACTTGGCGTCGATATCGCCAAGGTGCAAGGCTCCGGTCCGAAGGGTCGCATTCTCAAAGAAGACGTGCAGGCGTATGTGAAGGGTGTGCTCACCGGCGCAGCACCGGCTGCCAGCAGCGGCGGCGGGCTCGATTTATTGCCGTGGCCGAAGGTCGACTTCGCCAAGTTCGGTCCGATCGAAGCGAAGCCGTTGGCGCGCATCAAAAAAATTGCCGGCGCCAATCTCGCTCGCAATTGGGTATTGATTCCGCACGTCACGCAGTTCGACGAAGCCGATGTCACCGATCTCGAGCAGTTCCGCGTGTCGATCAACAAGGAGATGGCTGACACCGGCGTCAAAGTCACGATCCTTGCGTTCCTGATCAAGGCGAGCGTCGCCGCGCTCAAAAAATTCCCCGAGTTCAACAGCTCGCTCGACGGCGACAATCTCATTTATAAGCAGTACTTCCACATCGGTTTCGCCGCCGATACACCAAATGGTTTGGTCGTGCCGGTGATCCGCGATGTCGACAAGAAATCGGTGGTCGAGATCGCGCGCGAGACCGCCGAACTCGCTAAGAAAGCACGCGACGGCAAATTGGCGCCGACCGAGATGCAGGGTGGTTGTTTCTCGATTTCGAGTCTCGGCGGTATCGGCGGCACCGCTTTCACGCCGATCATCAACGCTCCCGAGGTCGCCATCCTCGGTGTATCGAAGAACGAGATCAAACCACGCTGGAACGGCAAAGAATTTCGGCCGCGGTTGATGTTGCCGCTGTCGCTGTCATATGACCATCGCGTGATCGACGGCGCCACCGCCGCGCGCTTCATCGCTCATTTAGCGGAAGTGCTGGCCGATATGCGCCGGGCGATGTTGTAAGCGATGCGTCCGGTCTCGTTGGCGAATTTCTGAATTTATAAAAATGTAGGGTGGGCAGCGTTTTTCTGCCCACGCGTTTTTTAATTCGCGTTATTCAGTCGGTCATAGGAAAGCGAACAACATGTCCAACCCGATCGAAGTCAAAATCCCCGACATCGGCGACTTCAAAGACGTGCCGGTGATCGAGGTCCTGGTCAAACCCGGCGATAGCGTCAACGCTGAAGATGCGCTGATCACACTCGAGTCCGACAAGGCGACGATCGACGTGCCGTCGCCGGCGGCGGGCACGGTGCAGCAGATCAAGGTCAAAGTTGGCGACAAGGTGTCGCAAGGCAGCTTGGTGTTGGTGCTAGAAGGTGCCGATGCCACCGCTGAAAAGTCCGCGGCCCCCACGCCAACCCCGGCGCGCGCAGCGGCGCAGGAAACAGCAGAGGGCACGACGGTTCCAATGACTCCAGCCGCCAAGCACACCGGCAAGTTCGATATGGAATGCGAAGTGCTCGTGCTCGGTTCCGGCCCGGGTGGTTATGCAGCGGCGTTCCGTGCCGCTGATCTCGGTATGAAGACAGTATTAGTCGAGCGCTACGGCGTGCTCGGCGGTGTCTGTCTGAACGTCGGCTGCATTCCGTCGAAGGCGTTGCTACATGTCGCCGCCGTCGCCGAGGAAGCGCAACGCTTGGGCGATCACGGCGTCAGCTTCGGCAAGCCGACGTTCGATCTCGACAAGCTCCGCGGCTGGAAATCCAAAGTTGTCGGTAAGCTCACCAGCGGTATCTCGGCGATGGCGAAGGGGCGCAAAGTGGACGTCGTGCGCGGCGTCGGTTGGTTTCTCGATCCGCAGCACCTAGAAGTTGCACTCACGTCCGGTAACGGGGCGCAGCCGACCGGTGAGAAAAAGATTATTCGTTTCGCCAAAGCGATCGTTGCCGCCGGTTCGCAGCCGGTGAAGCTGAAATTCCTGCCCGACGATCCGCGCATCGTCGATTCCACCGGCGCGCTCGAGTTGCCGCGGCTGCCGGCGAAGTTGCTCGTTATCGGCGGCGGCATTATCGGCATGGAGATGGCCACGGTTTACTCAGCGCTCGGTACGCGCGTTGACGTCGTCGAGATGCTAGACAGTCTAATGGCCGGTGCCGATCGCGACTTGGTTAAGGTTTGGAACAAGATGAACGCGAAGCGCTTCGATCGCGTCATGCTCAAAACCAAGACAGTCAAAGTCGAGGCGCACGAGCAGGGCATTAAGGTTTGGTTCGAAGGCGAGCAAGCGCCGGCCGAGCCGCAACTTTATGATTTGGTGTTGGTGTCCGCCGGGCGTGCGCCCAATGGCAAGCGCGTTGGTGCCAAGAATGCCGGTGTCGCCGTCGACGATCGTGGTTTCATCACCGTCGATAAACAGATGCGCACCAATGTTCCGCACATTTTCGCCATCGGCGATATCGCCGGCCAACCGATGCTGGCGCACAAGGCGACGCACGAAGGCCATGTCGCCGCCGAAGTCGCCGCCGGCCACAAATCGTTCTGCGATGCGCGCGTCATTCCGGCGGTGGCTTACACCGATCCGGAGATCGCTTGGGTCGGCGTGACTGAGGATGAAGCGCAGAAAAGCGGACGCAAAATCGGTAAGGCGGTGTTTCCGTGGGCCGCCTCCGGCCGCGCGATCGCAAATGGTCGCGACGAGGGTTTCACTAAGCTGCTGTTCGACGAAGAGACCCATTGGATCGTCGGCGCCGGCATCGTCGGTACGCACGCCGGCGATTTGATCGGCGAGCTGGCGTTGGCGGTCGAAATGGGTTGCGATCCGGTGGATATTGCCAAGACGATTCACCCGCATCCAACGTTATGCGAGTCAGTCGGTCTTGCGGCCGAGGTATTTGCGGGAACTTGTACCGATTTATTGCCGCCGCGCAGAAAGTAGCGGCGATATTCGGCGTTATAGCCGGGTGGATGGCAGCGATAGACGGTCGGTCCAGTTATTCAAAGGCGACCTGGACAGATCTATCCTCCACCAAAATCCGGGATCGACATTGACCAAGGCGATTTTTGTGCCACGTTTATTGTGGGTATGCGACGGCCAGTATCTGGCAATACATCACTTTCATAAGCCCAATCTTGTACCTTTATTGACTAAATTTGTTGCGTCGTATCTAAATTCTGTAGTCTACTTTTGTCGATTTTGCTGCGGACGCTCCGCAGCAAATAGGTGTATTTTTGAGCGGTATTCATACCAAGGACGGCCTAAACGTAGTGGCCCATAAGACGGCAACGATGGGATGCTCGCATCACCTAGGCGACCGATAGTCATGAATGTACCGGGTTCGTATCGGTAACCAGCAGCGGAGCGATTAGTGATACGTCTCAAGCTGCGTTCGTCCATCGTCCTCGCCGTTATCGGCGGACTGTTGATTCCCGCTGTCGTCGGCATCTGGCTGACATTAAGTCAGCAGGAAGCGGCACTCATTCGCCAGTTATCGTCCGACCACGAGCGCTTGGCCGAGAGCCTGGCGCTCGGCATGCGCGAGCCGTTGTGGAATTTCGATGCCGATACGGGTAATTCGTTGATCGAATCGGCGTTGGAGGACGAGCGTGTGATCGGCGTCGTCGTGCGCGACGAGAAAGAAAACGTATTCCTGCTGCAACAGCATCCCGAGCGGCGGCTGGGACACCAGCTCAAAATCGATCGCGATATCTTTCGCGATAATAAAGTGGTCGGGCACGTGTCGGTCGAGATCGACACCGGCCAACTCGATGCCGCGATCGTCAGCAACCGGCAAATATTTTTGGCGACCGTGCTCGGCCAATTATTGCTGAGCTTGTTTCTAATCCTAGTCGTGTTCCAGGTACGCTTGCTCGCGCCGATCCGGCGGTTGATGCAGGAGTCCGGACGCTTGGCGCGACGTGAGCTGATGGAGCCGTTTGTTTGGTACCGTAACGACGAGCTCGGCATGCTCGGCGACAGTCTCGAGCGTACGCGCCAGTCGTTACAGACATTGTTCAATGAGCTCGAAACGAATAACCGTGCCCTCGAATCGCTAACCGCGGAACAACAAAGCATTTTCGAAAACGCCGGCGTCGGTATCGCTTTCCTCAAGCAGCGCCGGATCGTTCGTTGCAATCAAACCTTCGCCGCCATGTTCGGTTACCGAACCGAGCAGCTCGTCGGCGCGTCGACGCAAATGTTGTATCAGTCGGAAGTACAGTACGAGGTGATCGGTGCTGAAGTTTATGCCGCTGTCGAGCGCGGCGGCTCGCACGTGGTGGACGAGGAGTTGCGCCGGCGCGATCGCACTTTTTTTTGGACCACCAGTACGTTAACCGCGGTCGATTGCGCCGATATGTCGAAGGGTGTGATTTGGGCGGTGCAAGACGTCGATCAGCGTAAGCGCGCCGAATCGGCGCTGCGCGAGCGTGAGGCGCGCATCCACCGCTTAATCGAATCCAACATCATCGGCGTATTTTTCTTCGATCTCGGCGGACTGATCTCGGACGCCAATGATGCGTTTCTGCAGTTGCTGCGCTACAGCCGCGACGATCTGTTGGCGCAGAAGATCCATTGGTCGGCGTTGACGCCGCCGGAGTATCGCGCGGCCGACGAGTTCGGCATCCAGGAGACGTTGCGCACCGGCAGCTGTACGCCGTACGAAAAGGAATATATCTGTGAGGACGGTACGCGCGTGCCGGTGTTGATGGGTATGGCGCTGCTCGAAGGGTCGAGAAAACAGGCGGTAGCGTTTGTGCTCGATCTCACCGAGCGCAAGCACGCCGAGGAGCGTATTCGTTATCTGGCGCAGCACGATGCGCTGACCGGTTTGCCCAATCGCTTATTGTTCCGCGATCGCGTCAGTCAGGCGATCGTGCAGGCGCGACGCGCGGGGCGCGCGGTCGCGGTGATGTTCGTCGATCTCGATCGTTTCAAAGACATCAACGATTCGCTCGGTCACCCGGTCGGCGACCGGTTATTGCGCATTACCGCGCGGCGTTTACAACGTTGTTTGCGCCAGGGCGACAGCGTCGCCCGCCTCGGCGGCGATGAGTTCGTCATCAGCTTGCCCGACCTCGTCAATGACGACGACGTGGTGTTGATTGCCGGCAAGATTTTGGAATCTTTGCGCCGACCGTTCCTGGTCGACAAGCAAGAGCTACACGTGACCGGCAGTATCGGTATCAGTCTTTATCCGAACGACGGCGAGGACGTGGAGGCGTTGATGCGCGCCGCCGATACCGCCATGTACCACGCCAAGGAACACGGCCGAAATAATTACCAATTCTTCACGCCGCGCCTGAACGAAGCGGCGCAGCGCCGGCTCATCATCGCCAACCGGTTGTATCACGCGCTCGACCGCCATGAACTTTTTCTGCACTTTCAGCCGCAGGTGGATCTGCGCAGCGGCCGCATTTTCGCCGCCGAAGCGTTGCTGCGCTGGCGTCAACCCGATGACGAGGTCATTAGCACTAGCGAGTTCGTCAAGATCGCCGAAGAGAGCGGCTTGATCCTGGCGATAGGGGCGTGGGTGTTGCGCGAGGCGTGTCTGCAGCTCAAGCGTTGGCACGATGCCGGCTTCCCGGATCTTTGTATTTCGGTCAATCTGTCGCCGCACCAGTTCCGCCATGCCGATCTGTCGGATCTGACGGCGCGTATCCTCGACGAGACTGGTGTGCCGCCGTCGTCGTTGAATCTGGAGATTACCGAGGGCGTATTGATGATGCAGAGCCCGGAGAACATTGCGACGTTGCAACAACTCGCGGCGATGGGTGTGCGGCTGTCGGTCGACGACTTCGGTACGGGTTATTCGAGCTTGAGCTATCTGCAGCGTTTCCCGATTCATGCGCTCAAGATCGACCAGTCGTTCGTCGATGGCATCGGTCAGGACAGTAACGACACCGCCATCGTCACTACCGTAATTGCCATGGCCGATAGTTTACGGTTGAACGTGGTCGCCGAGGGCGTACAGACGGTGGAGCAGGCGGTGTTCCTGCGGTCGCACGGTTGCTCGGCGGCGCAGGGCTTTTACTTTTCGCAGGCGGTTTCGGCCGACGACTTTAGCGAATTGTTACGGCTTACCGATACCTCGGACCTTTGGACGCTTATCCGTGGGCCCGCCGGGCGTCCGTTGGTTGCCGGTCAGTGAATCTCGGCAACGGCACTGTAGAACACTTTATTCGCGTTGATGCGCGTCAGTCCTTGGTGAAATAGCTGGCGCAGCCGTTCGCCGTCGGCGTTGCGCTGGAAGTAGACGAACAGCGGCTTGTCTTCCAACAGCGGCCCGTCGAACAACAGCTCCTCGCGGTGCGTCGTCAGTGTCGGTTGGGTGCGGAGCAAATAATCGAACACATTGCGATCGATTACTGCCAGATCGATGCGGCCGACGATTAGCTTTTTCAAATTGCTTTCGTCCGATGGCGCGATATCGGTTTGCAGCAATCCTTCGCTGACGCGCCGATCGAACTCGGCGGTGTTGATATAGCCCGAGACCACACCTAACCGAAACGAACCGAGCTCATCGAGGTTACGCCAGGTGATCGATCGATCCGCACGTCGCGCCATGCCGAGCGGGCTGGAACCGATGGGTTCGGAGATCAACGACACTTTAGAGCGTTCATCACCGCGGTAGGCCGGAAAGTAACCGGCATAACCCTTGCCGTAGCTGCCGGTCTTGAGCGCGCGGGTCCACGGCATGAATTCGATGCTAACGTCGACACCGACCTCTTTGAACGCCGCTCGTACGACCGCCGCGGATCCTCCCTCATGCGGCAGCGTTTTCCCCACATACGGCGGCCATTCCAGCGTTACTAACCGCACGGTTTGTGCCGCTGCTGTCGTCGTTAGCCAAAGCAACAACGTGCCGCATAAAACAATCCACCCTCTTGTGTGCATGCAAGCGCTCCTGCTCGACAGACCGAATGTCCGTGTCGTTTCGGCAAAATTATGCTGTCGATAGGGCAATTGCAAGATACTTCGCTGCCATACGGTTTTCGACGGTGTTGTGATTTGGCGGTGTGAGCACCCTGATAGGGCGTCGCGCGTTTTGACCATGCCGGGGCAGTCGGGCGGCCCGGCATTTTTGCCAATCGACCGGGTACCTAGATCGTCGGGACCACGTATACGGTACGTCGCCGAGGCGCGTCCGACCGTATAAAATGCGCGACTTCGGAGCCGCGGCTCTTTCCTTGCATAACCTCACAGACGACACATGGCACAGAAGATAAAGAAAGTAGTATTGGCCTATTCCGGTGGCCTCGATACGTCGGTCATTCTCAAATGGCTGCAAGAGAAGTACGACTGCGAAATCGTCACCTTCACCGCCGACATCGGCCAGGGCGAAGAGCTCGAGCCGGCGCGCGCCAAGGCGCAGAAGATGGGCGTGAAGCAGATTTTCATCGACGATCTCAAAGAAGAATTTGTGCGCGACTTCGTATTCCCGATGTTCCGCGCCAACACGATTTATGAAGGCGAGTATTTGCTCGGCACCTCGATCGCGCGGCCGCTGATCGCCAAGCGCCAGATCGAAATCGCCAAGAAGGTCGGCGCCGACGCCGTCGCTCATGGCGCCACCGGCAAGGGCAACGACCAAGTGCGTTTCGAGCTCGGTTATTACGCGCTGAAGCCCGACATCAAAGTGATCGCGCCGTGGCGTGAATGGGACCTGAGCTCGCGCGAGAAGTTGATCGGCTACGCCGAAAAGCATCGCATCCCGGTCGACTTTAAAAAGAAGGGTAAAAAGTCGCCGTACTCGATGGACGCAAACTTGCTGCACATTTCCTATGAAGGCGGCGAGCTGGAAGATCCGTGGCTCGAGCCCGAAGCCGACATGTGGCGTTGGAGCGTGTCGCCGGAAAAGGCGCCGAACAAAGCGACCGTGATCGAGCTGACTTATAAGAAGGGCGACATCGTTGCCATCGACGGCAAAGCGTTGTCGCCGGCGACGGTATTAGCGACGCTGAACAAGATCGGCGGTGCCAACGGCATCGGCCGCGCCGACATCGTCGAGAATCGTTACGTCGGTATGAAGTCGCGTGGCGCCTACGAGACGCCGGGCGGCACGATTATGTTGAAGGCACACCGGGCGATCGAGTCGATCACGCTCGATCGCGAAGTGGCGCATCTCAAAGACGATTTGATGGCGCGCTATGCCAGCTTGATCTATAACGGCTACTGGTTCAGCCCCGAGCGGCAGATGTTGCAAGAGATGATCGATGCATCGCAGGCGACGGTAAACGGCGTTGTCCGTTTGAAGCTGTACAAAGGCAACGTCATGGTCATCGGCCGCAAATCCGACAGCGACAGCTTGTTCGATTCGACCATCGCCACCTTCGAGGACGACCGCGGTGCCTACAATCAGAAAGATGCCGAGGGATTCATTCGCCTGAACGCGTTGCGCATGCGCATTGCGGCGCGGCGGCGGAAGAAGAAGTAGAGGTTTGTTGCATCGTAACCCTAGAGCTTCGTTCCTTCTCTATCCGCGAGCTATTCCCCTCTCCCTTGTTGTATTCCCACCTGGGTGTAGGAAAATCACCTGCACCCGTTCGGCGGCGCGAACACACGTTAAGTGTGTTCGCGAAAACTCCGCCTCACCTCCCGCAAAGGGAGAGGGAGACGCTCGAATAAGCTGGCGGGATGCTGTAACAAATGAGTGACTCAGGACGCTAGAGGCGGATCAAATCGCAAACGATGGCAAATTCGAATTCTGCAAAGCCCGCTAAGGTTCACTCGCTTGCTTTGCCCGCGCTATTGCTCGGCGCCACCGCCATCGGCATGGCGCCGATTTTTGTGCGGCTGAGCGAAGTTGGGCCGGTTGCTACCGCGTTTTACCGGTTGTTACTGGCGTTGCCGTTGCTCGGGTTGTGGTGGGCATGGGAACGGCGCGCCCAGCCGACGCCGCGGCCGAAGTTGGATCGACAGACGCGGCGTTGGCTTATTGCCGCCGGCGTGTGTTTTGCCGGCGATCTCGGTGTATGGCATTGGTCGCTCATGTTGACCAGCGTTGCCAACGCTACGTTGCTCACCAATCTTGCACCGGTATTCGTTGCTGCCATTAGCCTGTGGTTTTTTCGCGAGCGCGTTAGCGGTCGATTGCTGTTGGCGCTGATCGTGGCGTTGGCGGGAGCAGCGCTGTTGATGGGGCAGAGCTTGGCGTTCGATCGGACGCGGTTGCTCGGCGATGCATTGGGATTGTGCACGGCGGTTTTTTACGCCGGTTACATCGTATCGGTTGTCCGGCTGCGCAGTAGCGTATCGACCGCCACGGTCATGTTCGTCAGTGGTTTAATAACAGCAGCGGTGTTGTTGCCGTTCGCGCTCGCCTCCGGCGAGGATATATGGCCGGAGCTGTGGCAGGGTTGGGCGGTGTTGCTTGGGCTCGCCATCGTCTCGCATGTCGGCGGGCAAGGTTTGATTGCTTGGGCGTTGGCGCACTTGTCGGCCGCATTCGGCTCGGTCAGCCTATTGTGGCAGCCGGTCGCGGCAACTTTGTTCGCCTGGCTGGTGTTGCGCGAATCGATCGGTGTTCTGCAGGCATTGGGTGGTGTACTGGTGCTGGCCGGTATTTTTTTAGCACGTAGGGCGGAATTACAGAGGAGGATGTCATGAGTTTTCAAAACGTTGAAGTTAAAAAGAAGGCGAACGTTTACCATGGTGGGCACGTGACCAGCCGCACTATTGTCACATCGACCGGCGAGAAGAAGACGCTGGGCATCATGTTGCCCGGCAGCTACCGGTTCAACACCGATGCCGCCGAGCGCATGGACGTTACCCAGGGCCACTGCCGTGTCAAGCTCGCCGGCGAGCAGGGCTGGTGCGATTATCGGGCGGGGCAGCACTTCGATGTCCCGGCGAATTCATATTTCGAGATCGAGGTGATCGAGTTGTTCGACTACATTTGTCACTTCCTGTAGCACCCGTGCTCCATCATCCCTTGGTCATAACTTGGGATTGTGGTCGCCGAGGGTGTCCGTTGAGTTAATCTCTTGGCGTTTTATCCTATTTTGAGCGGTTACGATGCTTGCTTGGCTTGATCACATTCCGCTATTACCGCTGGCGATCGCTGCCGCTTTACTCGGTTTGGCGCCGTCGATAACGGAGCCACATTTGTGGCAGAAACTCGAATGGTTTATGGCGGGGAGGCCGTTGTCGTCGTTGGAGGTTGCCGACGTTGTCATGCATGCGAGCTTGCCGGTGTTGTTGATGTTGAAACTTGTGCGGCGTTATTTGATGGGTCGGGGGAGTGGGGTGGGTTAGTTGAATCGCCCCGGTGGGGCGATGCGGGTCGAGGTAATAAAATATAATCAGCGGGATGCTCCGCCCCGCCGCCCAGGGTGACTTTCTCTTGCTGGTGCAAGAGAAAGTCACCAAAGAGAAGCCCCCCCGGGGTGGCGCAAAACCTTCCTGTGCTTCTCACTTTTGGCGGCTAACTTAAGTATGACAACGCCCACACACACCAACCGCGAACCATCGCTAGCTGTCATCGTACCCGTGCTCCATGAGCCCGATATCGGCGCACAACTCAACCGCACATGTGCCCAATCCGCCAACGAGATAATCGTTGTTCATGCCGGCGATACCGCAACCACGGAGCAATTGCATAACTGGCAACAAACCAATGCCAACACCGCACCGCGTATCCGCATCCTGCAAGCGCCGCGCGGTCGAGCACTGCAAATGAATGCGGGTGCCGCGGCCACGCAGGCCGACGTGCTGCTGTTTCTGCATGCGGATACGATCCTGCCGGACGCCGCGCTGGCACAGGTAAGAGCGGCGATTGTCGACGGCGCGATTTGGGGGCGGTTCGATGTGCGGTTATCGGGTACGCATCTCGGCTTTCGATGGATCGAACGCTGCATGAATAGTCGTTCGGCTTGGACCGGCATCGTCACCGGCGATCAAGCGTTGTTCGTGCGCCGGGATGCGTTCGTCATGCTCGGCGGGTTTGCGCCCATCGCGCTTATGGAGGACATCGAGCTGTCGGCGCGGCTCAAGGGGATCGATTGGCCTTATCGATTGCGCTCGCCGGTTGTGACCTCCAGTCGCCGTTGGCAGCAAAACGGTATCCTCCGTACCGTGTTGAAAATGTGGGCACTGCGAGCGTTGTACGCGTGTGGCGTGTCGCCGGCTCGTTTAGCGCAGTGGTATAAGTAGCGAATGCCACAGCCGGCGCTTTTTATCTTTGCCAAGCAACCGATCGCCGGGCGCGTTAAGACACGCCTGCAGCCGGATTTCACGCCGGCACAGGCGGCGGAGATCGCCGCCGTATTGATTTGCGAAACCGTTACGCTGGCAGTACGGAATTGGCCGGGCTCGGTCTACTTGTGCGGTGCGCCGGATTCTGAGCATCCGTTATTCGCGACGCTGGCGGATCAATTCAGTGTGAAATTGCTCGATCAAGGCGATGGCGATCTCGGTGCGCGCATGCAGCGGGCGTTGGCAAACGGCATTGCCATACATGGCGCCGCTGCGGTAATTGGCAGCGATGTACCGCATTGCCCGTGGACGATTTTGGACGATGCCAATGACCTGATGGCGCGCGGGCACAACGTACTCGGGCCGGCCGCGGACGGCGGCTACTACTTCATCGGTCTGACTCGGCCCGGTCGCGAGCTGTTCACCGATATGGCGTGGGGCGCCGGTAGTGTGTTGGCAGAAACGTTGCGCCGCGCGACGGCGGCAAGCATCGATTTCAAGTTATTGCCGTCGTTGCGCGATATCGATACCGCTGCCGATCTTTGGTTGGTGGCGAGGCAGTTTGCACCACTGCATCGTTTCCTCGATTAACGTCTCCCCGCTCAGGGCTATTTGTCGTTTTCGATTTCATTGCTTGACGCTGACGTAACTGCGCTCGCATACTTAACAGCGTTAACTAAAATAACTTCGTTACGACGGGAGGCCCGTGGCTAGCAACGATCGGCGGCAACGCGACTACGCGCGATTGCATACGAAAATTCTGAACGCTGCCCGCGCGTTGTTCATCGAGCACGGCTATGACGCTGTAACGATGCGAGCGATCGCCAAGGAAATCGAATACTCGCCGACGACGATTTATCTGCACTTCAAAGATAAAGAACATCTCATTCAGGAATTGTGCGCCGCCGATTTTCTAACGTTGGCGAAAGTTTTTCAGCGTATTGCGCGTATCGCCGATCCGATCGAGCGGCTGCGCCAAGTTTGCGTAGCGTATGTCGACTTTGGTCGGCGTTATCCCAACCACTATCGCCTTATGTTCATGACACCGTGTCCGCCGATGGAATCCGACCCGGCGGGTGTCCGCCGCGGTAATCCGGACGAAGACGCCTACGCCTTTCTCAAGAACACGATTGCCGACGGCGTTCGCGCTAAACGCTATCGCGCCGGCTTCAAAGATGTCGATCTCATCGCTCAAACCTTGTGGGCGGCGGGTCACGGTGTTGTCGCGTTGGAAATAACGAAAGCCAAAGATCATTGGTTGGATTGGCGCCCGCTGAAGAAGCGCGTGGCGTTGATGATCGATGTGATGTTGCAGGGATTGACGAAAACGTAAATAAGAGAAAGGGAGGCTGTATGAACGAAGTTTTTGCGAATTGGGTTATTCGCCGGCGCGCTTGGATATTGGCCGGAACGGTGTTGCTGGTATTGCTGGCGGCGTTCGGGCTGCGCCGGCTCGAATTCAGCAACGACTACCGTGTGTACTTCGATGAGACCAATCCGCAGCTGCAGGCATTCGAAGCGCTGCAGGATATGTACAGCAAGACCGACAACATCCAGATCGCCGTTGCGCCGAAGAACGGCAAGGTATTTACCGCCAAAACGCTAGCGAGCGTGCGTTGGTTGACGCAACAGGCATGGCGCTTGCCGTACGCCGTGCGGGTCGATTCGATTACCAACTTTCAACACACCGAGGCGCACGGCGACGACCTGGTCGTACGCGACCTGGTCGTCGATCCAGAAACGTTGACCCCGGCGCAACTCGAACACATCAAGCGTCTCGCCTTGGCTGAACCGCTGCTGGCGAAACGGTTGTTGTCGGCCGCTGCCGACGTCACCGCCGTCAATGTGGTTATCGGGTTGCCCGGCAAAAAGCTGGACGAAGTGCCGTATGTCATGACGGCGTTGCACCAGCTGGTCGATCAGTTGCGTGCCCGCGATGCCGACATTAACGTTTACGTAAGCGGTGCGGTACCGATCGACAACGCCTTCAGCGAGCAGTCCCTCAAGGATCTGCGCACGCTCACGCCGATCATGTACGGCGTCATTCTCATCGTAACGTTCTTCATCTTGCGTTCATTGGCCGGTGTATTGGCGGCGATATTCATCATCAGCTTTTCCACCGTCCTCGCCCTGGGTGCGACTGGGTGGTTCGGTATTCAGCTAAGTCCGCCGTCCGCCGGTGCACCGACAGTGATCCTGACGCTGGCGGTTGCCCACTGCATCCACATCTTGATGGCGGTGGTGCACGGCATGCGTCATGGTCTCAGCAAGAACGCTGCGATTGTCGAGAGCTTGCGACTGAATATTTATCCGATCAGCATCGCCGCGCTGACGGACGTCATCGGCTTTTTGACGATGAACTACAGCGACGTGCCGCCGTTCCGCGATCTCGGCAACATCGTTACCTTCGGTGTGGTCGCGGCCTACGCGTTGTCGATCGTGTTTCTGCCGGCGCTATTGGCGATATTGCCGCTCAAGGTACAGCGCCGCGAGGACGATGCGGTCACGACCATGGATCGTTTGTGCGAGTTCGTGATTCGCCGGCGGCGGCCGTTGTTGGTAGGGATGAGCTTGCTGGTGCTTGGCTTGGTGGCGATGATCCCGCGCAACGAACTGAACGACAATTTCGTCAAATATTTCGACCACAGTGTCGAATTCCGGCGCGACAGCGATTTCATCGACGGCAAGCTCGCCGGGCTCGATGCCATGCTGTACTCGGTCCCCGCCGGCGGCAGCGGCGCCGTCAGCGATCCGACTTACCTCGCCAAGCTCGAAGAGTTCGCCGCTTGGTACCGCACCCAGCCGAATGTAATGCATGTGACCAGCATCGTCGACGTCATGAAGCGCCTCAACCGCAACATGCACGGCGACGATCCGACGTGGTATCGCTTGCCGGATTCGCGCCAGCTGGCGGCGCAGTATCTGTTGCTCTATGAAATGTCGCTGCCGTTCGGACTCGATCTCAATAATCAGATTAACGTCGATAAATCGGCGAGCCTCATGATCGTGATTATGAAGAGTTCGACGTCCAAGCAGATCTTGGGACTCGAAGCGCGCGCCCAACAATGGTTGGCGGCGCACGCGCCGCCAACTATGAAGACGACTGGCACTGGGCCGAGCGTCATGTTCGCCTACATCGGCCAGCGCAATATCTCCAGCATGATCAACGGCAACATCGTCGCGTTGATACTGATTTCGGCGGTATTGATGTTGGTGTTACGCAATATACGGGTGGGACTGTTAAGCCTGATTCCGAATCTGGCACCGGCCGCCATGGCGTTTGGCGTCTGGGGCATCTTCGTCGGCCAAGTTGGGTTGGCGTTGGCGGTGGTGTCGGTTATGACTTACGGCATCGTCGTCGACGACACTATTCACAGCATGACCAAGTATATGGAGTTGCGTCGGCAGGGCATGAGCCCGGAGAACGCGGTGCGTCATATCTTTTCGACCATCGGTTCGGCGGCGTGGGCCATGAGCGTGATTCTGGTGCTCGGTTTCTCGGTGTTGGCATTCTCGTCGTTCGAGCTGAACTCGAGCATGGGCATCATGACGGCGTTGACGATTGCGCTGGCGCTCGCTGGGGATTTCTTTTTGTTGCCACCATTACTCATGAAATTTGATCGGAGGGAGTATGTTGCGTCGCCTGTTACTGCTATTGCTGAGCCTCGGCGCGTGTAGCGCCGCCGCGCAAACGCCGGAAGAAAAGGGGTTGGCCATCGCCACCGCCGCGGAGCGGCGCGACGACGGCTTCGGCGATTTCACCGCGAACATGGAAATGATTCTGAAAAACCGGCACGCCGAAGAGAGTCGGCGCAAGCTGCGCGTGTTGGAACGGGAAGTACCGGCCGACGGCGACAAGGGTCTGACGCTGTTCGACGAGCCGGCCGACGTTAAAGGCACGGCGTTGTTGACGTTCAGTCATAAGGTTAACGACGACGACCAGTGGCTGTACTTGCCGGCGTTGAAACGGGTCAAGCGCATCAGCTCGGCCAATAAGTCGGGTTCGTTTATGGGCAGCGAATTTTCCTATGAAGACATCGGCTCGCAAGAAATCGACAAGTACCGCTACAAATATCTGCGCGACGAGCCGTGCGATGGCAAACCGTGTTTCGTGATCGAGCGCTATCCGGTAAGCCCAAATTCCGGGTACACCCGCCAAGTAGTGTGGCTCGACCAAGCGCACTATCGCACTTGGAAGGTCGAGTACTACGATCGTAAGCAGAGCCTGTTGAAGACGCTGACGTTCAATGGCTATCAGCAGTATCTCGGCAAGCACTGGCGCGCCGCCGAGCTGTTCATGCAAAACCATCAGAGCGGAAAAAGCACGCTGCTCAAGTGGAGCGATTATAAATTTCGTGTCGGGCTGAAGGATGCCGATTTCAATGAAGCTAGCCTCAAGCGCCAACGTTAAGCGCGCGCTGTATATCGGCGTAACGTTATCGACGTTGATCGTGGCCGGTACGGCAGCGGCGGATTGGTCGGGATCGGTGGCGCTCGAGTATCGCGGCTTCACGCAGACGCCGCTCGATGACGAGCAGCATCGGCACTATTTTTCGGTCGCGGCGCAACCGGAGTACGTGTACGCGCTACCGGATTCCAAGGACCAGTTGCGGTTCGTGCCGTTCGTACGGGTCGATCAATACGATAGCGAGCGTAGTCACGCCGACATCCGCGAGCTCTCTTGGACCCAAGTCGGCGACAGCCATGAGTGGCGCATCGGCATCGGCAAGGTTTTCTGGGGCGTGACCGAGTCGCAGCACTTGGTCGATATCGTCAATCAGACCGATCTAGTCGAGAACAGCGACGGCGAAGACAAGCTGGGTCAGCCGATGGTCAACCTGGCGCTGATTCGCGATTGGGGTACCGTTGATCTATTTGTATTGCCGTACTTTCGCGAGCGTACCTTTGCCGGTGCCGAAGGGCGGCTGCGCTGGCAGCCGCGGGTCGACACCGAGCAGGCGGTGTACGAATCGTCGCGCGGGCGCGACCATGTCGATTATGCGGCGCGTTGGGCCAAATCGTGGTCCGGTATCGATCTCGGTCTTTCCTATTTTTCCGGCACGAGTCGCGATCCGCGCTTGACGTTGGGCAGCGACGCCGGTGGGAACTTGGTGTTGGTTCCGCATTACGAGCTCATTCATCAAGCTGGGCTGGACCTAGCCGCCGTTCAGGGCGCGTGGTTGTGGAAGCTCGAAGCAATTTATCGTTCGGGAATAGATCCGGCTTACTTCGCGAGTACTGCCGGTTTCGAGTACACGTTGTCCGGTGCTTTCGATTCCGGCGTCGATCTCGGCTTACTGGCGGAATATTTGTACGACGATCGCGGCGATGATTCGCCGTCGCCGTTTCAAGACGATGCGTTCGCCGGCGTGCGTTTGGCGTTCAACGATGCCGCCAGCAGCGAGCTGCTGTTCGGAATCGTGCAGGACCTTACCAGCCAGGCGCGCATGTTTAACTTGGAAGCGAGCCGGCGATTGGGCGATCAGTGGAAGCTCAGCGTCGAAGCGCGCGCGGTTGCCGCTGCACCGGCGGACGATCCGGTATTTCCGATACGTCGTGATGATTATGTGCAGTTGGAGTTGGCGAGGTATTTTTAAGTATTGGTGATGTCGCGAACGGTCGGCAAGTTTTTCCACCCCTCTCCCGCAAGGGGAGAGGGGAGCGCTTCGTTTACGTTAATGCGCCGCCACAGCTGCTGCCGGCGCCGGCGGTGCAGCCGAAGCAATGTGTGCCGGTGGCGATCGGTTTATCTGCCAGTGCCTCCGGCTCGATGTCCCATAAATATTGCAGTGCCCGATCGGGCAGCGGCAGATCGAGCATCTGATTAAAATCGCAGTCGTAAACTCGGCCGGTCCAGTCGACGCTCAGCAATTCGCGGCACATGAGCCCGGGCACGGTCGCTGAATTAAAGTTCTGCTCCAGCAGTTGCAGATACGACGCGTATTGGCCGGTGCGTTCGAGATAATGCGCGAACCGGTTGATCGGCAGATTGGTCAGTGTCAGCAGTCGATTGAAGACGATGCCGACGTCATCGCCTAGCCGTTGTTTGTAATCGGCTTCGAGCTTCGCCTGCGCGCCCGGCAAGAACGGACCGCCGGGGTTGTAAACCAGATCGAGCGTTAAGCCGGGTTGCACACCGTAGCCGACGTTATTCAGGCGTTGCAGCGCCGTCAGGCTTTTATCGAACACGCCGTCGCCGCGCTGCGCGTCGACGTTCTTTTTCGTGTAGCACGGTAGCGACGCGACTAAACGCACGCGGCGCTCGGCG
The DNA here is from genome assembly GCA_016199745.1 of Gammaproteobacteria bacterium. NCBI lineage: Bacteria > Pseudomonadati > Pseudomonadota > Gammaproteobacteria > Gammaproteobacteria bacterium. Next base: position 125,447 of record JACQFZ010000022.1, read on the forward strand.
TACCACTCGGCCAAGTCTTCTTGTCCGGGTTCCAGCAGTACGGTCAGATTGCAGCGGGACGTGATGCCGGCGCCGAGTGCAATCAAACCATCGACCAAGCGCCGGAAGTTAGGATTGAGCTCCGGTGCACCGCCGGTAATATCGGCGCGGCGAATCGGCGTACGCTCGGTCCACGCCAATATTTTCTGCATCGTCGCCCATGTCATGATCTCTGTGCGCTTCGGTCCGGCGTCGACGTGACAGTGCGAGCACGCTTGGTTGCACAGCCGGCCGACGTTGATCTGCAGCTCGCGCAGCGGCGCGCGCCGCAACTCGGTGACGCCGTGGTGGGCAAGGGTGGTGCGGAACGAGGGTGCTGAATGCATGCGCTTAACTTACATCCACTTACGGCGCAGCCAATGATCGATCGATAGTTTGCCGGGCCCGTGGAAAAAGATCACGAGCAGTAAGATACCGTAGAACGTATGGTCTTTGAGGCCGACCTCCGACAAATCCGGGTAGGAGATGACGGCGATGAAATTGAAGCAGAACAGTATGAGCGCGCTCAAGCGCGTGCCGATGCCGAACACCAGCAATACTGGGAACGTCAGTTCGACAAAGGTGCCGAGTGCCGCCGCTGCCGCCGGCGCCAGCAACGGCACGTGATATTCGTAAGTGAACAGCATCACCGTCGTGTCCCAGCTGGCGATCTTGGTGAGCCCGGAGTCCCAAAAAAACTTCGCCACCCATAAACGCAGCGCGAGATCGAGCAATGGGCTCAAGAATTCGAGGCCGCGAATAGCCGGGCGGGCAACGTCGGCAATACGGGTCATGACGGTCATGCAATTTCCTCCGAGGAATCGTTGTAGGTGTTGAAGCGGACAATGGTTTGATCGGCGACGCGTAGTCGCAGCGTTTGCGCCAGAGCGAGGTCCGGTTGTATCGCCAGCGCCATTTCGGCGGCCGGTGCGAATGCGAGATCGTCGGCGAATGCCTGCAGCAAGGCGTGCTCGCCATTGCTCAGCGTTTCGATTTCGACCGATAACCCACGTCTGATGATCAGCAGCGGTCTGCCGCCTCGATCGAGATCGATCGGCGCCGGCGTTGCCTCCGGCTGATTGGTTTGCCAGATCTGCAACAGCGGATAAGACGATGTTAGCAGTCGCGCCGACGGGTGCAAGGCGAAGTGCACTGCGCCATAACGTTCGCGAGCGATGTGCGCCAGCGTGTCGAGCGCCAGCGTGTCGGCGTCGGCCGCATGAAACGCGCAATGCCAGTGCCATTCCAGACGGGCGACGTCGGCCAAATAGACGAGCATGCTTACCGGTTCGAAGGCCGACAGAAAATCGGCGAAGTCGACGCCGAAGTCATGCAAGTTGCCGCTGTGCGGCGGCGAGCGGCGGATGTAGTGATAAGCGCAACCGCTGAAACAGTCATCGCCGACCAAACGCGCGATCACCGGAAACACCGCGCGCAGCGCCTCGGTTAGGCTGGCGTAAACGTTGTTGCGATAAATCTGCAGATGCTGCTCGGCATTAAATCGCCCGGACTTGATATGCCGGCTGAACGCCGCCGAGGTATCGGCGTAGACGCAGTCGGCAAAGCTGCGTTGCAGTTCAGGCAGCGACGGCACGTTCGGCCTCCAGCAGCGCAGTCGCGCGGTTAGCTTCGGTCAGCAGTATCGCCAACGGCGGCAGATTAGTGTCCCATTCGATCAGCGTCGGTTGCGGTCCAGTGAGCTGTAATGTTTCTTTGTAAAGTCGCCATACCTCGTCGTCGATCGGTGCATCGTGCGTGTCGATCAGAATTTCACCATCGTCGTAGCGATTGATGCGATGACCGGCTAAATGAATTTCTTGAACGCAATCGGCCGGCAGCGCGCGCAGGTAGTCGTGCGCGGCGAAACCGTGATTGACCGCGCTCACGTAGACATTGTTAACGTCGAGTAGCAGCCCGCAGCCGGAGCGCATGACGATCTCGCGCAGAAAGTCGCATTCGTGCCAGGTCGACGTCGTGTATTGCAGATAACTCGACGGATTCTCGATCAGCAGTTGCCGACCGAGCGTATCTTGCGCCTCGCTGATGCGGGCGACGACGTGTTGCAACGACTCGTCGGTATACGGCAACGGTAACAAATCGTTCAAATAACGTCCGTCGATCGAGCTCCAAGAAAGATGCTCGGACACGAGCCCGGGCTGATAGCGCTCGATCAACGCCTTCAGTCGTGCAAGATGTTCGCGGTTCAGACGATCGCTAGAACCGAGCGATAGGCTGACGCCGTGCAAGCTCAGCGGGTAGTCGCGCCGTACGCGTTCGAGGTAGTAATGCGGCGGGCCGCCGGCGCCGAAATAGTTTTCGCTGTGTACTTCCCACCATCCGATCGCCGGTCGCGTTGCGAGTACCTCGCGATAATGCGGCGCGCGCAGGCCGATACCGGCGGAAATGGGAATTGCATTCGAAGTCATGTGCAGCGAGATCCTATTCCTCCCCCGCGCGGCGGGGGAGGGTTAGAGCAGGTGTTAATCAGCTCTTCATCGGCGTCAACGACGCGCCGACGATCTTCTCGCAAGTGCCCTTCGGCATATACAGCCAGGCGTCCTTCTGGCCGTCTTTCTTGGTGGTGCCGGCGCAAGCGCTGCTGGCGGTTTGGCAATCGTTCTTGCCGGCCTTGGCGATGCTGTAACATTTTTCCGGCTTGGCTTCGTCGGCGAGACTGGGCAACGATATTGCCAAGCTCAGTACACCGGCGATGGCGCCGGCAATCAGTGCGTCAGTTTTTCTCATAGTGCGTGCTCCAAGGAAGGTTTAGTTAAATTTATGGTGCGATTACTTCCGAGCACGCGCGAGCGCCTCTTTAATACGTTCGCGCGCGTTCGGTGTTAACCGCAGGTGTTGCCCTAGTTGCACGCTGCGGCGGCCGAATTCTTCCGCCGCTTTGTGCAGGAACTTCGCTTGCTGTTTGAAGCGCGTGCAAGCGGCGCATAGGAATAAATGCAGGCGTAATGCCCCGCGTTGGCGCCACGACAGACGTTGGTCGATCGATAGCGACACCAGCCTACTTGCCTCTTTGCAACTCAACATGCCGGCATCATCTCGTCGGCTCGCGTTCAAACCAGTGATTTTCCAGGCATTGCCTCAGGCGCAACCGGGCGCGGTGAAGCATGACCCACAGATTGGTCGACGCCACGCCCAGAACCTTACACGCCTCGCCGCCGTCGGTACCTTCGATTTCGCACAGGCTGAAGGCGCGTGCCTGCGCCGCCGGCAAAGCGGCGATGCAGTCGGTCAGTACTTGCCAGAACTGCTGCTGTTGCAGGGCGGCGTCGGGGTCGCGCCACGGCGACGGGTCGGTACGCCAATGGTCGCGATCGCGTGCGTCGAACACGCGCTCCAACAGATCGTCGTCGGTATCGTCGCCCACGGGCGTCTCGGCCGGCTGCCGTGCCAGCCGACGCCAATAGTCGATGAGTTTGTGCTTGAGGATACCGATCAACCACGTGCGCTCGGACGACTGGCCGGCAAAGCCTTGCTGCGTCCGTAGCGCACCGAGTAGCGTTTCCTGGACCAGGTCTTCGGCGGCGTCACGATCGCGCAGTCGCAAATAAGCGTAGCTGTAGAGCGCGTCGCCGTGCTCATCGAGCCAGCGCTCGGGGGAGGCGAGCTCCGGGTTAGTGGGTACCTTCGTCATTTTCTAGGCGTATCGGCGAGTGTAGCTAGTAGCGGTCAGCGGTGTGGGGATTTTACGAGTTGTTTTCGCCATTGCTAACAATCTCCCTCATTTTTTTTCTCCCAGCGGGAGAGCGGATGCCGGTTTTAGCCGCGAGCCGGTATCAAGACTTTTGCGCTAACCGTCGTAAGCAATCGATATAAGCATTTTGATCCGGTGTTTGGCCGTTGCGCTCGGCCTGCCACAGTGTTTCCGCCAGACATTCCATCATCGCATGTTCGACGGTGTGTGCGTCGGCATGGCGCGCGAGTAATTGCCGGTAAATCTGTCGTACCCCGGCCGGTTGATCGATCGCCAGTTGCTCCTCGATGGCGATATGCAAGCCGAGGTGCATAAACGGATTGGTTTCACCGAGGCCGGCGAGATAGTCGCGCTGCGCGGCGGTGTCGGGCGCTTCTAGCAGCGCGTGGTATTCCGGATGCCGCTGGGCGACGTCGACGATGACGCGTTCAACGCCTTCGAGGGGACGTTGTGCGCGGTAGTTGCGCCAGGCGCGAAAAAAAACTTGGCGGATTTCACCGCGGTCGTTCGAGTACATCTAACGATTATTTCCTCACCCCTGGCCCTCTCCGATAAACGGCAGAGGGGGGAGTTGGTAAAAAATTTATGACTTGGCGCTGAACAAGCCTAGCACCGTCGAATATTGATAAAGGTGATTGGCGCCGTCGAGCGGTCCGATCTCGCCGTTGCCGTACATGCCGATCACCGGTAGCTGCGGGAAGCGAGTGCTGAGCGCTTCGAGGTCGCGGTCGCGATTGCCGTAGAAATGCGGGCCGCGGCCCATGCACGGAAACAGGATCGCGAAGCTGGGCGCCGCGCGCAGTGTCGTCGCCGCCTGATCGATGATGTGGCGCATGTCGCGCTCGGCGGTCAACGAATCGCGCATCGCCCAGAACAAGCGCTCGCCGCGATTGAGCGGGTGCGACAGCGTGATCGATTGATCGCGCACGTTGGCCGAGACGATATGGTTCAAGCGGTAACGGCCGTCGCGGATCGCGGTCATCGGATCGCCGAAGGTGACGCCGCCCATGATGAGATGCAGCGGGATGCGTTCCATCTCGCGGATGCCTGACGGCAGCGATTTCACCAGCACGTTCAACGCCGGATAGTTACCGAGACGTTTGATGTCGTAGCCGTGGACCTCGGCGACTTCGATCGGTGAAGTTAGGGCGCGCACGCCCTGCGAGGCGGTGATGACGCCGCGGGCACCGCGGATGTGGATGTCGGTATGGCCGCTATCGGCGACGCGGCCGGTGGACCAGACTTTGAACGGGCCGTGGCCGAATAGGTCGCCGGAAATTGCGCCGAGTCGACGCGCTGGAATGTCGAGCCAATCGGCGGTGAGGCCGGACGGGGTACAAAGGCTCAAGAGCAGCGCTTCGTCGTCACCGGTATCGCCGCCAGCCGGCGCCAGCATGACCGGATCGGTCAATACCATTGCCGCCGCGCCTGGTGCGTCCAGCACCCATTCCTCTTCGGTAAGGATGCCGGCCGCGGTTGCGCCGATCACTTGTAAGCAGCCGGCGGCTCGGGCCGCCGCCCGAATGGCGGGCTCGGGATTGGCGGCATAGTGCGGGGTTAAAAAGAGGATGACGCCGCGGGCGTTGGCTAGGCCGCCGCGCTCGAGCGCCCGCTTTACCGCCCGTTCGGCATGATCGATTTCGGCGCGGCCGCCATAGCTCAATCCTGTGCTCGCTACCTTCGCGCTCATTTTTTTACTTTATATCGACGTCTATCTAAATAATAGGGCGGCGTAGCGACGATCGCTGGTACCAGCTAGAAATTTAGCGCCTTGTCCGTGGCTGGCCGGCAGAATACCCCGTTAAAGTAGCGCATTGGCGAACGGTCGATTCCTTAGTGTTACCGTCATTATAAAAACCGTCGATCCATGATGTGGGGATTTTGCCTGCTGCATGTCAAACGCATGGTTGGCGGCGCGCCGGCCGTGCGCCGCTGGCAAGCCGCTTTGGTGTTGACGTTGTTGTTTGCCGGTGTGATCGCCGATCCGCGTTGGTTGTTGGCGGTAACGTCGGGGTTGCTGATGGTCGGGCTAATTTTATTTCATGAGCCGCTCGATATCGCTGACACGGCTTACCTGATCGTTCTAGGCGCGAGCATCGAGTACACCGGTGTTTACGGCGGTCTGTGGTCTTACCCGAACAGAACGCTCGGCAATCCGCCGGTGTGGTTTATCACGCTGTGGGGTGGCGTCGGTTTGTTTTTTTGCCGGCTGGTTTTGCCGCTGTTGACGAAGTGGCAAGCGGCACCGGTGTCTTATCCGGATACTCGCACAAGTCGTGAATCGGGCAGCTAAAGCAGCGCGGCGTTCTAGCGACGCAAATATAACGTCCGTGCAGGATCAACCAGTGGTGCGCATCGTGCCGGTATTGCCGAGGGACTGCTTGCATCAGCTTGTCTTCGACTTCGCGCACGTTGCGCCCCGGTGCAAGGCCGGTGCGGTTGGCGACGCGGAAGATATGCGTGTCGACAGCGATAGTCGGTTCGCCGAACGCGGTGTTGAGCACGACATTGGCGGTTTTGCGCCCAACGCCCGCTAGTGCTTCCAGTTCCTCGCGCGTGTGCGGAACCTCGCCGTTATATTTTTCGACCAGCATCTTCGACGTTTGCAGGATGTTGGCGGCTTTGGTGTTGAATAACCCGATCGACTTTATATAACGCTTGAGCCCGCGCACACCGAGCTCGACCATTTGCGCCGGCGTCTTGACCGTCTTGAACAGCTCGGCGGTGGCGAGGTTAACGCTTTTATCGGTCGCCTGCGCCGATAGGATGACGGCGACCAGTAGCTCGTACGGCGAATCGTATTCGAGCTCGGTGGTCGGTTTCGGGTTCGTGCGTTGCAGGCGAGCGAACAATTCGGCGCGGTGGGCGGCGTTCATGCAGAATTATTGCGCTGGTTTGCGCCGCGCGCGGGCGCGGGCAACGGCAGCTTGTAGATCGGCGCGAATCGTGGCGCTGTCGGGAAACACGGTGCTTGCCGCTTTCGGTTTGGTCTTGCGCTGGGCCAACCGTAGCAGCCGGCGCTCGGTGCGTTCGCGCCAGCGGCGCGCTTCGGCCGCACCGTATTCCGGCCACGGCCCGCAGCCGGCGGGTTGTGCCGGTTGCATATCGATGCAATCGACCGGGCACGGCGCCAAGCACAGCTCACAGCCGGTGCACTCGATCGCCAGCACGGTATGCATGAGCCGGCGCGCGCCGATGATGGCGTCGACTGGGCAGGCGTCGATGCACTTGCGGCAGCCGATACAACTATTTTCGTCGATGACCGCGACCGCGCGCGGTTTATGCTCGCCGTATTTTGGGTCGAGCGGTTTCGGAGGGGTATCGAGCAGGCGCGCCAGCGCTTGCAGCGTCACTTCGCCGCCCGGTGGGCATTGATTGATGTCGGCGTCGCCGCGCGCCAACGCTTCCGCATATTGTCGGCAGCGGGGATAACCGCACTGAGTGCATTGTGTTTGTGGCAGCCAAGCGTCGATACGATCGGCCAGCGATGGAGTTGAAGCGGGCATAGGCGAAGTATCGCCGGGCGTATCAAAGTGAGCAATAAATGTAGGGCGGGAGTGGTTCGCCGTCGACCCATTTGCGACGTCCAGAGGAATGGCGGATTCGCCAGCCCTACATTTCTTGTTTTTCGACGATGATTGACTGATCCTGTGGTTATGTCACACGCAAATAAAATAAGGGGGAATCAGCAGGCGATGTCGCGCCGCGGGCGCGGATGTTTTTTTATCGTTGGGCTCATGCTGAATGCCAGCGTGTTTGCCGAAGCGCTCGACGATACCGACACCACCGCCGCACCGCCGCCGGCCGATTCGGCGATGACCGAGCGCAGGCAGTTATGGCGGGATTTCTCGATCTCGCCGCTGCGGCCCAGTTATATCCTGCACACCTACAGCAGCTCGCCGAACCAAGATACGTATCGATTGGCCGAGCCGGACGCCACCTTGAAGCGCCAGGAGCTGCAGTATCAGCTGAGCTTTCGTCTAACGATCGACAGAAATTGGTTGGGTAGCGGCGGCGATCTGTGGTTCGGTTACACCCAAATGTCGTTCTGGCAGGCGTACAACAAAGGTCTGTCATCGCCGTTTCGCGAGACCAATTACCAACCGGAATTAGATGTCTCATTCGACATCGATTCGAAACCGTTCGGATTGAATCTGGTTAGCGTGGGTGTCGTGCATCAATCGAACGGTCGCTCCAAGCCGCTATCGCGCAGTTGGAATCGATTGTGGGCCAGCGCGACCTTCGAACATGGCAAGTTCGTGACGACGATTACGCCGTGGTTGCGTTTGCCGGAAGGCGACGACGATAACCCCGATATCGAGAACTACGTCGGCCGCGGCGAGATTCGCTTGATCCACAAAGACGAAAATCGGGTCTTCTCGGCGATGCTGCGCAACAACTTCGATCGCCACGACAACCGCAGCGGCGTCGAGCTGAGTTGGAGTTTCCCGTACCACGATCGGTTGAAGTGGTTAGTGCAGTACTACAACGGTTACGGCGAGAGCCTGGTCGATTACAACGTGCGCATGCGCCGCATCGGCATCGGCGTGCTTATTACCGATTGGTTGTAATTAGGCAGGGCGCACAAGTTCGCCCTGCCCGCCCATTAGTGATCCCTTTTTATTTCACGCGCATGCCCGGCTGCGCGCCGCTATCCGGCGAAAGAATGAATAAGCCGGGTGTTTTGCCGTCGGCGTCGGAGGCGGCCAGTACCATGCCTTCCGACAATCCAAACTTCATTTTGCGTGGTGCGAGATTGGCGACCATGACCGTCAGCCGGCCGATCAGCGTTGCCGGGTCATAGGCCGACTTGATGCCGGCGAACACCGTGCGCGGTGTCGCTTCGCCGATATCGAGTGTGAGCTTCAATAATTTCTCGGCGCCTTCGACGTGCTCGGCGTTGGCGATCTTGGCGATGCGCAGATCGATTTTGGCGAAGTCGTCAATGGAAATATTTTTACTCCCCGCTCCCTCCGGGAGAGGGGTAGGGGGTGAGGGAGATTGCTGCATAGGTAAGCGTTCCTCAAGTTTGTTCCAGATAGATTCAAGCACGGCTTGTGTGTTTCCAAGTACGTCGTTGTTCCAAAAACGCAAAACATATATTCCGACGCCTTCGAGCGCGCTCGTGCGGGTTTCGTCATGTTGCGTCTGCTCTTGGTGTTGTCCGCCGTCGGCTTCAATCGCGAGCTTCGCCTCGCTGCAATAGAAGTCGACAACAAATCGTTGCCCGTCAACTTCGATCGGATGCTGTCTTCTGAACTTTGCATCGTGTAATCGCCGATCGCGCAGCAACAACCAAAGAAACGTTTCGGCGTCGGGTTGTTGATCACGTAGTTTGCGGGCAACTTCCAGCAGGTCGGCGGGCAGCGGCTTTTTCCGTGCCTGCTTTCCCTCACCCCCAGCCCCTCTCCCGGAGGGAGAGGGGGGTTGGAGGCTTTCCCTATTTGCAGAAATCAACGCTTCGATTTGTTTGGCGTCGACACGAGTCAGCAGGTGTTGATAGTCGCGAATCGAATGTCCAGTCGCAAGCAGCGATTTTGCGTCGTCCCACTTCAGTGGAGCGATATTGAGGAATTTTTCGACTCGTTCTGCGGTTATTGGTAGTACGGGTTTTAGATAAAGCGTAAGCAATCGGAAGAGATTGAGCGCAACCGAGCAAACGAGGTGTAGCTTTTCTTCTTGCCCAGGTTGTTTCGCCAGTTCCCACGGTTTGTGTTTGTCGACGAACTGGTTAGCCACGTCGGTCAAGGCCATTACTTCACGGAGCGCTTTGCCGTAATCGCGAGAGTCGTAGTAGTTGGCGATGGCGCTGCCCCTATCCTGAAACTCGGCGATGATGGAGTCGTCGCCAGTCCCAAATATTTCCGAGCCAAATGCGAAAATTCTTGGCGGGAGTTTCAGTACCCCGTTAAAACGCTTCGATACGAAGCCGGCGCAGCGACTGGCGATGTTGATGTACTTGCCAACTAGATCGCTGTTCACGCGCGCGACGAAGTCGTCGAAACTTAAATCGATGTCCTCCACCGTGCCGTTCAACTTAGCGGCGTAGTAGTAGCGCAGCCATTCCGGATTGAGGCCGAGCGTCAGGTAGCTCTCGGCATTGATAAAAGTGCCGCGGCTCTTCGACATCTTTTCGCCGTTGACCGTGAGATAGCCGTGTACGCATAGCTTGGTCGGCGTGCGGTAACCGGCGTGCTGCAACATTGCCGGCCAAAACAACGCGTGGAAGTTAAGAATATCTTTGCCGATGAAGTGATAGAGCTCGGTCGTCGCGTCCTTCTGCCAGAACGCATCGAAGTCGAGGTCACGTTTAGCGCACAGATTCTTGAACGACGCCATGTAACCGACCGGCGCATCGAGCCAGACGTAGAAGTACTTACCGGGGTGACCCGGGATCTCGAACCCGAAGTAGGGCGGATCGCGCGAGATATCCCAGTCTTGCAAGCCCGACTTCAACCATTCATCCATTTTGTTAGCGGCTTCCGGCTGCAACGTGCCGGAGCGGGTCCACTGACGCAGGAATTCGCCGCAGCGCGGATCGGACAGCTTGAAGAAGAAGTGCTCGGATTGGCGTCGTTCCGGTTTGGCGCCGGAGACGACCGAATACGGATTTTTCAGATCGGTCGGCGAGTAGGTCGCGCCGCAGACTTCGCAGTTGTCGCCGTACTGATCTTTGGCGCCGCACTTCGGGCATTCGCCTTTGATATAGCGGTCCGGCAGGAACATCTGTTTGATCGGGTCGTAAAAGTTTTCGACCGAGCGGCGCGCGATCAAGTCGGCAGCGTCGAGGCTTTTATAGATGGCTTCGCTATACGCGCGCGTTTCGTCGGAGTGTGTCGAGTAGTAGTTGTCGAAGTCGACGTGAAAGCCGGCGAGGTCGCGGGTGTGCTCTCGCCAGAAACGGGCGATTAATTGCTCGGGCGTGATTCCTTCTTTCTCGGCGCGCAGCATGATCGGCGTGCCGTGGGTGTCGTCGGCGCAAACGTAGTAGATCTCGTGCCCCTGCATTTTCTGAAAGCGCACCCAAATATCGGTCTGGATGTATTCGACCAAATGGCCGAGATGGATCGCGCCGTTGGCGTAGGGCAGGGCGGCGGTGACGAGAATGCGGCGTTTATCAGGCATGCGATGGGTCAAAATGGGTTTCGTTGAATGCGGCGATGATAAGGGAAATACACGCTCAAGTCCCAGCGATTCATGACTTTTGGGGGTGCCCGGTGTAGCATGTCTGCCCTTCAAAATGTCATGCAGTGAGGCTTTCCGATGACCCAAGTGGTGGAGCGCGACGTAGAGACGGCGCTCAAGCAGGTGCTTGACCCTTACCTCGATCAGGATTTAGTGACGGCCAAGGTGGTGAAGAAGATCACCGTTGCCGGCGACAAGGTGACGGTCGATCTCTTGCTCGGTTATCCGGCGCAGGGTTCGAAGGATGCGCTGGCGGCAACCGTGCGCACGCAGGTCGCGGCATTGCCCGGCGTCGTCGATGTCGCGGTCAACGTCGACTGGCGGGTCGATCAACATTCCGTGCAGCGCGGTGTGAAGCCGTTGCCGGGTATCAAGAACATCATTGCTGTCGCCTCCGGTAAGGGTGGTGTCGGCAAATCCACCGTGTCGGTCAATCTCGCGCTCGCGCTCGTCATCGAAGGTGCCAAGGTCGGTATTCTCGACGCCGATATTTACGGTCCGAGTCAGCCACGCATGCTGGGCGTGAAGCGCAAGCCCGAGTCCAAAGACGGCAAATCGCTCGAGCCGATCGAAGCTTATGGCTTGAAGTCGATGTCGATCGGTTATTTGATCGATGACGAGACGCCGATGATTTGGCGCGGTCCGATGGTGACGCAGGCGCTCGAGCAATTGCTGAAGGAAACGAATTGGGGCGAGCTCGATTACCTCATTATCGATCTTCCGCCCGGCACCGGCGATACGCAGCTGACGTTGGCGCAGAAGGTGCCGGTGTCCGGCGCCGTTATCGTCACCACGCCGCAAGATATCGCTCTGCTTGATGCGCGCAAGGGTCTCAAGATGTTCGAGAAGGTGAACGTGCCGGTGCTCGGTGTGGTCGAGAACATGAGCACACACATCTGCTCGAAGTGCGGTCATGAGGAACACATCTTCGGTGAAGGCGGCGGTCAACGCATGGCCGACGAGAACCAAGTGTCGTTGCTTGGCCAACTACCGCTCGACATCCGCATCCGCGCCGAGACCGACAGCGGCAAGCCGACCGTCGTGGCCGAGCCGGACAGCAAGATTGCGCTGCTGTATCGCGATATTGCCCGTCGCGTCGGTGCGCGCTTAGCGCTGCAAAAGAAAGACTTCAGCAACAAGTTTCCGAACATCGTTATTCAGAATACGTAGCGACGCGTTCGCTATCCACGCGCGATTCAATCGACAACGGCAATTCCGCGCTAGCGGGATTGCCGTCTAGTTTTGCCGGGGTTATAACTTCACGTCGGTGTAGATTGGGTATTCCCGCTCCAATTCTGTCGGCAGCGGAAAGATCGACCAATATTCTTCTAAGAATTCGAGATATTCTTCAAAGTCCATAAGTCGTTTTCATCTTTTCGATGGTTTGCCACTCGCCTGGCGGGCGAGATCGAGTGTTTTTCGCAAGCTATGCATATCCGAATATTAGCTGTTACCGCCCAATAAATGGACAAGAAAGGCTGGCAGCGTTGCGGGTATCGAGCAGTCCCTTTAAACTCCGGGCGCTCCCAAATTACGGTGACTTGGCACTTCTAATGGGCATCAAATCCGATAAGTGGATCCGCCGTATGGCGGAGCAGCACAAGATGATCGAGCCGTTCGAGGCCGGTCAGGTCAAGCGCAACGGCAGCGGCCCGGTCGTGTCCTACGGCACATCGAGCTACGGTTACGATATCCGCTGTTCGAACGAATTCAAAATTTTCACCAACATCAATTGCACTATCGTCGATCCGAAAGCGTTCGACGCCAAGTCGTTCGTCGATTTCAAGGGCGATGTCTGCATCATTCCGCCGAACTCGTTCGCGTTGGCGCGCACTGTCGAGTATTTCCGAATTCCGCGCGATGTGCTGACGATTTGCTTAGGCAAGAGCACGTATGCGCGCTGCGGCATCATCGTCAATGTCACACCGCTCGAGCCGGAATGGGAAGGGCATGTGACGCTCGAGTTTTCGAATACGACGCCGTTGCCGGCGAAGATTTATGCGAACGAGGGTGTGGCACAGGTATTGTTCATCGGCGGTGATGAGGTGTGCGACGTCTCTTATAAAGATCGCGGCGGCAAGTACCAAGGTCAGCAAGGTGTCACGTTGCCGAAGATTTAAACCACGTGTCCCCCTCCCCCGCAAGGGGGGAGGGGAGCCCTTCGATCAGTGTCTAATGAACGCCGTACCCGTCGGTCCCGTGCCGGCTTCCTGATATACCGCAGCACCTTGCTTCGCCCAAACGTAGTGCGGCACATTTGCCGGTGCGACATACACTGCACCGGTCGGAACGGCGACGACCTTCGTTTCGTCGAACGTGTCACCGAAGCCGACGTAAATCGTACCCGCCAGCACTGTGCTGCTACGTTCATCGGGATGCGTGTGCGGCGGAATCTTCCCACCAGCGGCGAGTTTCACTCGCAGTAGATACGGTCCAGTTTTTTGCTCAGCGCCTTGTACCCATGCGCCCTTCAGTGCGGGATTGTCGGGCGGGCCGGCCCACGTTAGCTGATCCGGCACGATAGGCGCGGGTGCCGGCGCATCGGCGACGGCGACGCAGGAAACGATGCTGCATAGCGCTATGAATGTCAGAAGCGGTTTCATGGATTGGCCCCAGCAGTGACTTAGTACTTTCATTGAGTGCGCCACGGTTTTAATCGCATTCAATCCGCCGGGCAAGCCGTTGATTTGGTCGGCGCGGGTGGGCAACCCATAGTTGCCCACCCGCGCCGCTAACTACAGCGTTTTCAAATATTCGAGCAGCGCGTCCTTTTCCTTCGTCGGTAAGAACACACCATACTCGTGCCCCTGATTGCCGCTGGCGCGCTCGTGTACGTCGAACTTGCTGCCGACGCGTTGTGCTTCGACACTGTCGATAACGAAACCGACGTTCGCCGGATCGTACAGATCGTAGCCGCGATAAAAGATCTTGGGCCGTTCGGCGACCGGCTTCAGTAAGTCGCGTAACGTCGGCACCGAGCCGTTGTGCAGGTACGGTGCCCGCAGCCAGATGCCGTCGAGGAAGGCGGCGACGTAGCCGCTCGGCTCGTTCTCGACCAGGCCTTTGCGTTGGATGCCGAAGTTGCTGACGACACGATTGGCTTCAATCGCGGCGGCCTTGCTCCATGTGGCGAGACGCTCACGATCGGTGCCGACTTCTTCAACCGGAATGCGCGTGCCGGTGCGGTCGCTCTCGTGGCAGCGGACGCAATACCCTTCGTACACGGCGCGGCCGGCCTTCAGCTTGGCTTGATCGATCGGAAACGGATACGGCGGTGCTTTGATCTCGCCGAGATATTTTTCCAGCCAGGCGACATGACCGAGGAAATCGTCCGTGTCATGCGGTTTGGCACCGAGCAGGCCGAGTGCCGAATCGATGATGACCGAGCGCGCATCGTGGCTGTCGCCGCCGAAATTCATGAGATTGCCTTGCTCCGGCCGGTACTTCTTCAGGTTCCACACCGACGGCATGTCGGTCGGGCCGATGGAGTTATCCATCGGCACGTTGATCATGAAGTACTTGGTGAGATTGAAGGCGTCGTCGCGCCCACGACCCCATTCGGGAAAGTCTTTACGGTAGATCCAAGCGAATTGCTTTTCGCGTTCGAGCAATTGCTTTTTCGTGATCGGAATGAGGACAAAACGGTAAATCGTTTTGTCGAGCCACGATAACTCGGTGACTAAATTGATTTCGCGCATCAGCGAGTCGGCGTTGAAGCGCGGATCCTTGGCGCAATCGACCAAGAAGCGGAAGAATGCTTCGAGGTTGAGCGTGTGATTCGGACCGGCGACGACGAAAGTTGGGTTCTCGTCGGCATTCTTGCGATAGCTCGTGGTATGGCAAGCGGCGCAGTTATTGGCGACGCGCGGGAAGCCGATGACTTTTTTGGTGAAGCCGACCGGCAACTCCTGACCTTGCTCCCAGGCAACGCCAAACGAGGCGTAACCGCCGGGGCCGGGCAACTTGTCCGGGAACATGCGCGGCAATACGTAGAAAATCCAGTACGGAATGCCGGCGTCGTACTCGGCGCCGATGGAACCGTACTTAAAGCGCATCTCCGACGTTGCCGTCACCCAGTCCGGCTGTGGTTCGGCGCGGAAGAACTTGTACCAGCCGACGTAGCCGCCGATGGCGCCGAGGATCAGCAGCACGGTCAAGGCAGCGACAAATTTTCGTTTGTTTGATGATTTTTTCGTGTTCATGTTTTTCTCCTTCCACTTTCTATTTCCCCTCTCCCTCCGGGAGAGGGGAAGGGGTGAGGGACGTACCGATCCGTTACATCCCTCACCCCATCCCTCTCCCGGAGGGAGAGGGGGAGTAGGTTCGCTGATGCGATTTGTTAGAACGTCTTCATGTATTCGACGATCGCGTCTTTGTCGGCCGGCGGCAGCGACGTGCCGTAGGCTTTGCCTTCATGGCCTAGATTGCCGTTGCTCGGCAGACTCGTGTCGTAACGGAAATATTTGCGGCCTTTCTCTTCGGCGAGCGTGCTGACGAAGCCGACTTTGATCGGATCGTACAGATCGTTGCCGCGATAGAACACGCGCGGTCGTCGCCACGACACTTCGAGTAGATCGCGCAGTGTCGGCACCGAGCCGTTGTGCAGGTACGGCCCACGCAGCCAAATGCCGTCGAGCGGCATGTTGGTGTAGCCGTAGGTCTTGCGGAAGTTTTGGAAACGCCACGGGTAACCGGCGTAGAGCGTGCCCTGGTTGACCGCGAGCTCGTAGGTATACGAATCCAAACGGCCGCGATCGGTGCCGATCTCGGCGATCGGCGTCACCTGGCCGACCTTATCGCCGGTGAAGTCCTGACCGTTTGCGCCGTGGCAACTTACGCAATATTGCTTGTACAGCGCCGCGCCGCGGCCGGCGAGATCTTTATTAATGGGATACGGATACGGCGGCGCTTTGACATCGCGCATCCATTCTTCCAGACGGCCGATGGCATCGATGTCGAGCGTCGCCGGCGTCGTACCGGTGCCGAAGGCAGCGCTTTTGTTACGCTCTTCAACTTTGGTGTTGTTGCCGTCCCAATGTAACTGCATGCCTTGGCGCGATCGCTGATTCCAAACCGATGGGAAATCCGCGGCACCGTGCAGCTCGTGCTCCGGTAACCGATCGAGCGGAATGTTGAACAGGATCTTGGCAGCGTTGAACGTGTCGACCCGTCCTGGGCCCCACTCGACGCCGTTGAGCGTGATGTTGAGTCGGCCTTTCAGCATCAACAAGCGTTCGCGCATCAGGCCGATGGCGACCGGATAAACGACGTAACGATCGAACGCATTGAGCCCACCGGCCAGTCGCTCGACCTCCGGTACGATGTATTCGGCACGGAAGCGTTCGTCGGCGGCGCAGTTGAACATGAACCGTTCGAACGCCATGAGGTCGAGCCGCGCGGCCGGCATACCGAGGTACACGCGCGGCTCGGCGTCGGGTTTGTCACGCACGGTGCTGTGATGGCATACGGCACAGTTGAGAAATACGCGGTCGATGCCCAAGTGGCGGCGTTGCATGACACCGATCGGCAAATCTTTGCCCGGCTCGTACACCAGGCCGAACGCTTCGTAGCTGCGCGGTGCGCCGTTATCGGGCAGGTGCGAGGCGCACACTTGCGGCAACGCCCGCCAGATCCAGTAGGGAAAACCGGATTCGCGTTCGCCGCCGGTTGAGCCGTATTTGAAATGGTCTTCGATATTGGCGTATGTGACTGGTCGGTCAGGCAGGAAACGAGCGGCGAGATAGATCAGCGGTACGAGAACGATGATGAGCACAAGCGCGAGCAGAGTCAGAAAACGCCGCCGCCACGGTGCGATCGGGCGGTCGGAGGGAAACTTGATGCGCTTGTTCATGCTTTTTCTCCAGGTAAACAATTTGTGCACAGCACGTGCCACTCCCGTCCTCCCCCTCAAGGGGAGGGACTGAGGGTGGGGGTGGGTTACGCTGCTGTTACCAAACCTACCCCCACCCTAGCCCTCCCCCTGAGGGGGAGGGGACTCAGTGCAACGTTTCATTGGTGGTGCATGGCCTAAGCGTTTCGTAATCGGTTAGCGTCATTTGTTCGACACTGGGCACCGCACCTTGATCGGCGCGCAGCAGCTGAGCGACATAGTTGTTGATTGCCGCAAAGTCTTCGCTCGCGCTCCAATGTTCCGGCGCCAGTCGCAAACGATCCAACGCCGTGCGCGGCGGCATCGGCGTTTTCGGCCGGGTCGATGCAGCGAGTTGCCACATGTTCAGGCGAAAATAAATACGCGCGGCGCAGTGGCGGATGTTGGCCGCCACTTGCTCGGCGTTGCCGTAGAGAAAGTTCGGTGGCGAGCGCTCGTGGGTTTGATGGCAACTGGCGCAATACGGATAGAACCGTTTCACTTCGCGACTCATCTGCGCGATGTCCGCCGCGGCGTCGATACCGACGTCGTCGGTTTGAGCGGTAGGCAACGCCAAGTCACTCTGGCAGCACGGGCGATAATCGACGCCTAAGCGAGCGAGCAATGCCGGCACAACGATTAGGCGTCGGAAGGGTTTTTCGGTGAGCGCGTCCGTGGCGTCGTTCTCCGTGGCGGTGATGAGCTGATCGATCGCTTGCGCGATCGCCGTGGCATCGCTAAACGGGTTGTCGTCGAGCGCCTGCCATTGTATGCGTAAACCGTTTAGCCGTCGCCGCAACCGACGCACGTCGGCTTCGGCGAGAAACGCCGCCAGCTCAATCACTGCCTGTTTGGCGAAATCGATTTGCGCCGGTCGCCATATGGCGATCGGCGGGCGCGGCAACAACGGCTCAAACCGCGCCGCTACATGTGCCAGCGGCAGGCCCGCCGGCAACTCGGCGTCGCGATACGGCCGTTGCAACGGATCGCGGTTGGGGATGTCGGGGTCGGCGATGGCAAGGCCGTAGGTCCAGCGCAAAGCGGCGTTCTGGCGTATCAGCGGTGCCGCCGCGCGCCAGCGGTCGGTATCGGCATCGAATCCGCGCCCGTCGTTTAGGCGGTACTGCAACGCCGCTTGCAACAGCGCCGCGCGGCAACGAATCGCCCGCGTTGGTTCGGCGTCACAGCCCTCGCTCCAAAGTTTTTGCGCGGCGGCGTAGCGATTGGCGCGGTCGGTGGCGTCGTCGATGGCGTTCGGTATGTCGACGCCGCGATCGATATCGATGCCGTAGAAATCTCGATGTTGCTCGTGCAAACGCGCGGCGACAGCGGTGTTGGCATTGGTCTCGTCCCACAGCGGCCGCGAGAAGATTGGCGCCTGATTTTGATGACAGCTGGTGCAGATGCGGCGGTTGGCGTAGACCAGGCGCGGCCTGCCGCCGGCGCGGTAATCTTTCACCAATTGGAATTCGAAGCGGCCGGCCGTTTCGTTATAGCTAATGACTTCGATCAGCTCGGCGTGTTCGTGATAGCCAAGATAGAGCCGGTCTTTCAGCAGCGGTCGCAGTAGATCGCTGTTCAACGGCTCGCCGGTTACCGCCACCACGACTCGCGGATAGGTAAAGAAGTCCGGTGCAGCGGTAGTGCGCTGCAGCGATCGCCCGAGCGGGATCAATACGGCTTTGAGACAAGACGAGGCGCTCGAAATCGCCGCCGGCCGACAGCCGGTTTTATTTTCGATGCGCTTGAGCAGAGCGCTGAGCGGGAACGGAATGTCGTAGGCCGATTGGCGATCGACGTTGTTGCTGGCGATAACATCGAACAGCGAGCGCCCGGCCGGCGGCAGATCGGTGCCGGCGATGTGCGGTACAACGGCCCACGTCGGTAACGGTGTGCTATCGGTAGCGGATGCTGGTGGCACTGGTTTGGCGAAATAGCGCACGACAATAGTCGCTCCAATGGCGATCGCGGCGACGGCAATAATGCCGATCCAGTACGTTCGTTGGATGCTTCCTTTCATTTAGCGGAAGCTCCGCTGCACCGATCTGGCGTCATCCCCACGCAGATGGGGATGACGTTGGTCATTCGCCGCTCACCCAATCCTCGATGAGGAGGGCGGCACAAATCGACGTTACTTCGCGGCGACGGTCGCCCGCTGCGTGCCGCGCCAGCAATCCTCCGCCACTTGTCCGGATTTCGCGAACGCCGGACCGTCGCGATCGGCGATTTCTTTGTTATACAGCGTGAAGTTCAACAAGAACACTTTGCCGGCGTAAGCGCGGCCGAGATAGAAACCGGGATGGATCATGCGGATCTCGTCGCGGATCATGAGGCCGTGACGACCGGCGAGAAAATCCGGGCGCTCGCGGTAGCCGGGTAACTCTTCACTGTAGGCGTAGTCGATGATGATCGACTCGCGGCGTGCGTCGAGCAGGCTTTGACCGCAGTAAAGCTTGGCCGGGAACAACAGCCACGCGGTCTTACCGTTGACTGTGATCGTGTCGAGCGTACTGGTATCGCCCTGAATCAGCGGTTTGATTAGCGTCAGATCGTCGATGCGGTTACGCAGCAAGCGATCGTTGCGGTAGAACACCTTGCCCTTCCATAGCGTGCGGCCGATGGTTTCGAGTTTGCTCGCTTTGAATTCAACGACCCGACCGGCGATGCCGCCGATGATTTCGGTCAAGCGGCGCTCGCCGCTGGTACCTTTCGGAAAGAACAAGTTACCGTCGAACGCGCCGTCCGGAATCGGTCCGGCGGTTAGGCGCGCGTAGATTTGATCAACCTGTTCTTGATCGAGCACGGCGAGATTCTCGGGGGTGATCTTCTCGAGATCTTTCAGCGACAGCGGGTATTGATGTTCGATTTCGGCGAAGTCGGGTTTTGCGGAGTAACCGTCGCCGTAGGGCGCAAAGGCGATATCGAGTTTCTCATGGCGGTTGCAGGCGCCGACAGCGGCAACGGCGAGGGTGACGGTCAATACAGCCATGCGTGTTTTCACGATGGATCTCCTAAATAGCTGGGCAATACATCCCTCCCCTTCAGGGGGAGGGACCGAGGGTGGGGGTGGGTTGGGGCTTTGCTTAGGCTCGGCCCCCTTCGTTTGAACCCATCCCCACCCTTTACCCTCCCCCTGAGGGGGAGGGGACGTCGGAGGAAAATCATTTTTATAGAGTTGCGAGAAAGGCGGTCAGCGCCTTCTTATCGGCGTCGGGCAGATCTTGCCCGAAGGTGTGGCCGCCGTTCTCGATGGTGTCGGTGCAACTGCTGTAAATCTCCAGCAACTTGTGCTCGCGCTTAATGATGTCGACCAACTTAGTTGGATTCTTCATTACTTCGTTGGCGGTACGCTGTAGCAACGCGGTTAGCTCTTTGCCTTCCTTGTCGCCGTATTGTTGTACCAACTGTGTCTGCAGCTCCGCTGGGCGCAACCGCGCGATCACGAGATCGCCGATGAAACGTTTGTGTAGGAAGTTGCCGAGGCCGCTGGCCTTAGTGCCGGCCGGAATCGTCAGCGTCAGGCCGAGCAGCTCGCGCTCGGCGTCGCCGTCCCACAGTTTCGGTCCGAAGGCGATGTTTACTTCTTCGTTGAATAGCGTCGCCTTGGTTTTGCGTGCTTGCGGGTTCAGCAATTGATGCATCGATTCCTTATATAGCTTGAAACGGCCGTCGACGCTCGGATCGTAGGCCCAGCATGCCGGCTGTTGATTTGGCGGCAGCATCTTGCCGTCGGCGTCGATATAACGCGGCCGATCGAAATCGTTCGCCTTGTTCGCCGGCTTGCCACAGATTTCCGGACCCATGGCGTTGTTGTGCATCAATGGCGCGTGTGCCCAAACACTCAGTAACGAGATGTTGCGGTAGTAGCCGCGACCGCCGCTGGCGTCCTCGCGCACGTTCGGATCAGATGGTCGCGCCCGCAATGTTTCCGAGCCGTACTCTTGATAAATGTGGCCGGTCATGTGGTTCGCATGCAGCGCGCGGCAACGGTAAGTGCCGACTTCGCTGACTTTGGTGGCGCCGTCGTTACCCATCCAATCGGCGCGCAGACCGGTTTGCGGATCGAGCGCGCGGAAATCGCGATTCTTGAACGGACCGCCGACATTTTCCGGAATGCTCGAATGGCAACGCGCACAGTTCTGCGCGAACACGTCGTGGCCGCGGCCGACGGCACCTTTGCCGAATTCTTTTTCGAGATCGGCGACCAGGTCGTCGTAACCGTAGTTGGCGCCGGCGTTGCGTTGCTTGCGTTCGTTTTTGCGGGCGACGAACAAGTCGGTGGCGTTGTTCTCCTTTGACATCAGGAAGCTGACGATGTTGGGCAGCCGATCTTCGATCGCGCGAAAGTTCGGGCAATCACGGCGGCACTGACCAATGTTGAACGGCGTTTGGCCGAAGTTGCGCGCCTGCGGGTCGAGCTGACGCAGATCGGTGAGATGGTTCACCCAGCACTGCTCGGAGCACGAGCCAATATTAAAGTAGACGCGTTGCACCGCTTCCGGCGCACCGATGCTGTCTTCGCCGCCTTTGAGGATGTGGTTTACCGCTTCTTCTCTTTCGCCACGTTGCCAGCACTTGTTGTCGCGGCCGGGTTCGCACCAGCAGCTGCCGGCCGGCGCATCCTTGGCGCATAACTGCACTTTGCGCCACTTAATAACTTTCTCGTTGGCGAAGATCGGCCGTTGTTTGAGATTGATAATGGCGTTGATCGTGCCCGGGTTGTTCGTTTGGTCGCTGGGGATCGCCGAGGTGTCGGTCGTGCCCGGACGCGCGTGCGCGAACATTTGCCATTCGAGACTGTTGGTCGGCATGCCGGAGCCGAGCAACTCCGACACACGGATATATTGATTGCCGATGCCGCCCTTCAAATTTTCCCACTTCGGCTGGGACGGGTTTTTGGGCGGATTGAGCGGATCGAACGAGATGTGACACAGGCCGCATGCTTGACCTATTAAGAACGGCGGCTCGACCGAGTCGTCGCTTGTCTGACTCAGTTTCCCGCCGGGGCTTTGCCGCGGTAAGCGCTGGCGCCAGCCGTTCCAACTGGCGAAGCTGCCGTTCAGTTTCTTCCAGGTCGCGGCGTTGAAGCGCGGGTTCGGGAATTTGCGCAGGCCGAGAACGCCGGTCGAGGTGCCGAAAGCGAGATCGCACGCCGATTGCCGTTGATCTTTCGGCCCATGGGTATCGCTTAGATCGACGGCGGTGTCGGTCAGGCTGCACGCCGGATCGCGATAGCCTTCTTTGCCGACGAACTTCAGCAGCTCTTCGTCGCCCGGACACCATTCGAGACCGTAGGTCTGGTCGAGGCTCTTCGCCGGACAGCCGGGTTTGCCGGGTATACAGCACGACGGATCATTCATCGTGCCCCAGGCGCGGAAGCGATCATCGCGCTCGCCGGCATTCAGCACACGATACCAATCGATATAAACGCCGAGTCGCTGCGGCATCGTGTACGAATGAAAGCGGGCATTGCCGGCGGTCGCTTTGTACCAGATTTCGCGGCCGACGCGTTCGGAATCGTTCAGACCATTAGCACCGGCATAAAAGCCACGCTCGTCATAACCGGCGGCGGAGCCGGCGCCGTTGGCGGTGATTGAGTCGGCGTTAGCGGAGGGGGCGATGATGGCGGCGAAGATGGATAACGCAGCGCCTAAGACGGCAGTGTAATAGGCAGGCTTCATGGTCCCTCCCTGTTCGCGATGAGTTCGAATCCGTACGTCCTGGGTCCTGTGAGTATGGACGTCCAATGTCCGCGGTGAATGTATTAGAAAAAATTAGCCCCCGCAATAAGTCTGAGGACTAGCCAAAAAGTCGAGTTGCAAGGTCGGCGGGAGTAGTAGCTAGGGCGTGTCACCAATTAAACCAACCAAACCCAAATAGCCGCACAATAAATACCCGCCAGGAAGTTCCGCGCCGGTCGATGCTTTCACGCTGAGTTCTTCCCATGAATTGATAGGGCCGCATTCGATCGATACAAGCGTGCCCTTGCTCTCCCTCCCTAGGTAGCGTGGTGCGCGTTATCCCGCACTTGCTTTTGGCCCAGCTTTGCTTAACGCCGAGCAACCAAGCAGAACTAATTTGTGATGGCATCCCGGTAGAATTCGCTGTAGCAAAATTGTCACGACGCTTACTAACGGCAGATGCGACAAAAAAAAGCCCCGTCCTTGCGGACGGGGCAAATCGCTCAGGGGAGGAACAACTCTTTAACTACTGCAATACACCGCCGATGACCGCCGGAGCATCGGTCACATCGGGCTTTTGAGCTAAGGTGTGGCTTACGGTACCGATATCCGCCGATGTCGGCAGCGTGAGTGTGCTGTCGGTGAACAGATCGCCGGCGGCGAGACCCGCGTTGCTGCAGGCGGAGACGTCAGCGCTATTGCTCGTGTTCGACAGCAGCATGCTCTGCTCCATCTCGATGGCCTTCACGATGTAGTCCCTGGTGCCGTCGTTGATGATCACGCCGTCCTTGAGGGTGATCGCCGTGTGCCAGCGGTTCGCATTGTTCGAATCCTGGATCCACGGGAAGCCGAACAGCTGACCCTCGCCTTCGTACTGCAGCAAGAACTTCTTGCCCTCGTACGCGACCGCCGTGGCATCGCTCGGATTGCGGTTGTCGCCGGTCGCGAAGGTGTAGGTGAAGTGCAGTGGCTTGTCGAAGGTCGCGAACGTGCCGTCTGATACCTTCTGCACCGTCACCATCTGGTTCCAGTTGTTGGAGCCGGTTTCCCAGTGATACGACGAGCTGGCGCCGTACACTTCCCACGGATTCGACACGGCCGTGGTCACCATCTCGTTGGTGTTGATGCCCCAGCTATGCCCAAGTGAGCTGATGTCGAGCGCGCTGAAGTCGACGACGTTGCCGAGATGATCCTTCACCAGCAGCTTGCCGCTGCTCACATATGCCTTGTAGGCATACGAATCGCCCGGGTTGGTTATGTCAGCGTAATACAGATCATTTTCGCTGGTCAGTCCGGCGATCGTCGTCAAGCCGCCCTTTAAGCAACGTTGATAGCAGTAGAGCGTGACTTGCGTCGAGCTATCGGAGCCGAAGATCGAATCGCTCGGCGACACGAACTCCTGCGCGTAGAACGTCACCGTCGAGTCGCCGCCGAGGTAGTTCACCGATCCACCCAACGCATCGGACCAGAGCCCGATCATCATGTGGCTCGCGGGCGTGACATCCACCGGCGTGCCCAGATCCTCGCTGCTCGGACCGGTGTCGCCGAAGGTAACGCTACCCGTCGCAACGAACTTGTTGGCGCCGAAGCCGTAGGCGTTGGTGGTATCGACGACGACGACGTACTGACCGAACGTGGCGTAGTTGTCGAGCGATCCCCAGTAGAACATCTCCTCACCCGCCATCTCGGCCAAGGTCAAGGTGTTAGCGGTACGCTTGACGAGCTTGCCCGGCGCAACGTTCACCGTGTAGTTCGTGGTGGTGTCGCTGCTGAAGTCCATCTGCGAGATGGTCGTGCCATCCGGCAGTGTCCCGCCTTCGTACCACACGCCCCAATAGCCGACGTGACCGAACTTGCCGTTATACGTGAACGGAAAGCCCGAGTTGAGTGTCACGCTTGCACCCGTCGCCGCGTTGTACACGTTGTAGCGCCACACCTGGGTGTTGAAGTCGGTGCGGCTCAAGCAACGTTGCGCCTCCGGGCTGTTGTCGTTGTTGGTGTCCTTCGCGCGCATCATTAACGATGCGTTGAAGTCGACCGCGAAGTTCTTGGTCTCGGTCACGACGCCCATCGGTCCCGGTCCGTCGAAGTCGCCGGTCTCGCTGCGCATCGCGCGGGCGTGGCCGGAAGTGCCGGAAGCGTCATCGAGGATGACGTTCGCCGCTTCCTTCGAGCCAAACGCCAGATTCTGGCCCGGTAACAACTCGCCGCCGTTGAGCATGATGAATTTAAACTGCGGCTTGTCGTCGGCGTTGTCGACGGTTTGCAGCGTTCCGTTCATCATCTCGACGAGCGTTCCGCTTTCGGCGCCGCCTTGCAGCACGCCGCTGTCGATCACCCCTTTGAAGTTCAGCACGAAGCTACCGTACGGCTTGGTCGCGCTGGTGCCTTCGGTGATGGTGATTTGGGCGAGGATCGTCGAGGCGTCTTCAGGGTTGGCGCTGTCAGCGCCAGGCACCCAGACTTTCACGATTTGCGGTGCATCAGCACTCGCACGTGTCGATAACACAGTCCACGTTTCGTAGCTGGTCGTCGTGCCGGTGCTTGACTGTCCGGTCGAGCCGGAGCTGCTTTGGTTCTGGCCTTGCCGGCACTTGTTCTCGTCGACCAGTGCGATGTAGGCGCCTTGGTTCACCATCTCATCAGTCTTGAGCTGGCCGAAATAGCACAGGATTTCGTTGACCGTCGACAGCGAGTCCATCGATTCGTCCCAGACGTAGACGTGCTGCTCGTCGCTCGCGTACTCGCCGCTCGGCAGCGGATCCTGCACCGCCCGCGCGGTCGTGCTGCGCATGCCGCGCAAATGCGATGAGCTGTCTTCGTCCTGCGCTGTGACGACGCTCATCGTGCTGGCGATCTGCAGGCCGCTAACGGAATCGCTCGATTCGCTGCTGCTGCTGCCGCTGTGGTTACAGGCGGCCAACCCGGCTGCAAGCACGGGGTATAGCCACCATTGCTTAGGTACTCGATTCATTTACTCCTCCTTCGCTTAAACGATTGAAAAAAAGAAATCACCCAAAGCACATCGACGTCTCCAATGTGCAATACGTGTGCCCTAGGCTCAGGAAAGGATGGACGGTGTTTTATGAGAGTACGAACGGTAGAAAATCGGGCGCACCAAGGCGGAAACCCGACAACGGCGTGACGGGTTCCGGGCGGGAGAAGCCGCGGAAAAATTTAGTGTTGTTTACGGAAACGTGCCGCGGTGGCGTTTATGCATCGTTAATGAGTGATTGCGCTATCATCCTCGGTGGGTTTCCCCAGCCCGCACGTGAGGGCGTGTGAATAACAACACTAATTCCACCGATGGCTCCGCCCGTTTGGCCGAATGGATCGGCCGATGCGCGCTCGGCGACGAAGCGGCGTTTGTCGCGCTCTATCGAGCCACGTCGGCGAAACTCTTTGGCGTCGTCCTGCGTATATTGAAGACACGCCATTGGGCGGAAGAAGTGCTGCAAGAGGGGTATATGAATATTTGGCGCCATGCCGGCAGCTACAACCTAAGCCGCGGCGCGCCGATGACTTGGATGATCAACATTGCCCGCAATCAGGCGCTCGATTTTCTGCGCCGTTCTGAATACCGCGCTCTTCGTCACGAGCATCTGGTCGAGCAAGAATTACTGGACGAATCCGATCAACCCGCGCAAGTCCTCAGCGCCGAGCTGGAACGGTTGCACCGTTGTCTAGACGGACTGGCGGAGGCCCAACGGCGTTGCTTGTTGTTAGTTCATCACGAGGGGTTTAGTCCGATCGAAGTCGCGCAGCGGCAAGGCTTGCCGCTTGGCACGGTGAAGACCTGGGTGCGGCGCGGGTTGTTGCGGTTACGCGAGTGTCTCGGCGCATGAAATACGACGATCCGGCATTGCAGGAATTGTTGGCCGGCGAGTATGTGCTCGGTGCATTGCGCGGCGCCGCGCGGGCGCGGTTCGAAACGTTGTTGCGGCGTGATCCGGCACTGCGCCGGCGGGTAACGCAGTGGCAAGAACGGTTGGCGCCATTGGCGCAAGAAATCACTGAGGTACCGCCGCCGCGCCGAGTGTTGCGGCAACTGCGGGCACGCTTGCGGGCGGGTGCGACGGAACTCCGCTGGTGGGAGCGGCTCGACTTTTGGCGGCCATTCGGCGCGACCGCTGCAGCCTTGTTAATCGCGTTGACGATTTATTTCGGCATGCCGATCGAGCGAGTATCGGCGCCGCTTGGTCCACGGTATGTCGCGGTGTTGGCCGACCAGGCCGAGCAGCCGGCAGTCGTTGTTATGGCGCATGTGAATCCGTGGCGACTGACCGTTGAACCGTTAGCGTCGGTGACGATACCGCCCGGGCGAGTGCTGCAGATTTGGGCGGTCGAGCGCGGCACGGGGGTTGTACGACGGCTGGCGCGGCTGACGTCAGCTGATGCGCAACAGACAGCACTGACGCAAGCAGGTTGGCAATTCGTAAAGGGCGCCGAGTCATTGATCGCTACCGCCGAGCCGATTGAGGTGGCGTCGACGGTTCCCACCGGTGCGGTGATTTATTCGGGGCTTTGTATCAATTTGAAAAGTCTTTAAGTAAGCCTTGTTTTAACTCACCCCGCTAGGGCGGGGGAGGGAAGTGCCGTTGACGTCGTTGCGACGGTCTAGTTCGGTAGCACGCGGGCGAAGAACGCCTTGAGATAGGCGGTTTCGGCGATCGCCGGATGCATCGGATGATCCGGGCCCTGATGTCCCTGCTCAACGATTTCGAGAAAACGATCGACGTGGCGGCTGGTTTTGAGCAGCACATCGAGCAACGACTCGCGCGCCATGTGATACGAGCACGAGCACGACACCAGGACGCCGTCTTTGGCGAGCACTTGCATCGCCATCTGATTGACGCGCTGATACGCCAGCATCCCTTCCTTAATATCCTTTTTACGTTTAATGAACGCCGGCGGGTCGAGTACGACCACGTCGAAGCGTTCGCGTTCGGCGCGTAAATTTTTTAATGCCTCGAACACATCGGCGCGTTGCGCGCTGACACGTTCGCTGACGCCGTTCAGTGCGGCGTTGCGGCTGATGCCGTCGATCGCCCTGGCCGAGCTGTCGATACACACCACCGACTCGGCGCCGGCGACCGCCGCCTGCACGCCCCAGCCGCCGAGATAACTGAACAGATCGAGCACGCGCAAGCCGCGTACGTACGAGCGCAGTCGCGTGCGATTGGGACGTTGGTCGTAGAACCAGCCGGTCTTTTGTCCGGTTGTCGGCCCGGCCTCGAAGCGCACGCCGTTTTCTTCGACGGTGACGAGCTCCGGAACTTCGCCGAAGGCGGTTTCGACATACGACGGCAGGCCTTCAAGCTCGCGCGTCGAGGTATCGTTACGAAACAGCAGCGCCTTCGGCCGCAGCACTTTCTGCAATGCCGCGGCGATCTCGTCTTTCACCCGTTCCATGCCGGCGGTGGTGATTTGCGCTACCAGCACGTCGTCATAGCGGTCGACCACGAGTCCCGGCAGGGCATCGCTGTCGCCGAAGGCGAGGCGATAGTACGGTTGGTCGTATAGCCGGCTGCGCAGCGACAAGGCAATGTTGAGGCGGTGCACCAGCAGCGATTGGTCGAGTACATGATCATCGCGGGCGATCAGGCGCGCGCAGATCAGCGCGTGCGGATTGACGTAGCCGGTGCCGAGCGGGCGACCATGGCTGTCCTCGATCACCACCGGTTGGCCCGGTTCAAACTGATTGATCGGCGTTGCGCGGTTATCGACTTCGTTGCTAAAAACCCATACATGTCCGGCGCGCAGACGGCGATCTTCGTTTTTGTTAAGGCGTAGTGGGGCAAGCGACATAATTTTTCGATTCGACGATGCAAAAAGAAGTCGTAGTATTAAGACTTTGTTCGAAAAGTCCATCCATAGCTTGTTTAATCACACACGAATCTAGGTATTCCAGCGTCGAGTCGGCGAAAAACGCGGTCTAGTACCGCAGTACGATTGTTTCCCGCCTTACCAACGACCATTATTTGCCTGGCTGGCGCAGGGACTCTCGTGCGTCCGCTCCACTCCCATGACTAAACGCACTGATAGACGAGCAGGCCGAGGCCGGCTAAGAACGCATGAAGGCTAAGTTCGCCCGAGCTTGGTGGTTGCTGCTGGGATTGGTGGCTGCCGCGCCGGCTTTTTCGGCCCCGCTGGATGTCATCGTCATCCTCAGTAACGATTCGGCTCCTTATACTGAGCTTGCCGACGGCATCGCCGCCGGTCTCGGTCAGGCCGGCGGCCACGTGCGCGTGCTACCGCTATCGGCAGCGACCCAGCTCGAAGGCGCAAATTCGGATGTCGTCGTCGCTGTCGGTCTGAAGGCGGTCAATACCGCCGCCGCCATGGACGTACATGCGCCGGTGTTAGCGGCGTTAATTCCCAAGGCCAGTTTCGACAAGATCGCTCGTGTCCAAAAGGGCAAAAGCGAACCGTCGGCGTTCTCCGCCGTTTATCTCGATCAACCGATTGCGCGCCAGCTCGACCTGATTCGTTCGGTGATGCCGACGAAAAAGCGTATCGGCGTCATCGTCGGTGCCGACTCGCAAAGCTTGTTGGAGCCGTTACAGATAGAGGCACGGCTCCGGGGTCTCGAACTCAATGCGGTACGCATCAATAGCGAGGCTGAATTGTTTCCGGCGTTAGAGAACGTGCTGAGTCAGTCCGATGTATTGTTGTCGCTGCCGGACTCACTGGTGTCTTCACCGCACACGATTCAGAGCGTGCTGTTCACGGCGTATCGTTATCGCGTGCCGGTCATCGGTTTCTCGCCTGCGTATGTACGCGCCGGGGCACTGGCGGCGGTCCACAGCACGCCGGTTCAGATCGCCCAGCAAGTGACCGACATCCTCCGGCGTTCCACGCCATCGTCGGTGGTGTTACCGCCGCCGCAATATCCGGATTACTTTCAAGTCGACGTTAACCAGCGGGTGGCGCATTCGCTCGAGATCGACGTGGGCACCAGCGATGCGATCGCCGCTAAGCTCAAGGCGAGGGCGAAACCGTGAAGCGCTGGAACATCAATATGCGTGTGCTAATGGTCGCCGTCGTGCCGTCGTTGTCGATCGCATTGTTGTTGAGTATCTATTTTGCGCGGTCGCGCTTCGCTGATCTCGAAGGTGCGCTGGCCGACCGTAGTCTCGCCATCGCTCGGCAGTTGGCGCCGGCGGCTGAATTCGGTGTCTTTACCGGTAACCGTGAAGTGCTCGACCGCTTGGTGGCAGCGGTCGCCAAAGAACCGGATGTTACCGCGGTGACAATCCGCGATGCCGATGACAAGGTGCTCGCCAGTAGCAGTGATTCCGTCATTCCACCGATGCACCATGACGCCACTGTCCCCATGCAGAGCGACGCCGACGACGGCAATCGATTCGTATCGAGCGCACCGATTCAGCAAAGCCGGATCGAGCTGGAGGATTTCTTCAGCGAAGCCGCATCGGCCCCGAGTGCGACCGAGCCGAAAGTGATCGGTCGCGTATACGTGGCCATGTCGCGCTCGGTGTTGGCGGCGCAACGCGCGCAAGTCGTGTTCGATACGTTAGTGATTACGTTTTTGATACTGGTCGCGAATGTCTTGTTGGCGGTGCGCATGGGTCGCAACGTGTCGCGGCCGATGGACAAGCTCACACGCGCGGTACAAAAAATCGCCGACGGTGACCTCGACGCGCGCGTGACGCCCGATTCCGGCGGTGTTGTCCGGGGGCTCGAAGACGGCGTCAATGCTATGGCGGCGGCGCTCAAGTCGGCGCACGCCGATCTCGAGCGCCGCATCGCCGACGCGACCGCGCAATTGGAGCAGAAGAAGGAAGAAGCGGAGCGCGCCAATCGCGCCAAGTCGCGATTCCTCGCCGCTGCCAGCCACGATTTGCGGCAACCACTGCATGCGCTCGGCCTATTTGTTGCCAGCCTGTCGGAGAAACCGCTGGCGGAATCGACGCGGCGCACGGTGCAACAAATCGAGCGTTCGGTGGTAGCGATGCAAGACCTGCTCGATGCCTTGCTGAATATTTCCAAACTGGACGCCGGCGCGATCACCCCGAACGTGACCGACGTTCCGGTGTACAAGCTGATCGCGGCGATGGAGATGCACTACGCCGCCGCGGCGGATAATAAAGGAATCGATTTTCGCACGGTGCCGTGTAGCGCGGTGGTGCGTAGCGATTCGGTATTACTCGAGCGTATTCTGCTTAATCTGGTCGCTAATGCGGTGCGTTATACCGTTCAGGGAAAAATCTTGCTCGGCTGTCGACGCCGCGGCGATAAGTTGCGTATCGAAGTATGGGATACCGGTATCGGCATCCCGGAGAATCAACAACAGCACATCTTCGACGAGTTCTACCAAGTCGCCGGCAGCCAGCTATCGGCGGAGCGAGGTCTCGGCCTCGGCCTCGCTATTGTCGATCGCTTGGCGCGGTTACTCGGACACAGTATTAGTCTGCATTCGGCTCCCGGACAGGGTTCGGTATTCGTCGTCGAAGTTCCGCTCACGCTCGGCAAGGCGGACGACCGTACGACGCCGGTGGCGGCGACGGCGGTCGGCCGCGAATTGGAAGGACTGTTAGTGTTGGTGGTCGATGACGATGCGTCGGCGCTGCTTGCGACGAAAGCGTTGTTGGAAAGCTGGGGTTGCAGCGTGTTTGCCGCTCGTTCCGGCGCCGAGGCCAAGTGGTATTTGTCGGCGGCACGCGAACGGTTGCCGCAACTGGTGATTTGCGACTACCGGCTATCGAGCGCCGAGACCGGAATTCACGTGCTCGATCATATTCGCCAGAGCGTCTCAGCCGACATCTGCACCATCCTCGTCAGTGCCGATACCTCGGCTGAGGTGTTGCGCGCCGCGCAGGAGAGCGGTTATCCGTTGCTATATAAGCCGTTGCGGCCGGCGAAGTTGCGGGCGTTGACGTTGCACTTGCTGGCGCGCGCGCCGGCCTAATTGCAATCAATGCAGCTGCGCGCTGAACGAGACGAACACGCGCCGGCCAATGATGTTCTCCTCCCGGAAATCGACATATTCGTTGTCCAGTGCGTTTTGTACGACCAGCGCCAGTTCGCCACGCAATTCGTTACAGCGCAGTTGATGTGCCAGCCGTAGATCCACGCGCGCGTAGTCTTCGATTTGGTCGCCGTCGCCCATCCACAGCATGTCGTCGACTCGATAATACGCAACACTGCCGGACCAGGCGTCGGCTAGCTGGTGCGATGCCAGTAGGCTGATGGTATGCCGCGGTACGGACGAGGCGCGATTTGTCTGATTGCGCACGGCGTCAGCGCCGATGACGCTACTGTCGGCGTCCATGTAGGCGAGGCCGACGGATAGGCGCGTCTTCGTGTCGACATGCCAATCGATTTGGGTGTCGATGCCGTCGACGATGACATCGCCTTCGTTGCGAAAACTGAAGGCTTGACCTTCCGGGTCGGCGGCGGGTACGACGTACTCGGTGATCATGTGATGCAACCGGTCGCGGTAAATGCGCACGTCGATCAGCAATCGATTGGCCAGTAGCTGCCCGAGGTAACCCGCTTCGTACGATTCCATCGACTCGGACGCTAAGTTTTCATTGCCGTCGATATTGTGTTCCAACAGCAGACCGTTGTAGAAAAATTTCTCATCGCCGCGCACTTCAAGCAATACCGGCGTACGCGCCGCCTTGGACGCCGCGAGTCGCAGCGTATGTTGTGGTGTCAGGTGGTGATTCAACGCCAACCGCGGCGAAACTTCGGTATCGGTCAAATCCGTTTTCTCGACCATGGCGCCGGCGTTGATGAAAGTTTGCGGGAGTGCATGCCACTCGGCGTTAGCGAAGAAACGATGCAAGTGATTTTCGATGGTGTCGCCGGTGTTGAACCACGTTTGCGAACGTACGCGATCGAGGCGCGTACCGGCGCCCCAGACCAAGCGCCAATCGTCGAACGGTTGCAGGGTGTGTTGCAGCTCGAGGTCGTATCGTTCTTCGAATGAATCGAACGACACCGGCACGCGGACGATGCCGATTGGCGGCCCGAGATTCAGCGGTTGCGCTAAAAAGTTGTCGTCGTATTTGCGGTAGTTGTGAAACAGCTGGATCGCGAGCTCTTGGTCGGCCGCGAGTCGGCGGCTCCAGCGCAGCAATTGGTAACTCGTATTCGCCTCGGTGTCGCGCGGCGTACTGACGGTATCGTTAGAGATGCCGTTCTCAGCACGCGCCTCGCTGGCGCCGAATTGCAGCTCCAGGCTGTCGTGGTTGTCGAGTAGTAGATCGGAACGCGCGTTCACGAACGGTACCCGACTGGTATCCGGGCGCCCGTCGATGCCGTCGTCGGCGCGGTAGCCGGCGGTCACGCGCGTATGGTGGTTCGGGCCGGACGTGCCATAGCGGACAGTGCCGTCGAAAATGTCGTGGCCGCCATCGTTGATCTTGACGAACGAGCCCACGTCTTGCGATGGATGGCGGGTAATGATGTTGATGACGCCGTGCACCGCGTTGGCGCCGTAAGTCGCGGCGTTGGGGCCGCGGATGACTTCGATACGTTCGATGTCGTCGACTGCCAACGGCAGCTCGTACCAGAATACACCGCCGAACAGCGGGCTGTAGATCGAGCGGCCGTCGATCAAGACTTGCATGCGGCGCGAATTCTCGTCGCTCAATCCGTGATACGTCACGGTCGGCAGATGGCCGTTGGAATAGCCGATTTGAAAACCTGGGACGAATCGGAACAGCTCTGGGATCTGACGAGCACCGGATGCCCGGATCATGTCGCGATCGATGACCGTTATCGCCGCCGGCGTTTCCGATTTTGGTTGCGCGAGGCGCGTCGCTGTGAGGACGATCGGCAATTCGCCGATGAATGCATCTTCCGATAATTCCGGTGTTGCCGATGTCTCCGCATCCGCTGCTTGTACCAACAGCGACAGTAAAAGTACTACGGGAGCTAACGAACAGAGAATTTGCCGCCGGCGACGGGTTAGCGCTGTTTGCTGTGGTTCCATTCTTAATTTTCTTACTCACCCTTATTGCCCGCTACCTGCGGGCGAACGGATCAATACGCAGCCGACCGCCGACATGCATGGCGTTTTAATGCGTATTGATGCTTTTGGCTGCGCCGATAGTGTCGAGTTGCAGGCCAAGGCGGCCGACGGCGATGACCGCCTGTACGCGATTGGTTACGTTAAGTGCCCGCAAGATGGCAGTGATGTGAATCTTGACGGTGCTTTCCGCGAGCCCGAGCTCGCGCGAGATGATCTTGTTCGGTTTACCTTGCACGAGCAGCGCCAGGATCTGCGCCTGTCGCTGCGTTAGTCCGAGATCGGATGCGGTCTTGGTGCGTTCGCGCGCGAATGTATTAATCGACATTAACGGTTCGGTCGACGTCGACGCCGAGTTCAGCACCTCGGTCGGTAAGTAGATACCGCCCGACAACACCAGTCGCAAGGCGCTCAACATCACCTGGGTGGTCGCCGTCTTCGGAACGAATCCCATCGCGCCTTTGTCGAGTGCGTCGAGCACTGTCTGCCGCTGATCGTGGGCCGACAGCACAACGACCGGGATAGCCGGGTGCCGCTCGCGCAGGGTTGTCAGCGCCGAGAAGCCGTTGGCGTCGGGCAAATTCAGATCCAACAGTACCAGCTCCATGTCGGGATGCTGGTCGGCGATGCTCAAGGCGTCGGCAGTGCTACGCGCCTCGAATACTTCGGCGCCGCGCTCGAGCTCTTGCAAGTGGTCCCGCAAGGCATCGCGCACGAGCGGATGATCGTCAACAACGAGGATTTTCATCGAGAGTACAAAATCCAGCAGTGCCATCGGCGACAGCGATCCGCCGGACCCGTGGCTGTTGTCGCTTTCCCTACCAAAAGTATCATCGCCGTCCTTTGCGAGGCGCGTGGATGCTACCTACGAATGCGCGCCACTGTCGCCTGAAATTAACTGGAAAACAAGTTGCCGAAGGAACGACCCGTCGGGCGCCAACTATAGTCGCTCGCTGTTTTCAAATCTCGTTGTCGATAGGCACTTTGGTGCCGAAATGCGTTAGAACCTACGCCTAATACGAAAGTACTTATGTATTATGCGTCCGCTGTCGATACCAAAACCAAATTTGTCACAGAACATTGCGCGAAGGGGAGGATAACAATGCCTATTACTTTTTCTAGCTCCACGCTGGTCCGGAGTTTTTGTTTGTCGTTGTTCGCGATGCTGGCCGGTTGCGGCGGCGGCGGTAACGGCGGCGGCGACGAATCGACGCCGCATGGCACAGTCAGCGGGACGGTTTATGCCCCTAACGGCACTGACCCGATCGCCAATGCCTTGGTCTACCAGCCGCAAGCGGACAAGGCGTTGCGGCCGTTTTCTCGGGCGGCGTCCAATTGCGAAGAGCCGGGTGTCGCTTATGTGGTCAAAACGTGTACCGGACCGGACGGCACGTTCCAGTTGTCAGGGCTAGTGTCCGGCAGTACCACGCTGGTTATCGCCAAGGGGTTATTCAAGAAAACCATCGTAGTGACGGTCGCGACCGACGGAACGGTAGCGTTATCGAAGGAGCAGTCGACGTTGCCGAATGCCGAGACCGACGGCGCACAAGTTCCACGGATCGCCATCGTCACCGGTGCTTATGATCGTATGGAGGACGTCTTTGCCAAGCTGGGACTGGGTACCGTCGATGCGAATGGTCGACTCATGCTCGGCACCGAACGGTTCACGCTGTACAGCGGTACCGGCGATCTGTTGCCCACGAGCTATCGGAAATTCGATGTATTGCTAGCCGACATCGGCGAGCTGAAGAAATACGATCTGATCGTTATCAATTGTGGTACCGACTACGAAGACTCGTTGGCTAGCGCCGATGTGCGTGCCCGTCTGCGTCAGTACGTGATCGACGGCGGGCGAATCTATGCCACCGATCTTTCCTACGATTTTATCGAACAGCCGTTTCCGGAGTTTGTCGACTTCGCTGGCAGCGACGAGGTGGCGGCGGGTGCGCCGGAACATTTGTCGGCGGCCGAGTTGGGGAAGGAGGGCATTACGACCAATGCCAGCGTGCTCGATGTCTCGCTGAGTGGCTGGTTAGGATTGTCAGTAACGTGTGGACCGAACGCTAGCAATTGCGTAAATGGCGATGGCACAGTGCACGTCGAGGACTTTCTCGGTGGTTGGGCGGTTATCAATGGCGCGCATGCCGGTGCGAACGTCAAGTTTTGGACGGAAGGCAACGTTTCTTGGTACTCCGGCCCGACGCTTACCGAGACCACATCGGGGGTTAAGCCATTGACGCTCAACTTTACCGTCGGTGCCGGCAAAGTGCTGTTTTCGTCGTATCACACCTCTGGCTCGCCGCACACGCACTTTCTGGCGCAAGAGCGAATCCTGCAATATCTCATCTTCGAAATCGTCGAATAGTCCGGCGGACTGGTGTCAGCGCGTGCGATCGGCACGCGCTGGTATTAGCGCACCCAACGCCAGAAGCCGGCGCAAGCGAGCAGCGCTAGCGCGCTAGAGGTGAGAAACGCAACGTTGGCACTGAACATTGCCCACAAGCCGCCAAGCAGCAAGCCCCCCGGAATCGTCGCCAAACCAACCAGCATATGAAACCAGCCAAACGCGGTGCCGCGTTCGGCCGGTGGCGCGAGATCGCGGACCAAGGCGCGTTCGGCACCTTCGGTAAGGCCGAAGTAAAAACCGAGCATCAAGCTCCACGCCCACAACATCATTGGTTGATGCACAAAGCTGAGCGCGAACAAGGTAACGGTGTACACGAGCCAGCCGGTGAGGATCAACGGCCGGCGGCCGACACGGTCGGTGTGACGCCCGGCCTGTTCCGAAATAACCGCCTTGATGACGTGCATCGCTGCCCACAATAGCAGTAACTCAACGACGCTCATGCCGAGCTGATGACCCCGCAACAACAAGAATGTCTCGGGAATTTTTCCGAGCGTGAACAGCGCCATGATCGCTAAGTAACGCCGCGCCGGTGTGCTGAGCATCGACCACTTGAGCGGAGTGAGTGGCGTCGGTGGGGTGGTTGATCGCGCCGGTTCTTTTACGCCGAGGGCGATGAGTGCCACGGTCAATACTCCGGGAATAGCCGATAGGGCGATAACGACGTCGAGCCGAGCGGTGCCCCAATAAACGACGGCAGCCGCCAACAGTGCACCGAGCACCGCACCCGTATGGTCGAGGGCGCGGGCAAAACCGTAGGCACGTCCGACCTGATCGTCGTCGATCGCGTCGGCAATCAATGCATCGCGCGGCGCCGTCCGTACACCTTTGCCGATACGGTCGCTGGCGCGGAGGGTCAGCACGGTCAACCAACTGCCGGAAAGACTAATGAGCGGACGTACGCTATTCGACAGCAGGTAACCGAGCATCACGTACGGCTTGCGTCGTTGCCCCGCACGATCGGAATGGCGTCCGGCCCAAAGTTTCAGCAAATTCGATACCGCATCGGCCACGCCTTCGATCAACCCGAGCGCCAGCGGCCCGGCGCCGAGCACGCTCGCGAGCAGCAACGGCATCAGCGGCGTTACCATCTCGCTCGCCATATCATTTAACAAACTGACGAAAGCGAGTACGACGACGGTGCGGGGTAGGGGGCGAACAGCGAGTGATAGCGGTTGCATGTCGTTAGGCGTCCTCGAGTATATTGTTGCCGCCGTGGCTGCTTCCTGCATGTTGATTGCCGCGGCTCGCCGCATTATACGTGGGGTATCCGCCGCCAGCAGGCGCGACATCAAGGAGACGATAATGATTCCGAGGGCTGTCGCGGTGAGTCGTGCTATCGCTTGGCTTTTCTATGGTTGGCGAATTGTCGCGGCACATGCCGGCGCATGGATCGTGCTCAGCATTCTCCTGCTCCTCATTTTGGTCGGCCTCTCGTTATTACCGGTCGTTGGTCTGTTCATCGGTGCATTATTTTTCCCCGTGCTCTGGGCCGGCATGCTGTATGGCGCGCATGAAGTGCGGTGCGGTCGGCCATTACGTGTGGCACATTTATTTCGGGGGTTTTCTAATTCGGCAGTATTAAGGCAGTTGCTGCTGTTAGGTGTGGTCGAGATAACTGCAGTGGCGGTGGGTCTTGGCATCGTCGCGTTATTTATGGGTGCATCGATCATGGGAATGATGGATAGCGGGGCGGCACACAACTTGGTGCAACTGCGTAATGGACTGATGGTTTTATTGCTGGCGAGCGTGGTGCATCTTGTCGCAATTGTTCTGCTTTACTTCGCAATCCCCCTGGTAGTATTGCGTGGCCTTGGCGCCGCTGCCGCAATGGGCAACAGCGTGCGGGCATGTCTCCAGAACCTATTGCCGCTGTTGGTTTTTAGTCTGGCGTATTCCATATTGGCACTGGCGGCGACGTTGCCGTTTGGGCTCGGTTGGCTGTTATTGCTGCCGTGGTCGGCGGGCATGTCGTATTGCAGTTATGAAGACGTTTACCCCGAATAAGACTCGAGTTCTTTTTTTACGACCAACAATTAGGAGATAAGCATGTTTCTTCGCCGGAGAGTCGTTGCCGCATGGTTTGCATTTGTTGCCGCGCCTGGTTTTGCTGCCAGCGGAAATACCAATTGCCAAGCATTGCCGACGGCATCGCAATTGAAAGGGTATTTGATCACCGCGCCCTCCGAAGGTGGTAAAGCCGGCGGCTTGTTCGAAGGCAAGTTGATGTGGGCGGCGGTGGTGAATCGTGCCGGCGTGGTTTGCGCCTTCGCAACATCGACTAGCGATCCGGCGCAGGTGTGGCCCGGCAGTCAAGCGATCGCCAAGGCCAAGGCGTATACCGCCAACGCTTTTAGTCTCGATACGTTCATGTTGTCGACCGCGCGTCTTTATACGTTGACGCAGCCGGGACATTCGTTGGCGAGCCTCGGCCAATCGAATCTGTTTAATCCGGAATTCCTGGCAGCACCGAATGGTCAGAACGGTAGACAGCAGATTGCCGGCGGTCTGATTTTCTTCGGCGGCGGTGTACCGATTTATCGCAACGGCAAAATCATCGGTGGCCTCGGCGTCAGTGGCGATACCGCCTGCGCCGATCATGAGATCGCCAAGCGCGTGCGGACTCTTGCCGGCCTCAATCCGCCGGGTGGTCCGTTGGTGGACGACATTACGTATTCCTCGGTCGACGGCGCCAGCGTGTTTACGCATCCGCTGTGCGTGAATACCTATCGTAATGGCACGCTCATTGGCCAAGAGGCGGCGGCGAGCGGGTATTAAAGTAAGAAGAGAAGGCTGTTTGACCCCTACCCTAACCCTCCCCCGTTACACGGGGGAGGGGACGGATGGCGCAAACTCGTTTTATGAATGGCAAGGCGTTATGGAGGGCGCGTGCTTGTCGGCGGCGGCCTCCGCCATTTTGGCGCGTTTGAAATCTGCAACCACGATCTGACGTTTTGGCGATCCATTAACGATGCACTTCACCCAACCCATCGGTGTATTCGATTCCGGCGTCGGCGGCTTGTCGGTGCTGCGCGAGATTCGGCGCGAGTTACCGCAGGAAGACGTGTTGTACGTCGCCGATTCGGCGCATGCACCGTACGGCGATAAATCCAACGCCTTTATCGAGCAGCGCTCGATCGCCATTAGCGAATTTTTGCTGGCGCACAATGCCAAGGCGATCGTCGTCGCTTGTAATACCGCCACCAGTGCGGCTATTGCCGCGTTGCGTGCGCGTTTCACGGTGCCGATTGTGGGAATGGAGCCGGCGATCAAACCGGCAGTCGCTAAGACCAGTTCCGGCATCGTCGGCGTACTGGCAACGGTTGGCACCGCGTCCAGCGAAAAATTCTCTGGTTTGCTCGCACGATTCAATCAGCACGCGCAGATTCTGGTGCAGCCGTGCTCGGGGTTAGTGGAGCAAGTCGAGATCGGTGAGCTCGCGACCGCCAAGACGCGCGCGTTGTTACAGCGTTATGTGGCACCGCTGTTGGCGCGCGGTGCCGATACCATGGTGCTGGGTTGCACGCACTATCCGTTTTTGGCGCCGCTATTGCGTGAGATCGTCGGCGCCGATATCGCGATCCTCGATCCGAGCTCCGCCGTCGCGCGCGAGGTACGGCGGCGGTTGCAACTGAGCGACTTGTTGTCGGCCGATGTTGCCAACGGCGGTGAACGGTTTTGGACGAGCGGGTCGGTCGCAACCGCCAACCGTGTTATCGCCCAGCTTTGGGGATCGAGCGTCGACGTTTCGCCGTTGTCGTAGGTAGGCATTGATGGCGGAGCGTGGTGCCGGATGCGCGCGGAATCGCTCTAGTTGCGGATGGTGACGATAACCACGAGTGTTGCCGCGTAGTACCTCGCGCGCGAGCAGGGCTTCGCGCCAGGCGGCGACTAGCCCGCGCGTGTCGAGATAGCGCGGATGTAGGGTTCAGAGGCGCATGGGTATTTGATCGGCGCTATTGGTTGGTAGGAGTCCTCCAATTGCTGCGCCGGGAACGGGCGCAGCAATCGTCAATCGACCGTCGTTAGTAGGCTGCTAAAACGGC
Organism: Gammaproteobacteria bacterium; assembly: GCA_016199745.1. Classification (NCBI taxonomy): domain Bacteria; kingdom Pseudomonadati; phylum Pseudomonadota; class Gammaproteobacteria; species Gammaproteobacteria bacterium. The sequence continues at coordinate 165,358 of JACQFZ010000022.1, forward strand.
AACGAAATGTCGGGGCGTACGCGCCGAAGAAAATCGCGGAAGCGATCTTGAATGCGTTTCAGGGCTTCTGCGGTATCGCCTTCGAATCGCAACACCAGCATCGGCGTTGTGTTCGACGCGCGTACCAGACCGAAGCCATCGGGGAAGTCGACACGCAGGCCGTCGATGGTAGTTACCTGGGCATCGGCAAAATCGGCATGCTTGACCAGTTCCTTGATGGCAGCGTGGTGCTCGCCTTCGGCGAATTTGATATTGAGCTCAGGTGTGTTCACCGTGTTCGGTAACGACGCGAAGATCTCCGCGACCGGCCGCGGGTCGTGCGACAACAACTCGAGCAGGCGGGCACCGGCGTACAGGCCGTCGTCGAAGCCGTACCAGCGCTCTTTGAAAAAGATATGACCGCTCATTTCGCCGGCGAGTAGCGCGCCAGTTTCCTTGAGCTTGGCTTTGATCAACGAGTGACCGGTTTTCCACATCAGCGGTTTGCCGCCGGCTTTAGTAATTTCCTGTGCGAGCGTGCGCGAGCATTTGACGTCGAAAATAATGCTGCCGCCCGGATTGCGCTTGAGCACGTCGCGGGCATACAAAATCATTTGCCGATCGGCCCAAATAATATTCCCGTCCGGCGAGATGACGCCGAGACGATCACCGTCGCCGTCGAATGCAAGACCGACGTCGTAGCCGCCTTGGCGTACGGTCTTGATGAGATCGACGAGATTTTCCGGTTTGCTCGGATCGGGATGATGGTTCGGGAAGTTGCCATCGACATCGCAATAAAGCTCTGTCAGCTCACAGCCGAGTCGACGAAACAGCTCGGGTGCGACCGCGCCGGCGACACCATTGCCGCAATCGATAGCGATACGCATCTTGCGGGTGAGTTTGACGTCATCGACGATGTGCTCGAGATAGGCGCTGCGCACGTCGATGGCGCTGACTGTGCCGCTGCCATGGGTAAGGTCGTTGTGTTCGAGGCGCGTGCGTAACGCTTGGATGGCATCGCCGGACAACGTTTCGCCGGCGATCATGATTTTTAGGCCGTTGTAGTCGGGCGGGTTGTGGCTACCGGTAACGCTGATGCCGGAACCGGTGCCGAGATGATGCGTGGCGAAGTAGAGCACCGGCGTCGGTACTTGGCCGATGTCGACGACGTCGCAGCCGGCGGCGTTCAAACCGCGCGCGAGCGCGCGCACGAGCTCTGGTCCGGATAAACGACCGTCGCGGCCGACGGCAAAACGACGACTGTTGCGAGCGCGCGCTTCCGAGCCGATGGCATGGCCGATACGTTCGACGATCTCCGCCGTCAGTTGGCGACCGACGACACCGCGGATGTCATAAGCCTTGAAGATTTCGGGCGGCGGTAAAACTGCTTGCGGACGCGCGGTGGAAACGGGGGTGGACATGTTGGACCTCTCTTTTATACAAGGTCCAAGTGTAAAACAATGGCTCTGGTGACGGCTACCGCGCGTTAGCTCGCCAGCATCAGCGAGTGTCGTTCCAAACCTTTTGCAGGATGATAAACCTTAGTGTTGTTGCGACCCGCTTCCTTCGCGTACAGCAACGCTTTGTCGGCGCGCCATAAAACTTCGTCGAACTGCGTGTCGTCATCCGAGATCGCGCTCAAGCCCCCGGTCCAGCGCAGGGAATGAACCACGCCATGGGTTAGCATGACCTCGCGCGGCAATTGTTGGCGCAGTCGCTCCACGAATTGCGCGGCCTTTTCCACCGGCATGTAGGGATAGACGATGCAAAACTCGTCGCCGCCGAGCCGCGCGAGAAAATCGCTTTCGCGCACGCACGCACGTAGCGCTTTCGAAAAGTTGACGATCAACGCATCGCCGGCGTCGTGCCCATGCTGGTCGTTTACCGATTTGAAATAGTCGACGTCGATAATCAGGACCGACGATGTACCGCGTGATTTATTAGCATCGAACAATCGACGCAGACGACGTTCGAAGTGGCGACGGTTGCTGAGCTGCGACAGATGATCGATGAGGCCGAGATCTTTGAGTTCCGCTTTCTCTTGCACCAGCTTACTGCTGGAGTCGCGCAGGTATAGAAAAATTTCGTTGAATTCGCGCAGCTCGAGGGGATAGTGCTCGCGCACTTCTTCAGCGCGCACGTCCTGAAACATACGCGCGAGCGATTGAATATCGTTGTCGAGGGCAGCGCGGACCGCGCGATAGAGCCGGAAGACAGCGACGCCGATGCCGATGGCGGTGAGACCGGCGAGTCCAGAATAAAATAGCGCGAGCGCGGAAAGCGGTGTGGTGTTTGCCGCTAGTTCCATCATCAGTAAGTAGCCGGTGAGACCGGCGAGCGCGAGACATAGCGCTACCTGTACCCCCGCTTTTATAAATAGTCGCCCGATCGACTGGGTCGTCATGTTCCGCCCCCTGTGGCGTAGAAGCCGTCCTGACTCTCTACGTCTCAGTATAGAGGGCCGAACCTCTCTGCCAGCGGGGGGTGTATCGACGGTGCAGCTTTGCGGATACTTGGTCGGAAGTGTCTATTTCTTGCCAGTATGGCCGAAACCGCCGGCACCGCGGGGGGTCGCCACAAATTCGTCGACCACCTCGAACTGCACCGGCACCACCGGGACGAACACCATTTGCGCGATACGATCGCCCGGTTCGAGCGTGAACGGTTGATCGCCGCGGTTCCACAGCGACACGAAAACTTGCCCTTGATAGTCGGCGTCGATCAGGCCGACTAAGTTGCCAAGTACGATACCGTGCTTATGGCCGAGGCCTGAGCGCGGTAGCAGCACGGCGGCGATGTGCTTTTCCTTAATATGGATAGCGAGACCGGTCGGTATCAGATGCGTCTCGCCCGGGGCGATATGAATGTGTTCGTCGATACACGCGCACAAATCCATGCCGGCGGCGCCATCGGTGGCATATCGCGGCAGCGGGAATTCGTTACCGACGCGCTTGTCGAGAATCTTGAGTTCTACTTTCTGCATGGTACCTCAGGGCAATTTCGTGGATGAGAGCGCGAGCGAGCGCGCCTTTGGGCGCGCGCGTTAATGGTGTGCTGCCGGTTCGATCAACCAGCAGCAACTCGTTGTCATCGGCCTCGAAGCCCAGACCTTGGGCCCCGACTAGGTTGGCAGCGACCAGGTCGATATTTTTGGTTTGCAGTTTCGCACGAGCGTATGTTTCAAGGTCGTCGGTTTCGGCGGCGAAGCCGACGGTATAGATCCGCGGCTGGTGTTTGGCGACGGCCGCTAAGATGTCTGGGTTGCGTACGAGCTCGATCGTCAGCTGTTCGGAAGTTTTCTTGATTTTATGGGCGGTGGTCTTGACCGGACGGTAATCGGCGACCGCAGCGACGCCAATAAAAACTTGAACGTCGTTTAGCTGCGCCTGCACTGCTTGGTACATCTCTTCAGCACTGATTACACGCACCGTCTGCACCCGTGCTGGATCGGGCAGGTTGGTCGGGCCGGAGATCAGCACCACCTGTGCGCCGGCCTCGGCGGCGGCGGTAGCGACGGCGTAGCCCATCTTGCCCGAGCTCTTATTCGTGATAGCGCGTACCGGATCGATCGCTTCCCAGGTGGGGCCGGCGGTGACGACGACCTTGAGGCCGTCGAGCTCGCCGGTGGCGAACAGGTCGGCGACCTGCTCGACCAGGTCCACCGGTTCGAGCATGCGCCCGAGACCGATCTCGCCGCACGCCTGCTCGCCGGCCGCTGGGCCGAACACGCGCAGCTTGCGCGCGCGCAGCTGCTTCAGGTTCTCCTGGGTCGCGGCGTTGCTCCACATCTGCTGATTCATCGCCGGCGCGACCGCGACCGGTGCCGCGGTGGCGAGGCAGATCGCGCTCAACAAATCGTCGGCGCGCCCGTGCACCAGCCGCGCCAAAAAATCCGCGCTCGCCGGCGCGATCAAGACCGCGTCGGCCCAGCGCGCGATCTCGATATGGCCCATGCCGGCCTCGGCATCGGTGTCGAGCAGCTTCTGGTAAACCGGGTGGCCGCTGACGGCTTGCAGCGTCAGCGGCGTGATGAACTCGTTGGCCGCCAACGTCATCACCACCCGCACCTCGGCGCCGGCGCCGCGCAGTCGCCGCACCAGGTCGGCGCTCTTGTAAGCGGCGATGCCGCCGGTGACGCCGACTAGGATGCGTTTGTTGATGAGCCTGCTCATGCGCCAGAGTGTAATGGCGCGGCGGCGGTTGTGCGAGAGGTCGACAACCCGTACGCAATGCGAGTGCGCGGGTAGCGATTTCTCCGCAAATTACCATCTTTCTTTGCGCGATCGTTCGTCGACGCTGGTCGGTTGGTCGGCTAACAGATTGCTATCGATGTCGGTTAGGGGGTCTATCTCGATGTTTTTTGTCGGAAACTCGAGGTCTGTGCGTTTGCTTGATTATAGCTCGCGTGCTCTTCCTTGTTGAGCGAGAAATGTTTTAAGGCATCTAGCGCGCCGATTTTTATTTCCGGCGTTTCATCCATGTGCGTGGTGTTCGCGCTCGATCACGGTTGCGCCGACACTAATGCGTTTGCCATCGGGCACGCGTAGTCAACGCCGATCGCATTCAGCGTTCCAGTCGGCCGACGACGTCGGCGCTTATCCTGCTGTACACGGTGTATTCTTCGCGGCTGAGCGAGCAGCGTTGCAGCGCCGCTAATGCACCGGCCTTGGTTTCGAGGGGCTCGTTGTCGTTGCGGGCGATGCCAAGCAGCGCGCTTTTCAGCCGCGACGAGCTGGTCGAAGTTTCATGGATGGCGGCGAAGGCCGCATTGCGTACTTCGCCGGCAGAGTCCGACAACGCCTCGTACAGGCGTTGTTCGGCGAGGTTGCCGCTGCGGTCCCATGCGGCCAGCGCGCGCAGACTTTCGCCGCGCAACGTTGGATCGTCGGCTTGCGCCAATTCTGCGAGTCGCGTCACGACCGCTTGCGCCTGGTCCGGTTCGACCTCGCCTGGGCGCTTGAGCGCTGCGACCACCTGGCTTAGCACGGCAGGATCTTTTTCGCTTTGCAGCGCTGCGGCGACCAGGTCCGACACGCGGTTCTCGATCGGCAAATTGCGCAGCAGCGCGAATCCTTTTTGGCGCGACGCCGTGTCGGCAGAGCTTGCTAGCTTGAGTGAGAATTCGACCAGCTCCGGAGATGCGACGCCAGCGAGCAGCGATTTGAGTATGCTGCGCTTATCCGGTTGCGACTCGTAGCGCCCCATGAGCTCGCGCAACACTGACGGGTCGGTTTGCGCGAGTCGGTGTAACTGCAAAAACGTCGCGGCATCGATGGCGTTGGTATTCAAGGCCGCGGTCAGCCGCTCGAGCAGCTCCGCGGCGGAAACTTTCGATTTGGTCGCGGTGGCGCTCGAGAGAGAGCTTGTGGAAGACGGCCGCGCATTGCAGTTCGCGGTCGCCGCCGATGGTATCGTCACCGCGGCATCGGCGCGGCGCGAGGACTGCGCGCCCTCGCGCCATAGCACGGTCCCGACGCCGGCGGCAAATCCGGCGGCGAGGGTGATGACAGAGAAAACCGCGGAGGCGTAACGCTTCATTCTAAATCCTCGCTCGACGCTCGAGTCAGCAGTGCCCGGCGACGAAGCCGTTGCTGCCGGTGTAGATATAACCGTCGGTGACATCACCGTTGTTCCAGCCGCCGCGATCCGCCGGCGCTTGCACGCCGGCCCACATGCCAGACGATGCGTCGTAGATCGCGTACGACATGTGGTCCCATATGTTCGTCCACCCCCAGGCGCCGTAGATCCAGCGGCCTTCGGTTTGGCAATAAATCAGCACGTTGTCGCCGTCGTAGAGCTGGCCGATGATGTCGGTGGTGCCGGGCGTGGCGCTGTTGTACGCCGATGCGCGCACATTGAGGGACGAGCCGGTGCCGTAGACGGTGGCGATCGGGAAGTCGGCCAGGGCAGTTGCACAGGCAAGCGTCGCGAACGTAAATGCGGTGCTTGTCAATAGTGCGCGAGGCATGCGCGCTGCGCGTTGCTTGGGTTTGACGGCATAGGTCATGGTGATGTCTCCATAGATGACGATGGGGATAGAAGTATAAAACCCTTCATTTGGAAGGTATGATTCGGTCGTAATCGTCGTGCATAGGCCCATCGCGTTACATCTGTACAGAAGTATGCAATCGTCTATACGAAAGCGTATCCCAACTCGCAGGCGTAGATTTTAAATTGATTCGTGGAGGGTAGAACGACGTAGCGTTGGCGAGAAAGAAAACTATCGGATCGCATGACAAGAGAAGGCCATCGATGAATATCGACGAAGCGGTCATGGCGGAGCAGGCGCGCTATCTCCATCGGGGATTGCGCATCGGCGTCGGCGGCAGTTTCGCCGCCGTCTGCTTCTCCGTGTTGGTGTATTGGCCGAGCGCCGCGCACGAGCGCCTGATCGCCTGGCTGGGATTGGCGTCGGTGCAATCGTTTTACCGCTTTTACGAGTGGCGCCGGTTTCGCGGCGTAGAGTTCACGCCCGGCGTCGCGCGTCGTTGGTTGCGGCGCATGTGGTTGGGTTCGGCGATCACGTCTGGTCTTTGGGGCGCCGCGGTTTTCGTGATTCTGTCGCGTGGACCCGAGCAGCTGCAGCAACTCTTTCTCGGATTCGGCATTGCGCTGTTCGGCGTGGTCGCGATGTTCAGCTACGGCGCCTACTATCCGGTGTTCCTGTCAGCGTATCTACCGCTGTGCGTTCCCGTTCTTATCATGATCGCCGTCGGTCATGTGAACTTGCCGGCGGCCGATGCCGGTTTACTTTTGATTTTTGTCATCTTGATCCTGTTGGCGGCGCGGCGCTTCAATCGCACCATTGTCGAATCGCTGCGTTTGCGTTTCGAAAACATCGATCTGATTAACGAGCTGCGAACGGAAAAGGACGCCGCTGAGGGGGCCAATTTGGCGAAATCGCGTTTCCTCGCCGCCGCCAGTCACGATCTGCGGCAACCGATGCACGCGATTAACTTATATCTCGGCACGCTCGCGGCATTCCAGCTATCTGCTAAGGCGCATGCGTTGCTCGCCAAGACCCACCAGTGCGCGCAAACCATGGACGAGATGTTCCGGGCGTTGCTCGACATGTCGCGTCTCGATGCCAGTGCCGTGCAGCAGCAGATTCGTGTGTTTCCCATTGCGCCGATCTTCGAACATCTCCGGGTCCAGTTTGAACCGCAAGCGCGAGCGAAGGGACTTGAGTTACGTTTTGCCCGGAGCTCGGCATTCGTGCGTTGCGACGCGGCGATGGTCGAGCGCATTCTTTGCAACTTGGTGGCCAACGCCGTGGGTTATACCGAGCACGGGAGAATACTCGTCGGCTACCGTCGCCGTGGCGCGTTGCTGCGGTTGGCAGTCTACGATACCGGCCCGGGTATTCCGTCGGACAAGCGGCACGCGGTGTTCGAGGAGTTCTACCAGCTGGGCAATCCCGAGCGCGATCGCACGAAAGGCTTGGGGCTTGGGCTTGCGATCGTGCAGCGCCTGGCGAGATTGCTGGCCACTCCGATTACGCTGATATCGTCACCCGGACGAGGATCGATGTTCGCCGTCGACGTGTTGCGGGCAGCGCCGGAAGAACAGCCAGCGACAGAGCCGAGCATCACGAGCACGCTGGGCGTCGATCGACTAGCCGGTGCGCTGATCGTCGTGATCGATGATGAAGAACTGATTCTTGACGCCACGCGTACATTACTCGAGCAATGGAGCTGCCAGGTCGTCACCGCGGCGTCCGCGGCGGCGGCGATCGCGCGGCTGGCGACAAGCGCGCGCGTGCCGGATGCGCTCATTTGCGATTACCGACTACGAGGTGAAGAAAGTGGGGTCGATGCGGTCGCGGCACTGCGGATGGAATTCAACGAAGACATTCCGGCGTTGCTCATTACGGGTGATACGGCGGCGGAGCGTATTCAGGAGATTACCGCAAGCGGCTTACCCGTTTTGCACAAGCCGGTTGAGCAAACCGAACTGATCCAGATCTTGTCGAGTTCGATCAAGCGCCAGGTCGTCAGCGAGAGCAGCGGAATCGTTATTCGGTGTGACTCGTGAGCGGCTGTTGCGTACCTAGCCCTAATCGGCGCGCTACCAGCACCGCTTGGGTGCGGTTAGTGACGCCGAGCAGGCGGAAGATCGACGAGACATGCATTTTTACCGTTACTTCGGCGAGGCCGGCGCGCAATCCAATTTCTTTATTCGAATAACCATTCGACAGAAGACTGAGAATTTCATGTTGTCGTGCCGTCAGCACAGGCAACGACTTTCGCAAAAAAGCCGTTTTGCCTGGCGACACGATCCATTCCGGGTTCGCCGGTTCGCTGGTCAACACGCGGCAGACGATTTCAGCCAAATCTTGCGTTGGAACCGTCTTCGAGACAAAAATTTTTGCGCCGGCGCTAAAGGCGGCGTCGACATCGCGGCGATCGTCCGATGCGGAGATCACCATCATCGCTGTTTTCGGGCAGGCGCGCCGGAACGCGACGATGGCATCGGTTCCGCTCAATCCGGGTAGACCGATATCAAGCACTACTAAACGTAATTCCGGTAGCGTCGTCGCGATGCGCAGACCTTGCTCGGCCGAGTCGGCAGCGACGGCGCCAGAATCGCCGAGAATCGCTTCCAGCAGTTGTACAAGGGCGTCGCGATATAGCGGGTGATCGTCTACGACGAGCGCCGTAGCATTCGCATCCACCGTTTTGAAAGTCGGATGGATTGTCCGTGTAATTCTAAGAATAGGTTCGCCGAAGTTGCTCATGTAATACGCTCCCATAAAAGTATCACGTTCGGTTAACTTCCTAGTTTCCGTATTCCACCCCGAGTATCGCCCAAGCGCTTGCAGACCTAACGGTGTAGCGGTTGCCCGAAGGTGCCGATCTGTTTGTGGGCAGATTGCGCATCGACTAGAGTCTCAATCTTACGGATAAAAACCAGAAACGCACAGGATATTACCGTGGCAATCACCGACTGGCCCGAGGCCGAGCGCCCGCGCGAAAAGTTATTGGCGCGCGGCGCCGAGGCGTTGTCCGACGCCGAGCTGCTCGCCATCTTTTTGCGCACCGGCGTGCGCGGCAAGACCGCGGTCGACCTAGCGCGTGAGCTGCTGACGCGCTTCGGCGGATTGCGCAATCTTCTCACCGCCAGCCGCGAGTCCCTGTGCGAAGCGGTGGGCTTGGGGGAGGCGAAGTATGTGCAGCTGGTGGCAGCGCTCGAAGTCGGCCGGCGCCACCTCGAAGCCAAATTGGTCCGCGGCGCCGCGTTGGAGTCGCCCAGCCCAATGAGACGCTCAACTTTCTGCAGGCATGCTTGCGTGACCGGACTTACGAGGTGTTTTGCTGCCTATTTCTCGATAACCGTCATCGGGTGCTGGCGTTTGAAGAGCTGTTCCGGGGATCCTTAAGCGGCACCGCCGTGTATCCGCGCGAAGTCGTACAGCGGGCACTGAAGCTCAATGCCGCTGCTGCCATTCTGGTCCACAATCACCCGTCGGGGGTGGCCGAGCCTAGCCGGGCGGACGAGGTCCTGACCGAACGCCTGACCGAAGCCCTGGGCCTGATCGACGTGCGGGTCCTGGACCATATTGTGGTCGGGGATGGAGAGTGGGTCTCTTTCAGTGAGCGCGGACTCTTATAGATACCCGCCGGGGCTATCCTCGGCTCCGGGATTCTGGTATAAAACCGCTCCTTTTTCGGCCGCACCCGGAGCATTTGTTATGTCCAGAGTCTGTCAGGTTACCGGCAAGCGCGTACGCGTTGGCAACAATGTCTCGCACGCCAACAACAGAACCAAACGCCGCTTTCTGCCGAATCTGCATTACCGCCGTCTTTGGGTGGAGAGCGAAAAGCGTTGGGTAAGCCTGCGGCTATCGCACCAGGGACTGCGGACCATCGATAAGAAGGGTATCGATGCCGTGCTCGCCGAGATGCGCGCCCAAGGCGTGAAGGTTTAAGGAGCACATATCATGGCCAAGGCAATTCGCGAAAAGATTAAGCTAGTCTCGAGCGCCAATACGGGACATTTCTACACCACCACCAAGAACAAGCGCACGATGCCGGACAAGCTTGAACTCAAGAAGTACGACCCGGTGGTTCGTAAGCACGTTATGTACAAAGAAGCCAAGATCAAGTAATCGGCCCCTCGGTCGTTTACTCGCAAAACCCGGCCGTGTGCCGGGTTTTGTTTTTTTACGGTTAGGGGGTGAATAAGGCCAGGGTGTCGTAGCCGAATTTCAGCGTAAGTACCGTCAGCAGGCCTAAGAACAGTCGACGAATAAAGGGCGTTCCGCGCGTCAGTGCCATATGGCTGCCGGTGATCGATCCGGTAATGTTGGCGGCCGCCATGATTGCTACGGTTAGCCACAGCACGTTGCCGGTAGGTAAGAAATACAAGAGGGCCGCCAAATTTGTCGTTGTGTTGATAACTTTGGCGCTTGCCGAAGCATTTAGAAAGTCGTAGCCAAAGTAGCGCACGAACACGAAGATTAAAAAAGTACCGGTCCCTGGGCCGAAGAAGCCATCGTAAAAGCCAAGCACGGCGCCTGTTGCTAGCCCGGCCCATTTCTCCGCCGTTCCTTCGAGACGGGGTCCATGAATCGAGCCAAGATCTTTCTTTCTGAAGGTATAAACCGCTACCACAACTAGCAGAGCGAGCACCAAGGGTCGAACCGCCGTTACTGGCAGGTGGCTGACCGCACGAGCCCCTAAGAAGGAAAAGATAAGAGCGCCGAGCGCCGCTGGAAGTAGCATCGGCCAACGGAATCTCACGCCACGGGCATACCGAACTGTGGCTACCGACGTCCCACAGATGCTAGCCATTTTGTTAGTACCGAACAGTGTGCCCGGGCTTGCCTGAGGGTAGGCGGTAAAAAGCGCTGGGATTTGAATCAATCCGCCACCGCCGACGACGGCGTCAACGAACCCAGCGAGAAACGCGAATACCCCGAGAAATAGCAGTTCCAGATGTCATTTCCTCCTGGGGAGTTGCCATCCGCCGTTTATCCGCGCTTTTTCATCATTTGCGGGCTAAACTTCAACGTAGGTCAGCGAACACGAAGGCTATACAAGTTACTATTTTTCTGACATAAATAATGCAGCATTATCCCTTCAGAAGGGTTGGCTTGTGTACGCATTGAGTCAACAAGTACTTCGAACCGATGCTTCCGGGATCCCGCTCGAATGGATCGACTTTAAGGAGGCAGTGCGGGCGTATTATTTAGGCCAGGTGGTTTTTTCACTGGGCGTGCCGCTCTATCAGATTTACGGCGGCTACAACGCCATCACCGGCGAGCGCTCTCTCATCGAAGTCAATTCGATCGTTGCCACGCATGGCGATAGCCACGCGGCCCTAAGGTCGCGCGCGCACTACATTCCACCGCTCAACAACCAGGCGCTGTTCGCGCGTGATGCGCACATGTGTATGTATTGCGGTGGGCAGTTTTCAGCGCGTGGCCTGTCGCGCGACCACATCCATCCGCTCAGCAAGGGGGGCAACGACTCCTGGAAGAACGTGGTCACCGCCTGCAAGCGTTGCAACAATCGTAAGGCGGGGCGGACCCCGGAGCAGGCCGGCATGGAACTCCTGGCAGTGCCATTCGTGCCGACCCATGCGGAATACATCTATCTGCAGGGAAAACGTGTGTTGGCAGATCAAATGGAGTTTCTGCTGGCGCACTTCCCGCACACGAGTCCGCTGCATCAACGCTTGTCGCGGCTGATTTAATTCCTCGGGCGATATAACAAAAAACCCGCCATCGGCGGGTTTTTTGGTTCTAGATGTCGCTTGTTTCAGCTGGAAGGGGACGATGCCAACCGATATGCACGAATCTTGACGGAAAAGTCGCGCAGCGACTGAATGCCGGTAGCCTCAGCTTGGCGGCACCATTCCTCGATGGCGTGGCGCAGATGCTCCTGCGTCGTTGCCGAGCGCTGCCAGATGTCGGCGAGCTTCTCTTTCATCGAGTACACCGTGTTGAGTTGGGTATTTGCTTCCAACACCTTTTTCAGACCGGTGCGGCTCGGTTCGTCGAGCAAGGTGGCTTCGCGGACCAACAACCGTTTGGCGCGTTTCAGCAGCGTGCGCTCGGCGGGGCTGACCTTTTTCAGCTCTTCGCGATGTACGCGGTGCATGACTTCACGGGCAAATTCGGCCATGAGATGGAAGCGCCCGGCAATGACGGCCTTCACAGTCTCGAGGTCGACTTGTGGCTTCACCTGGCCAACGAGTAGCTCCGGCGGAATCTTCTTGACCCGCGCCAGGCCGAAAATTTCCATCGTGCGGATATAAAACCAGCCGATATCGAACTCCCACCACTTGGAGGACAGTTTGGCCGAGCTCGGGAAGGTATGGTGATTGTTGTGTAACTCTTCACCACCAATGATGATGCCCCAGGGCGAGATGTTTGTGCTGGCATCCTGGACCTCGTAATTACGATAACCCCAGTAGTGAGCGATACCGTTAATAACGCCGGCGGCGAAGAACGGGATCCAGATCATCTGCACCGCCCAGATCGTAAGGCCTATTGGCCCAAACAGAATGAGGTCGATAATCACTAAAAGGACAATGCCGCGGGCGCTATGCCGGGTATAGATGTTCCGCTCCACCCAATCATCCGGCGTTCCATGGCCATATTTAGCCATGGTTTCAGCATTCTTCGATTCCTGACGGTAAAGCGCGGTGCCGTCCCACAGAACCTTTTTAATGCCATGCGTCACCGGGCTATGGGGATCTTCCGGGGTTTCGACCTTTGCGTGGTGTTTGCGGTGAATCGCTGCCCATTCCTTCGTCACCATGCCGGTAGTGAGCCAGAGCCAAAAGCGAAAGAAATGGCTGACTATCGGATGCAAATCCAGCGCCCGATGGGCCTGGTGGCGATGAAGAAAGATAGTGACGGCAGAGATGGTGATATGAGTCGAAACGAGAGCAACGACGATATAGCCCCACCACGGCAGATCAATGAGTCCATCTAGCATGAATTTGTGAGCCCTTAGAGGAAGGATGACTGTCTCGGACAGTATAACCTAAACTTCCGTCGCCCTAGCTGCTGAAAATCTTTTAGGCGTCAAACGGCACCTGTTAAACCGCTGTAAGATCAGTATCTTACATTTTTTACCGAGAAATATTATGGCCGCACCGGTTACTCCGCGATTAACTGCCGATATCGTAATTGAGCTTAGTGGTCACCCGAACAGGCCGATTGTCCTTATCGAACGGCGCAATCCGCCTCATGGCTGGGCGTTGCCGGGCGGTTTTGTTGATGTCGGTGAGACAGTCGAGCGCGCGGCGATTCGTGAGGCTCAAGAAGAGACCGGTCTTCAAGTTCGTTTACTTCGATTGCTCGGTTGTTACTCGGATCCAACGCGCGACCCCCGCGGACATACAGTGTCGCTGGTTTATATCGCCGAGGCAGAGGGGGAGCCAGTGGCGGCGGATGATGCGCGCGCGGTTGCCGTATTCGATCCGACGAATTTACCGGCGCCGCTGGCATTCGACCATGCCACCATTCTCACGGATTATTTGGCCTACCGACACGATGGTGTGTTGCCACTGCTACGGGTTTGAATCTTAGGTTACCAACCCTTGAATCGACTGCCGGCGGCCGTCGAGTAAAACATGGTCGCCGGCAATTTTTAGTCGACCTTCGGCGAACCAGCGAATCGCTAGTGGGTAAAGTCGATGCTCTTCCTGCAGTACACGTGCCGCGAGTTCGGCAGCGGTATCGTCGGCCAGTATCGGCACACTCGCCTGCGCAATGATCGGTCCACTGTCTACCTCATGTGTGACGAAGTGCACAGTTGCCCCGTGTTGCTGCATCCCGCTGGTAAGAGCGCGTTGATGCGTGTGTAGGCCGGGAAAGGCGGGCAACAGCGACGGGTGAATATTGATCAGGCGGCCGCTGTAGTGGTCGATGAATTCGGCACCCAAGACCCGCATGAAGCCAGCGAGCACGACCAGGTCGGGTCGATAACTGTCGAGGCGTTCCATGAGCGCGCGGTCGAAGGAGTCGCGATCGGAATAACGGCGGTGGTCGAGTGCTTCGGCGGTAATGCCAACCTGCCGTGCGATGTCGAGGCCGCCGGCGTCGGGACGATTGCTGATGACGGCGCAAAGCTCGATGGGTAGGCCATCGTGCTGGACAGCGTCGACAATGGCACCGAGATTACTGCCGCGCCCAGAGATAAGTACCACCACCCGGCAGCGAGCGGAGGCGGGTGGTGTGCGGGTGCCGACCATGCTGCTATTTGAGAATAACGACCTCAGGCTCGCCGGTACCGGGCTCGATGTGGCCGACACGGAATACCGTTTCGCCGGCATTGGTGAGCACCTTGATGGCGATATCGGCGTGTGCGGCATCGACCACGATCATCATGCCGAGGCCGCAGTTGAACGTGCGGTACATCTCGTTGTCGTCGATGTTGCCGCCTTTTTGCAGCCAATCGAAGATCGCCGGTCGTTGCCAATTACGGGCATCGATAACAGCGCGCGTGTCATTGGGCAACACGCGCGGCAGGTTGCCTGGGATGCCGCCGCCGGTGATGTGGGCGCAAGCGTGTACCGGTACTGCACGGATCAATTCCAGCACTGACTTCACGTAGATGCGTGTCGGCGTCAACAGCGCTTCGCCGAGCGTGCGGCCGTCGAACGGTTGATCGAGCTGCGCATAGCAATGCTCGACCACGCGACGCACCAATGAATAGCCGTTCGAATGTGCGCCGGTCGCGGCCAAACCGATGATGACGTCGCCGGGTTTTACCAGCGAACCGTCGATGATCTTGTCGCGTTCGACCACACCGACACAAAAGCCGGCCAGGTCGTAATCGGCAGCGGTGTACATGCCCGGCATTTCTGCGGTCTCGCCGCCAATCAGTGCGGCACCGGCCTGGCGGCAGCCTTCGCCGATACCGGCGATAACACGGCTGGCGACGCGGTTGTCGAGCTTGCCGGTGGCGAAATAATCGAGGAAGAACAGCGGCTCGCCGCCCTGGACGACGACATCGTTAACACACATGGCGACGAGATCGATGCCGATGGTGTCGTGTTGATTAAGCTCGATCGCCAGTTTCAACTTAGTGCCGACGCCATCGGTGCTCGACACCAGTACCGGCTCGCGGTACGTGCCCGGCGGAATCTGGAATAACGCGCCGAAACCGCCGATGCCCGCTAAAACGCCAGGGCGTTGGGTGCGGGCGGCGATCGGTTTGATAGCGTCGACGAGGGCATCACCGGCATCGATATCGACGCCGGCATCACGATAAGTCAGGGAAGTGCGCGGCTGGTTCACGCGAGCAAGACCGGAATTTGAGAGTGCGTATGGTAGGGCCGAGCGCGGCGCGGCGCAAACTTGACTTGGAGGGGGTAGCGCCTTTAGCGTGCGGTCTCCTCTGGCAGCCGCATAAAACACCGAAAGTCGCAGCATGGGGACTCCCGCATGAACATGTCGCAGTTGCCGAACCTCATCACGCTGTCGCGTATCGCCCTCACGCCGGCATTCGTGCTGCTGCTGAACGACGGAAACTATACCTTCGCCTTGCTGCTATTCACGCTCGCCGGTCTGTCCGATGGGCTCGACGGGTTTATCGCTAAACGTTTCCACTACGCCAGCCGGCTCGGTGCGATCCTGGATCCGGCGGCCGACAAGATCCTGCTGGTCAGCGCCTATGTGATGTTGACCGTGCTCGGACACTTCCCGGTGTGGCTGGTGATCGTCGTCGCCTTCCGCGATTTGCTGATCGTCGGTGGTTATTTGTTGTACACGTCGATGTACGGCCCGGTGCAGATGCGGCCGAGTTGGTTGAGTAAGGTGAATACGTTGTTGCAGATTACGCTGGTGGTTGCCGTGTTGGCCGAACAAGCTGCCGGCAAGAGCTATCCGCAAGCGATGCAATGGTTGGTGATTGCTGTGCTCGTATCGACGGTCGCCAGTGGCGCGCATTATTTGTGGCGCTGGGGTGTGATGAAAGACATCGAGTCAGATCGCAGTCCTGACATGCATGAATAGTCCGCGTGCGGTCGTTGTGCTCGTGTTTGCCATCGTCATCGGGGTATTGCTGTATTTGCTCGCGCCGATCCTGACACCGTTTCTGCTGGCGGCGTTGTTCGCCTACATCGCCAATCCATTGGTGCTTCGTTTAACTCGTCGGCGCATCCCGCGTGGTGTAGCAGTAGCGCTGGTGTTCTTATTGCTCATCGTTGCCGTCGCCGGCTTACTGTTCTTCATCGTGCCGTTGCTGCAGCGACAAGTGACAGCGTTCGCGCAGAAATTGCCGGACCACCTCGATTGGATGCAGGACACGCTGATTCCCCGCATAGAAAGTTTGATCGGCCAACCGATGCCGGTGGACTTCGATGATGTGCGCGATATGGCGGTGTTGCATTGGCAGGAGATCGCCAACTTTCTCAAGCTCGCGCTGAGCAAATTCACGACCTCCGGTCTCCACGTCGTGCTGTGGTTCGTCAATTTGGCATTGGTGCCGATCGTGACGTTCTATTTGCTGCTCGATTGGGAACGGTTGCAGGTACTCGCGCTCGAATTGTTTCCGCCGTCGGCGCGGCCGACGATCGCGCATTTGGCACGCGAGACCGACGAAGTGCTCGGCAGTTTTTTGCGCGGGCAGTTGTTGGTGATGTTAGGTCTCGCCGCCATGTATTCGGTTGGCTTGTTGTTCATCGGTCTCGACTTGGCATTACCGATCGGCATCGTCGCCGGGCTGGTGAGCTTTGTGCCGTATTTGGGCTTCACCGTCGGCATTTTCTCCGCCGGCATCGCCGCTTATATCGAGTTCCAGCAACCGATGGTGTTGCTCTGGGTATTCCTGGTGTTCTTTATCGCGCATCTGGTCGAGGGTTACGTGCTGACGCCGCGCTTCGTCGGTAGTCGCATCGGCCTGCATCCGGTCGCTGTGATCTTTTCCGTGATGGCCTTCGGTCAGTTGTTTGGTTTTCTCGGTGTGTTGTTGGCATTGCCGGCAGCGGCGGCATTGAAGGTGTGGCTCGGCTATTTGCATCGCAGCTATATCGCGCCACCGCCGAAAGCGCCGCGTGCGAGGCGCACCCGCGCCGGCAACGACGCCGAGACGCGCTGACCCGCGACCGTCGTTCCCACGGTTCCGCCATCGCGCGCGCGGTGTTCCGACACCTTCTTGCGAAAGCGCAATCCGCGACTATTTTTTACTTACTTATTCCAATCAGCGCTGCGGGAACCAATGAGACGGGGCAAGGTGAAACGGGCGGCAATCGTTTTGGCCGCGGTCGTCGGTTTCGCCGCCTTCGAGGCGGAGGCCGCCGTGGCCGGTACTTATCGCTGTGCCTCGTACAACGTCTCCGGTGGTGCCGGCTCGTGTCGTAATATGCCGCGGCTTGCGCTGAACGCCGACGGCAGCTATCAATATTCTTCCACCCGCGGTCGCTGGCGCGTTGCCGACGGCAAGCTCGTGCTGTCCGAGTCCAAGTTGTGGGGGCCAGGAAAGATCCTCGGGCATGGCTCGATCCGTTTCGAGTACGACTATCGCGGTTGGCACCACGTGGTCACGTGGCTCTGTCAAGCATGCGGGAGTTGATGCGCCTTCAACCAGGAGGTTTCGTTATGCGTAAGCTATTTGTCAGCGTCATGTGTTTGCTGTCCACGATCGTCACCGGCGCGGTATTCGCCGCCGATACGCTCGCGACCAATGCGCGGCTGTCGCCGAATCAGCAGCTCGTCTCCGGCGACGGCCAGTACCGGGCGATATATCAAGGCGACGGAAATTTCGTCGTCTATGGGCCGAAGCAGGCGCTTTGGGCATCCGGCACCAACGGCAAACGCGGTAACACGCTGGTCATGCAAGGCGACGGCAACCTCGTCATCTATGACGGCAATCGTCCGGTATGGTCATCCGGCAGCAATCGCGGCAAGCCGGCGCGGCTGGTGATGCAAAACGACGGTAATCTCGTCATCTACCAGGAAGGCAACAAACCGATCTGGGCGTCGAACACCGCCGGTGGCAATCCGGTCGCGGCAATGCGCCCCGCGGCCGGTACGGCGCCGTTGAATCTCTCGGGCGCGAAGCTCGGCACGACGTCTGGGCTGGTCGGCAATTCAGGGGCCGGCTTGGTCGGCAATAGCGGTGCGGGGTTGAATAACAGCTCGCCGTGACCGCGCGCGCATAAGCGCCGATGTCGATTTCATGCGGGCCGACTTTTATACTGCAGCTCGGTCTTTCACGCGTGCCCGCGACTTGGTAAACCAGCAGCTATCGCTCAATCTCAGGCTCAACGACCGCGCCTCGTTCGACAACTTCTGCGGCGGTGACAATCGCGAAGTGGTCGAGCGCCTGCGCGCGTTGCTGGCTGATCCGCCGACGGTCAGCGGGCCGCGGTTGTTGTTTCTCTGGGGAGAGAACGCGAGCGGCAAGACGCATTTGTTGCAAGCTGCCTGTCGCGAGGTACAAGCGGCGACGAGAGTGGCGTTGTATCTACCGTTGGCGGTGCCGGGCTTATTGCCGGCGATACTGGAAGAAGCGGAGCACGCGTATCTGGTTTGTCTCGACGATCTGCAACGCGTCAGCGGCGACCGCGCGTGGGAGTTGGCGTTGTTTGCGTTATGCGAGCGCGCCCGCGGCACCGGTGCGCGCATCGTTGCCGCCGCCAGTGCCGGACCGGCGCACCTCGGATTGCAGTTGCCGGATTTGGCAACGCGCCTTGGTTGGGGGCCGGTCTATCAGCTCAAGCCGTTGGACGACGACGCCAAGATCGAGGCGTTCCGCCTGCGCGCGCGTAACCAAGGATTGGAAATGCCAGTGGATGTCGCGCGCTATATCCTTAGCCGCCATCCGCGCGATTTGCCGTCGTTGTTCGCGTTGCTCGATCGTGTCGACCGGGCGGCGCTCGCGAGCCAGCGGCGTGTGACGATTCCCTTTATCCAGCAGCTCGAGCGGCAGCGCGCAGACTGAAGCGGGCGTAGAAGCTGCTGCTGGCGATGAACGCCAGCGCCGCCGCGATTTCGGCGGCGCCGAAGCCGAGCGCCGCTGGACCACCCACTTTTATCCCGCCGTACAGCAGCGCCACTCCGTCGCAGAAATAGAGCAGCACCAGCAGCGCCGCCAACACGTGCGCGTAGGCGCTGGCGCGGGCCAGCCAATAAAGCGGCAACAGCAGCGGCAGCGCCTTCACGCCGACCCAGAACAGCCGTGGCAGCGGCGTCGCCGGCGCCGCCAATAATTCCCAGGCGATGACGATCGCCAGCAATCCGAGATAGCTACTGAACGCCAGCCGCCGATGCAAGGTCATCGGTGTCATTGTGATTTCGCCGTCGCCAGGGCGAGCGCGGTTTGTGCCAGCCGCCGGCCGAGCGCGCGGCACAAGCGGGCCTCGTCATCGGTCAACGGCGCATCGCCGCGGCCGGCGACGTGGCTGGCGCCGTAGGGGGTGCCGCCGCTCTGGGTGCTCATGAGCGACGGCTCGGAGTAGGGTAGGCCGACAATCACCATGCCGTGATGCAACAGTGGCAGCATCATCGACAGCAGCGTCGATTCTTGGCCGCCGTGCATGCTGGTCGACGACGTGAACACCGCCGCCGGTTTGCCAACCAATGTTGCCGATAACCAGATCGGGCTGGTGCTATCGATAAAATGCTTGAGCGGCGCCGCCATGTTGCCGAAGCGGGTTGGGCTGCCGAGGGCGAGGCCGATGCATTCGCGCAGATCGTCGAGCGTGACGTACGGCGGGCCATCGGCCGGAATTGCGTCGGCGGTCGCTTCGCTGACCGGCGACACTTCCGGTACCGTGCGCACGCGCGCCGTCACCGCCTCTTGTTCAATACCGCGGGCGATGTGATTGGCCAGGTCGCGCAAGGCGCCATGGCGGCTGTAGTACAGCACGAGGATGTCCGACACGGGCGCGATCTTACGGGGAATCGGTGGCGAAGGCGACGCGGTCGAAACCGCTGGCCGATTCGAGCACCTGCTTGGCGACGATGCGAGTGAGCAGGGCGCCGTCGTCCAAAAAAATTACGCGGTCGGGACGAAACAAATTCGGCGGGATCACTAGCGTCTCCGGCTCCTTCAGTGCCGGAATTGCCGGCAGCAGCAGTGCCGCCAGGAAATCCGATTCTTCTTTCTCGCCGGCGACGGCTTTGACCAACACCGGCCGTGCGGTCGGCGCTAAGCGTTGCGTGCCCATTTCCACATTCGACGGATTCGGGCTCTTCAACCAGCGTACAACGGCGATGGTCCAGGTTTCGGTTCCGACTAATCGAATAGCGACGACATCGCCGACGCGTACGCGCCGGCGAATGGTACCCACCTTGCTGAGCGACATGCCGCCGGCGCTTTCGTCGTCGACGTCCCAGTTGGAGTATTCATGCACGTTCGCCGTGCCGGCGCCGATTTGTCCACCGAAGGTGCCGACGCTATGGCGTTCCCGTACCGGTCCGACATCGATCGAACTTTGGAGGAGCTTGCGCCCACCATGCAGCCAGAAATTAATCGCATCGACGCCGATAGCGATATCGGCTTTGGCGTCACCGCGTTCGTTGCGGCGAAATGCGCGCTTCGGATTGATGCCCCAGACGTTGATGAGCCGGACTAACATTTCCTGCCCGCCGTCTTTGAAATAATTCGCCGGCAGTCCGGCGACTTCCGGCGTGCGCCCGCTTTGCAACTGCGTGATCTGCGCGTGGATCGAGCGCGCGAGATCGAACGTATTGAGCAGGCGATAACGCGCCGGTTGCTGCAGCACGATGTCGGCGCTGTCGATCATGCCGGCGCGGTCGTCTTCGAGATCGATCAGGAATTGGCAATTCGGTTCCGGTCGTGCCGCCGCTGCTTGCAGCACCGCCAGATCGGCGTAACTGTCGAGATACTGGTCGATCTTGGCGATCATGCGCGACGGTAAGTGATACGGGTCGCCGAGGTCGATCAGCAACGCATGCTTGTAGGCGTCGGCGATCGTGCCTTTACCGCGCGCGCCGTTGAGCGGATCGTCGATTTGCGCGATGGTCAGATGTAATTGCTCGGCGTGACGATAGAGCTGATGAATCTCGCGCCAGACGCCCGGCGGTACCGGCGAGTACGACAGATGCGAGGTCAGCACAACCTCGGTGAGATGACGAATCGCTCGTTGTACCGGCAGCGCTAATTCGACCGCTTCCTTGAAGGTTTTCGGTGTCAACGCGTTGGCATGCGCCAATACGATTTGTTTGTAACCGTGCGCCAGCTCTACCTGAAATTCGCGGTTCTGTTCGGCGATGCTCTTGTGCCGCTCCGACAGCGGCAGCGGCAAGCCGACGTATTGTTTCTGCAATTCCAGCCCGATCTGTTTGATCGGCGCGCGATACAGCTCGAGCAGCTTTAGCCGCAACGCCGGTTCGAGCGTGGTTCGGTTATAAGTATTAAGCGTGGAGTGAAGCTTATGCCCGGTCTCGGTCACGTTCAGTAACGGTAACGTCGCCAGCCATTTTTCGACTTTGGCCGGTCGTTGTTCGACGTCGGTGAGTAGCCGGGTCGAGATGCTCGGAACAGAGAGTTGAAGCGTCATAGATTATGCTGCCCCCGTGTTCGTCTGGCGGCCAAAGCAGCGCCAGCAACTGAATCGCGGCTACTTCGCCACCCCGGCGAGTGCCGCTTGTTCGACCAAGCGTTCGAACTCGGCCGTCGTCATCAGCCCTCTTTCGGCGACGATATCGCGCACCGATCGGCCGGTGCGTGCCGATTCTTTGGCGACTTCGGCCGCGGCGGTATAGCCGATCGATGTGTTCAGCAACGTCGCCAAGCCGACACTGGTGTGAGCATAGTATCGGCAACGTTCGCGGTCGACCTTTAGACCTTTCAGACCTTTCTCGGTGGCGGCGTCGATGGCATGCGTCAGCCAATCGAGCGCGTCGAACAGCGCCGAGCCGAGCGCCGGCATCAGCACGTTAAGCTCGAGCTGACCGGCCTGCGTCATGTACGCGACCGCGGCGTCTTGGCCGAGCACCTGATAACACACCTGGTTCAGCATCTCGAACATGACCGGGTTGACCTTGCCGGGCATGATCGACGAGCCTGGTTGTACCGGCGGCAATTCGATTTCGGCCAGACCGGTGCGCGGGCCGGAGGCGAGCAGCCGCATATCGTTGCTGATACGCGTGAGCTCGAGGGCGAGCAGCCGCACGCCGTTCGATAGCCGCTGCACGTCCATCATCGATTGCATCTGCGCCGTGAGATTCGCCGCCGGTTTGATCGGCTCGTGGGTCAGGCGCGCCAGTTCCTGAGCGGCCCGATCGCTGTAATTCGGCGCTGTATTGAGCCCGGTGCCGACCGCTGAACCGCCGAGACCGATCTCGGCGAGCGTTGGCCGATTAGCGGCCAACTCGCTGGCGCAACGGCGCAAGGTCCACGCGTAAGCACCGAACACGCGCCCGACCGTCGTCGGCACGGCGTCTTGTAAGTGCGTGCGCCCGCTCTTAACAGTCGCCGCCTCGCGCGCGCCCAAGCGTTCGTACTCGGTCGCCATCGCTTCGATTGCCACTAGCAGCCGCGGCAACTTTGCCAGTGCTGCCAACCGGATCGCCGTCGGGATCGTGTCGTTGGTGCTCTGACTCATGTTGACGTGGTCGTTCGGATGCACCGGCTGGTACTGACCGCGCTTGCCGCCGAGCGCAACGTTCGCCAGGTTGGCGATCACTTCGTTGGTGTTCATGTTGTGACTGGTGCCGGCGCCGGCCTGGAACCGATCGACCACGAACTGATCGTGATGTTGTCCGTCGACGATTTGATCGGCGGCCGTGACAATGACGCTGCTTAGGCGCGGCTCCAGCCAGCCGGCCGTCTGATTGGCGACGGCAGCGGCGCGCTTGATGCGCGCATGGGCGATAATGAAATCGCGATCGGCGCAACGGCCGGAGATAGGGAAGTTGGCGACGGCGCGCGCCGTCTGGATGCCGTACCACGCATCGGCTGGAACCGGAAATTCGCCGAGCGTGTCTTTTTCGGTACGCGTCGCTTGGGTCATGGGAAGCTCCAATCGGTTTGGATTATAAGGTCGTGCTCCGTTGACTGCATTGAAACATGTCGGACGTCGTCGCTGGTGGCTGACGATATTGTTACTGATTCCGCTACTGAGCGCCGCCGGGTCGTTGCTGGTATTGCAAGAGCCGAACGGCAAGCGCCGCGATGCCCGCGAATTTATCGGTCACGGACGGTGGACGGTGGTAATGGTGTGGTCGGTGGATTGCCTGGTTTGTCAGCGTGAGATCCATCATATGACGTCTTTTTACGAGGCGCACAAGCATGACGGCCTGCGCGTTCTCGGTCTATCGATCGACGGTCATTGGCAGCGGCAGCGGGTCGAAGATTTTATCGCCGTGCATTCCCTCAACTTTCCTATTCTCATCGGCGATACGCGCGATCCGATGCGATTGAGCGGTCGCCCCTTTATTGCCACGCCGACTTATTATTTCTTCGCGCCGAATGGCGCGTTCAGGGCGATCCGCATAGGGGCGATGGATCAAAAGGGCATCGAGCAGTTGCTCGATGCGTTACGGGGAATTCGGCGATGACGGTGTGTCGACATTACTATGTTTCCGGACGTGTGCAGGGTGTTTATTACCGCGCTAGTGCCTGTGATGAGGCGCGTCGACTCGGGCTCACCGGCTGGGTGCGCAATTTGGACGATGGTCGCGTCGAGGCGCTCGCCTGTGGTGACGCCTCGACGTTGGCCGAATTCGAACGCTGGTTGTGGAAGGGACCGTCGGCGGCGCGGGTGGAACAAGTGGCGATTTCGGAAGCAGCGCCAATATTGTTCGACGATTTTGAAATTCGTTAGCAGGGGTTTCCATACCGCTTAATCGCAGCGTTCCTCTCTCCCCTTGCGGGAGAGAGGACAGGAGAGAGGGGGCCTATTACCACCCCTCTCCCGCAAGGGGAGAGGGAGACGCCAGAATAAATTCCTAGGGCGAATCGTAACTCGCTACTGTCGGTACCAGCGCGTCTTTAACGCACGATTCACCAACGCCGGATAGGTGTAGCGCCCGCGGCTGCCGTTATAACGTGCCAGCGCGTTCGCCAGATTGCCGTTCTCTTTGTTCAAATAATATTTAAGGATGGTGCAGCCATAGCGCAGGTTGGTTTGGGTGCGGAACAGACTGTCGCCCGGTTTACCGATTTCCTTCAGCCAGAATGGCATCACCTGCATCAGCCCACGCGCGCCGACGTTGGAGATGGCGAATGGATTGAAGTTGCTTTCCACCTCGATCACTGCCAGCACCAGCTCTGGGCTCAAACCGGCGCGGGTCGCTTCGTGGTGCACCTGCTTCAAGAAATCGATGCGGTATTGCGTTTGCGGCAGCTTCGGTTCCAAGCGCCGCGACATATCCATGAGCCATACCTCGGCTTCGAACCGATCGGGAAACGACGCCGATTCGTTGACCGCGCGTATCAGCGTCGCCCGCAACTCGGGGTCGACCGCGGCGCGCGGCGGCGCGGCTAACGCGATGTTGCCGATGAAATAGAGGCCAGCGAGGACCGGAAGGCGAAATAGCGACGGCATTCGAAAAATGGACTTTGTTTTAGGAGGAAGCATAGCGCTCACCGCCGCCGGTGCCAGCCTTGGCGGTTTGGAGGGCGGTAGATCGCCGACAAGATGCGCAATTTTTGCGCCAAATTGCTATCCGCCCCATAATTGCGCCCATGGTTACTGTCACTCGTTCTATCGCTTATTCGGCCATCAACACCGCCAGCCCCGACGCCTGGCTCGAGGCGCTGGCAGCCGATCGCAGCCCTACTGAAATCGACCTCATTGCGCGTGCCTGCCGCTTCGCCGAGCGTGCCCATCAGGGCCAGACGCGCGCGACCGGCGAGCCGTACTTTCAACACGCGTTCGCCGTCGCCTGCATCCTCGCCGATCTGCGGCTCGATCACGAGACCATCGCTGCCGCGATTCTACATGACGTCGTCGAGGACACCGACACGACCCTGGCCGACCTATCGCAGCAGTTCGGCCCGCGGGTGGCGGCGTTGGTCGACGGCGTCACCAAGATGGACGTGATCCACGAATACAAAGGCTTGAGCGCGATCGGCCGGCGCGAGCATGCCCAGGCGGAGAGCCTGCGCAAGATGTTGCTGGCGATGGCGGAAGACGTCGGCGTGGTGTTGATCAAGCTGGCCGATCGGCTGCACAACATGCGCACGCTCGGGCCGTTTACCGAAGAGAAGCAAAAGCGCATCGCCCGCGAAACCATGGACATCTTCGCGCCGCTGGCCAATCGCCTCGGCATCTGGCAGCTCAAGTGGGAGCTGGAAGATTTGGCGTTCCGTTATCTCGAACCGATCGCCTACAAGCAGATCGCCGGCCTGTTGGCCGAGAAACGCGTCGATCGCGAGCATTACATCGAACGCTTCGTCGATTGGCTCGGGCAAGAGCTACAGAAGGCCAGCGTCAAAGCCGATATCAACGGCCGGCCCAAACATATCTACGGCATCTGGCGCAAGATGCGGCGCAAGGGTAAAGACTTCGGGCAGATCTCTGACGTGCGCGCGGTGCGCATGTTGGTCGATAATGTGCGCGATTGCTATGCCACGCTCGGCGTCGTGCACATGTTGTGGCAGCACATTCCCGGCGAGTTCGACGACTACATCGCCACGCCGAAAGAGAACAACTATCGTTCGATTCACACCGCGATCATCGGCCCCGAAGGCAAGACCGTCGAAGTGCAGATCCGCACGCACGAAATGCATCAGCAGTCCGAGCTCGGCGTCGCCGCGCACTGGCGCTACAAGGAAGGTGCGCGCTCCGACGAGAGCTTCGACAAGAAGATCGCTTGGCTGCGCACGCTGCTCGAGTGGAAAGACGAAGTCGCCGAGGCGACCGAGTTCGTCGATCAATTCAAATCGGAGGTGTTCAGCGAACGCGTGTACGTGTTTACACCGAAGGGCAAGATCATCGATCTGCCGGCGGGCGCGACGCCGCTCGACTTCGCCTATCACGTGCATACCGATATCGGTCACCGCTGCCGCGGCGCCAAGGTCAACGGCCGCATCGTGCCGCTGACGTATTCGGTTAAGACCGGCGAACGCGTCGAGGTACTGACGGTGAAAGAGGGCGGCCCATCGCGCGATTGGCTCAATCCGCACCTCGGTTATCTGCATTCGTCGCGTGCGCGCTCGAAGGTGCAGCACTGGTTTCGGTTACAAAACTACGACGTCAGCGTTACCGACGGCCGCGCACTGCTCGAGCGCGAGTTCCACCGTTTAGGCATTGCCGACGTCAACTACGAACGTCTGACGAACCACTTCGGCTTTCCCAAGGTCGACGATTTTCTCGCCGCCATCGGTCGTGGCGATGTAAAGCCGTCGCAGATCATGACGGCGGTGCAAGAGCTCATCGAGCCGCGGCCGAAGGAGACCAAGCCGGCGTCGATTCCATCGTCGCCGACACGCACCAATGCGCCAACCGGTTTGACGATCCAAGGGATCGGTAATCTGTTGACGCGCATGGGCCGTTGTTGCAATCCGGTGCCGGGCGATCCGATTTTGGGATTCATTACTCGCGGTCGCGGTATCACGGTGCATCGCCGCGATTGCCAGAATACGTTGCGTCACCGTGACGAGCACGACGAACGCCTGATCGAAGTGAGCTGGGGTGCGCAGGCCGGCCGCACGTTTCCGGTCGACATCGAAATCATCGCCTACGAGCGTTCCGGCCTACTGCGCGACATCACCGCGCTGTTGGCCAACGAGCCTATCAATGTGATTGCCGTGAACACGTTGACCGACAAGGCGCAGCACGTCGCGCACATGACCTTTACGTTGGAAGTTCCTGATATCGACGCGCTTGCGCGGGTGCTGGCGTTGCTCGATCGAATCCCGAACGTGATGGAAGTTCGGCGGAAAGTGCAATAAACGGCAGTCGTGGTTAAGATGAGGCGCTCGCCTTTTTCAGCGTCGGTCTGATGGCTCGCGGTCGTCGCAATCGTGCATAATTTTTTACGACGATGTCGCCAATGACGGCGATCATGACGACGGTACCGCCGATGACCGTATTGGTCGACGGTATTTCGAGAAACACCAGCCATACCCAGAACGGCGACAACGGCGTATCGAGCGCGCCGATCAAGGCGGTTTGCGCGGCGGGAATCAGGCGCGAGCCGATGATGAAGAACGTGAGGCCGATGGTCATCTGCACGAAGCCGAACAGCACCAAATAAATCATGTCGACCGGCGCGGCCGCGAGCGGCGTCGCCAGCGGCAGCGTGATGATTGCGACGACGAGATTCGATAAGCATGCCGTCGGCAGCATGGCGATGGTTCGATAACGTCGGACCATGACCGTGATCGCGGCTGTTGCCAATGTCATGATCAGCGCCAATAAATTACCGAGCATATTTCCATTCAGACCGGCGCTGTTGAGCATGACGGCGACGCCGGCGAACGCTAAGACGCTCGCCATCCATGTGCTGAGCGATGTCCGCTCGCGTAACCAGAGCCAGGCGAGCAGCGCTGTCAAGAACGGCAACGTGGCATAAATGACGGCGACATCGGCGACCGTCGTCAGCTTGAGCGACGAGATAAAGGCAGTCATTCCCAAGGCCGACAACAGTGTGACGATCCAGCCCGGCCAACCGATGGAGCGGATCGCGGCCCAGGTGCCGCGACGATAGTGCCAGACGATATAGCCGGCGACGAACAGCCCGCCAAACACGCCGCGCCAAAACAATGTGGTCCAGGCATCGAGCGGAATCAGGCGCGTGAATAAACCGGCGGTGCTCCAGGCGACCGCGGAAATGGTGACGAGCAACAATCCCATGCGGTGACTGGCGTGCGCATCCGAATGCGCGCCGTTGTTGTTTTTAGTCATTACCAAAACCTCGTCTGAAAAATAATAACTAGATCAGCGGCCTTGCCGAACGTGGCGGTCGGCCGATCGTGTCAACGTCGGTGTCACGGCGTCGGTGGGTTGCATCAGCGTTTCAAAAACCACACCGATGGATTCTTCGAGCAGGGCGGCAAAGTGCGCGGTGTCGTCGCGATAGCCGGTAATAGCCACCAGCGTATGACCGCGTTGCGGTATGTAGCCGATGCCAAAACCGTCGGCTCGTACCGGTGCGAATGCCAGCAGCTCTAAATTGGGAATATCGCCGTTGGTTTGCGGATGGACGCGCACGGACGAGCTGCACAGTACCGTCGGCCCGAGCACTGCCTGGTAGGTGGCATCGGCAAATAGCGCCGGCATCCGACCTAGTTGTTGGGCGACACGTTGGAGCGCGAACAAGTGCCGGTTAATTCCTTCGCCTTTGCGCGAGTGCGCGGCGCGCGTGGTCATTTCTTCCATCGCTCGATAAGCGAGGCCGCTGAGCTCCGAGGTTGCGGCGCCGGCTAACAATCGCCGGCAAAACGCCAGCGAGCTTGGTGTGACCGGATGAACCGCCTCGGTTCGTCCGTCGACGAATCGGCGCATATGGACTGGCTTATATACGCTGGTGATCGTCCCCGTCAGTTTTAGATAGCTGAGCTGAATGGCCAACTGAATCGCATGATCCAGTGTGGAAAGATCGGCCGGCGATTGCCACTTCACGACGACGGTGCGTAGACCACGACAGCATGTTGCACGCGCCGTTTGCGCGCGGCGCAGGTCGATCGCGCAGGCCTCGCGGTCCCAAGCGAGTGGTGCTATCGGCATAAGCCTTGGCAGCGGTGACGGCGTGAGCAAATCCATATACGGCAGCCGATCGCAGATTTTTTGCGCGAGCAACGCGCAGGCATGTCCATCGACGGCGCTGTGCTCCATGTTGATGCCGAAAAATGGTTGCTCGAACACGACGAGCTGAAGCACCTTGTCGTACCAACGGTTCGATGCGTGCTCGTGCAAGATCCGATTCGCCAATATCGCCGGGTTGGCGGATGTATCCGGTTCCAAGCAAAGAACGAAGGCGGCGGTGTCGATGGTTCGGAGCGTATCTCTCGTCGATGGCGCGCGCCGCAGGCGGCGGCGTAGCGTGGCCCATTCGGTGCGTGGCAACGTTGTCAGAATTCCGAGGCCTAACTCGGTCGACGGCGTGCGCAAAATTTCTGCGATCGCTGTTTCGATTTCACCGACGCTATGTCTACCGTTATCGGGCGCGGCAATTTTAAAAAGATTTCCGCCATGGGCGACGACAAAATGTTTATTGCCGCTGGTTCGGACGATACGATCGCGGCGTTCCCCCGGAAGACGAATGGATCCGAACATAAACTCGTACTGCGCGTCGCACAGCGGGTTGCCACGCTCGGAATCGCTGCCGAAGGACTTGCTCTGTATTTGCCGTGCCAGCTCCAGCGCGCTTGCGGCGATGACGGCGGCGCGCCGCGAAAAGCGGCGTGTGCTGATCGCAGTGGGCAGCCGGCATAGCAATGCCGGGTTGTGATAGGGCGAAAGCGGTTCGCGCGCCTGCAAATACATATCCCGCCAAAATTTAGCGACGTAGTTGTCGGTGGTGTCGCTCGTTGGCTGAGCGAGTTGTTGCTGCAGCAGCGGACCGTCGTGCGCGAGAAAATCTTGAACCAGTCGCTCGGTTTGCAGAAAGGCGTTTTCGGAGACTAGCGGACGCACGATCTCGAGATAGCGGCGACAGGTTTGTTCGAGCGACGGTGGTTGCAGTTTTTTTAGTGCGCTGGAATTGCGAATCATTGACTGGCCTCCATGCCAGATCGTCGATGGTTTTTGTGAGGAGTTGTTGTTGTCTGCTTCTTCATGAAGCATGACAGGACTACATGGCGGCCTAATTACAGCGGCGCGAATTATAGGCAATGGGACCGATGATTGAAGCGCTCTGGCGGATTCTTCGGTCAAACGCTATCGACCAACCGACGAACGTTCGCAAGCGATCAACGTCATTGCGGCAGTAGCGGGCGGCCGCCGCGGTTTCGCCGATACGCTACGGCAACTCTCGTCCGTATCGGCAATTCGGCGCGTCGGCTGTCCTGGGTGTTATCGTTTGATCAGCGTTTTCAGCTCGTCGATGGCGCGTTCCGCCGGTAATTCGCGGGCCGCCGCATCGCGTCGGTGCTTGTATTCAATGGTGCCTTTATCCAATCCTTTTTCGCCGATCACCAGGCGATGCGGAATTCCGATCAGGTCGATGTCGGCGAACATCACGCCCGGACGTTCGTTGCGATCGTCGAGCAGGACGTCGTAGCCGGCAACGGTGAGCTCGTTGTAGAGCTGATCGACCGCTGCTTTCACGCGTTCGGATTTCTGATAACCGATCGGCACCAGGGCAACGTGGAATGGCGCGATCGTGTCCGGCCAGACGATGCCTTTGTCGTCGTTGTTCTGTTCGATAGCGGCGGCGACGACGCGCGATACGCCGATGCCGTAACAGCCCATGGCCATCACTGTCGCTTGACCACTTTCGTCGAGCACGGTCGCATTCAGCGTCTCGCTGTATTGCTTGTCGAGCTGAAAGATATGGCCGACCTCGATGCCGCGGCGGATCGACAGCTGGCCTTCGCAGCCGCCGTTGTTCGACGTCGGGCAGGGATCGCCGGCGACTACGTTGCGCAGATCGGCGATGACGGGCTCGGGCAGGTCGCGACCCCAATTCACATTGATCGAGTGCTTGTCGTTGACGTTGGCACCGCAGACGAAATCGGCGAGACGCGCCGCGCTCTCGTCGACGATCACCGGAATTGTCAGGCCGACCGGACCGATCGAACCCGGGTCGCAACCGGTGGCGGCTTGCACCTCACCGGGCGTGACGAATTCGATCGGCTTCGCCACTTGCGGCAGCTTGGCCGCTTTGATCGGGTTGAGCTCGTGATCGCCGCGCAGAATCAGCGCGACCACGCCGCCGGTACCGCGTACCAATAGCGTCTTCACCGTTTGGCTCGGTTTCATTTTTAAGAAACGGCTGAGCGCATCGATCGTGTGACAACCGGGGGTATCGACCGTCGTCAGCGCTCCGTTCGGCGCGGCGCGCTTACCGAGCGGCG
This sequence comes from Gammaproteobacteria bacterium, assembly GCA_016199745.1. Taxonomy (NCBI): domain Bacteria; kingdom Pseudomonadati; phylum Pseudomonadota; class Gammaproteobacteria; species Gammaproteobacteria bacterium. Next base: position 196,233 of record JACQFZ010000022.1, read on the forward strand.
GTAACGCTTGTGCGAGCTCGATGTTGGCGGCGTAGTGGCAGCGGTCGCACAACGCGATAGCGTCTTCGCCGGAGTCGGCGAGCACATGAAATTCGTGCGAGGCGCGGCCACCGATCGAGCCGGTGTCGGCTTCGACTGGGCGGAACTGTAAGCCTAGACGGGTGAAGGTACGCGTGTAGGTCTGGTACATCAGCTCGTAGGTTTCGCGTAGCGACGTCATGTCGATATGAAACGAGTACGCATCCTTCATCAGAAATTCGCGCGCGCGCATGACGCCGAAACGCGGCCGGATTTCGTCGCGGAATTTCATTTGGATCTGGTAGAAGTTCGCCGGTAATTGGCGATAGCTGCGCAACTCGTTGCGCGCGAGATCGGTGATAACTTCTTCATGCGTCGGGCCGAAGCAAAAATCGCGATGATGACGATCTTGCAGCCGCAATAGCTCGGGACCGTACTTCTCCCAGCGACCGGATTCCTGCCACAGCTCGGCCGGCTGCACCGCCGGCATCAGCACTTCCTGCGCGCCGGCACGGTTCATTTCTTCGCGCACGATGTTCTCGACTTTATGCAGCACCCGCAGGCCCAGCGGCAGCCAGGTGTACAACCCGGCGGCGAGCTTGCGGATCATGCCGGCGCGCAGCATCAGTTTATGCGAGATGACTTCAGCGTCGGCTGGTGTTTCTTTGACGGTGGCGAGGAGTAATTTTGACGTACGCATGGGATTTCCAGGTGAAAAAGCCCGTGCAGTATAAGCGAGGCGGGCGTCCCATTAAACGACGCTTCACATGATCGCTGGCCAGAGCTGAGCGGCGCCGCGAACGCCGGCGGAATCGCCGTGCACGTTGCGCAGAATGGGGGTGCGTAGCTCGTCGTTGAAGACGTGCGCGGCAACGGCGGCTTTACCGTCGACATACAGTCGGTCGATGTGGGACATACCGCCGCCGAGTACGATGGCGTCTGGATCGAGAATGTTGATCACGCCGGCGAGCGCACGGCCGAAGTGGGCGACAAAGCGCTGCATCGTTGCCTCGGCGAGCGCATCGCCGCTGGCGGCACGGTCGACGATCATCGGCACCGTGAGTCCGGCATCACCGCCGTGCGCCAGGTAATCGCGCGCCAGCCCCGGTCCTGACAGCAATGTTTCCACGCAGCCGCGTCGGCCGCAATAACACGGCGGACCGTTCGGCTCGAGCGGGTTGTGGCCCCATTCGCCGGCGATATGTTGATGGCCCGCGAGCAGTTGGCCGTTGACGACGATACCGCCGCCGACGCCGGTACCCATGATGACGCCGAACACGACTGCCTGGCCGCGGCCGGCGCCGTCTTGCGCCTCCGCTAAGGCGAAGCAGTTGGCGTCGTTAGCGATACGGATCGGACGTGCCAGCAAACGTTCGAGGTCCGCATGTATCGGTTGGTCGTTCAAGCAAACGGTATTGGAATTTTTGAGACGACCGGTGCGTGTCGACATCGCGCCGGGTGTGCCGATGCCGACGCTACAACTCGTTTTGACCTCGGTCTCGAGCCGCATTACCAGCGCGGCGATGTTGGCGAGAATGGCGTCGTAACCTTCAACCGCGGGTGTCGATCGACGTTCGCGCTGCAGTATTCGGCCGGTGGGGTCCATGACGACGCCTTCGGTTTTAGTGCCGCCGAGGTCGATGCCAAGCCTTAGCATGAATTTTTACCAACTCCCCCGCTCTCGCGATAGCGGGAGCGGGTAAGGGGAGAGGGTGATGAGCGGAGTCGCCAGCGTTGCTTGTTCAACGCAACCCCCGTATCCACCGCTCGTAAAACCGATCGGCCACCCGGTTCAATTTCGCCGCACGTCTTACTAAGTTGGAATGAATACGTCTGGTGCTGTGAACCGTGGCCGACGTTTTAGCAATTTCCGCTGCGCCGGTACGCGTCCAGGAACGTACGAGTGCCGGCGTCATTTCGATGTGGCATTGGAAGCCGAGGTGCTTGCCGATGACGAATGCTTGCTGCTGGCAGGCGCGGCTTCGCAGAATCGGTGTTGCGCCTGTCGGGATCTCGAAAGTTTCGCCGTGCCAGTGAAACACCTCAAAGCGCGGCGGCAGACCGTTGAGCCAAGCGTTGGCTGTCGGCGAGTCGACGCGGTCGACCGGTAACCAGCCGATCTCTGGCACGCGGTTGCGCACAACCTTTGCGCCGAGTGCCTTCGCCAACAATTGACCGCCGAGGCAATGGCCGAGCACGGGTACATCGGCGGCGATGGCGTGTTGAATCAAACGAATCGATTTAGCAATCCACGGTAGCGGATCGTTCACGCTCATCGACCCGCCCATAAAAGCGAGGCCGGAAATCCCGGCTAGACTTTCAGGTACGGGGTCGTTGCGATCCACCCGCACGAGCCGATAAGGAATGCGTCGGCTGTCCAAGAACTCGGCAAAGTAGCCGGGACCTTCATGCGCGGCGTGGCGGAAAATTACGATCGGATGCATGCCGGAATTTTAACTCATGAAGCGTGTCGTTGTGTTGGTATGGCTGTGTTTGGCCGCCGCCTCTGCGGCAGCGGTTGAATCCGTGTCATTACATGCATTGTTCAAGGATAAGGCGATATTCGTCATCGACGGTGCGCGCCGTATGTTGACGCGTGGCGGTGACGCCAGCCCGGAAGGGGTGCGTTTGTTATCGACCGATACCGCTGCCGAGCAGGCGGAGATTGACATCAACGGTCGCCATGAAGTGGTGAAGCTCGGTATGGTGATGGGCGGGTTCAGCCCGACAACGGCGGCGAGTGTGACGTTGTGGGCCGAGCCGAGCGGTCATTTTTATGCCGACGGTATGATTAACGGCCGTCCAGTCAAAATGATGGTCGATACCGGTGCGACCTCAATCGCGATGAGCGGCACCGACGCGAAGCGCTTGGGAATCGATTACCAACGGTTCGGCAGCGGCGGTTACGCCAATACTGCCGGCGGGGTCGTTAAAACGTATCGCTTAACACTGGAGTCGGTACAGGTGGGTCCGATTACCCTCTACAACGTCGATGCCGGCGTCGTCGAGGGCAATTTTCCGCGGGAGATACTGCTCGGGATGTCGTTTCTGAGCCGCCTTAGCATGAAGCGCGACGGCAACCAGATGGAACTGACGCAACGCTGACGGTTACGGCTTCTTCTCCGTGCTCTTGTCGCGGTGAATCATGGCGTAGGCCGAGTGGTTATGGATCGATTCGAAATTTTCCGACTCGACCCGGTAAGCTTCAATACGCTCGTCGGCGTTCAACATCGCCGCGACGTCGCGCACCATGTCCTCAACGAACTTCGGATTGTCGTAGGCGCGTTCGGTGACGTACTTTTCGTCCGGGCGCTTCAGTAGACCGTAAAGCTCGCAGCTCGCCTGCTTTTCGACCAGCTCGATAATTTCTTCGATCCAGACGAACGCCGGCGCCCGCACGGTAACGGTGACGTGCGAGCGCTGGTTGTGCGCACCGCGATCGGAAATTTCTTTCGAGCATGGGCACAGGCTTGTGACCGGCACGACCACTTTGGTGGTTGTGCAATGCTTGCCGTCGCGGATCTCACCGAGGAACGTGACCTGATAGTCCATCAGGCTCTTCACGCCGGAAATCGGCGCCGCCTTGTTGATGAAGTAGGGGAACGTCATCTCGATATGGCCGACCTGGGTATCGAGCCGTTCGGTCATTTCGCGCAGCATGTCCTTGAACGACGCCACGGAGATTTCCATGTCGTGGTTGTTCAGGATCTCGACAAAGCGCGACATGTGCGTGCCCTTGAAGTTATGGGGCAGCTCGACGTACATGTTGAAGGTGGCGATGGTGTGCTGCTCGCCCTGGCTCTTGTCCTTGACCCGCACCGGGTGACGGATGTCCTTAATGCCGACCTGATCGATTTGCAGCCGGCGCGTGTCCGGGCTGTTCTGTACGTCGGCAATGGAAACCGGTTGGGTTTGGCTTTTGAGCTTCATAGGGGACGATCGACCGCGGCTAGAAAAGTTGAGTTACGCAGTCAAGTTTAGGCCGATTCGACAATACCGGCAACACCGCGCGGTCGGCGTCGCAGGATTTGTCGGCGAATACCCTCGGCATCCAGACCGCATTCCGCCAGCAATTGCTTGTGGTCGCCGTGTTCAATGAACGTGTCCGGCAGGCCGAGATTGAGCAGCTCCGGCTGTAGACCGGCGGCGGCGATACATTCGTTGACGCCGCTGCCAGCCCCACCGGCAATGACATTCTCCTCGACCGTTACGATGAGCTTATGCGTGCGCGCGACCTCGACGATCAATTTTTCGTCGAGTGGCTTAACAAACCGCATATTGATCACGGTGGCGTTGAGCAATTCGCCGACAGCGAGCGCTGCTGGGACTAGGCTGCCAAAGGCCAGAATGGCGACCTCGCGCCCTTCGCGTCGCACCTCGGCCTGACCGATCGGTAGGGTGGTCAGTGCGCGGCTCGGTTTAACGCCTGGGCCGGTGCCGCGCGGATAACGGACCGCGGTCGGGCCGTTGTATTGGTAGCCGGTGGTTAGCATCGCCCGGCATTCTTCTTCATCGGCCGGCGTCATGATGACCATGTTCGGGATGCAGCGCAGGAACGATAAATCGAACGCGCCGGCATGGGTCGCACCGTCGGCGCCGACGAGACCGGCACGGTCGATAGCGAGCAGCACCGGCAGATTTTGCAGTGCGATGTCGTGGATCAGTTGGTCATAGGCGCGTTGTAGGAACGTCGAGTAAATCGCGACGACCGGTTTTAATCCGTCACAAGCGAGGCCGGCGGCAAATGTCAGCGCATGTTGCTCGGCAATGCCAACGTCGAAGTAGCGCCCGGGAAAGCGTTTAGAAAATTCCACTAGGCCCGAGCCTTCGCACATCGCCGGTGTGACGCCGACGAGCTGCTGATCCTGAGCGGCCATGTCGCACAGCCAGTCGCTGAAGACTTGCGTATAAGTTTTACCGGACGGTTTCTTCTCGATCTTGCCAGTTTCTGGGTCGAACGGTGTGATCCCGTGGTAGAGGCACGGGTCGGCCTCGGCCGGTTCGTAGCCTTTGCCTTTACGCGTAACGACATGCAGGAAACGCGGGCCTTTCAACTTGCGCAGATTCCGTAGGGTCGTAACGAGCGTATGCAGGTCGTGGCCGTCGATCGGCCCGAAGTAGTGGAAGCCCAGCTCTTCGAACAGCGTGCTCGGCATAAGCATGCCTTTCATGTGTTCCTCGGCGCGCTTGGCGAATTCGAGCACCGGCGGCACCGACGACAACACGCTCTTCGAGCCTTCGCGCACGCTGCTAAAAAAACGACCGGAAAGAATACGGGCGAGATAGTTCGACATGGCGCCGACGTTCGGCGAGATCGACATGTCATTGTCGTTTAGGACGACCAATACATCGGCGTCCATATCACCGGCATTGTTCAACGCCTCGTAGGCCATGCCGGCGGACAACGCACCGTCGCCGATGATAGCGACGGCGTGTTGATCGAGCCCCTGACGCGCGGCGGCGACTGCCATACCAAGAGCGGCGCTAATCGAGGTGCTTGAATGGCCGGCGCCGAAGGTGTCGTAAATACTTTCATCGCGCCGCAAGAATCCGGACAGACCGTCTTTTTGTCGCAGTGTGCCCATGCGCTGGCGGCGACCGGTTAATACTTTATGCGGGTAGGCCTGATGGCCGACGTCCCAAACCAGGCGATCGTGCGGCGTGTTATAGACGTAGTGCAGCGCGATCGTCAGCTCGACCGTGCCAAGACCCGCCGCCAGATGGCCGCCGGTCTTCGAGACCGTCTCTATTAAGAAGCGCCTTAATTCGTCGGCAAGCGTGACGAGATCCGCCTCGTCGAGATTGCGCAGCTCGCTCGGCGTATCGATGCCTTCGAGTAGGGGGTAGTTTAGGTTAGGCGCGTTAGTCATTGGCGGCGTTCGACAATATAGCGGGCAAGATCGCTCAATAAGCGCGCATTATCGCCCAAAGGCTTTAGGCTTTCGAGGGCGAGCGTTAAAAGCTCCTGCGCCCGCGCTTTTGCCGCCGGTAAGCCGAGAACCGATGGGTAGGTCGGTTTGCCGCGGGCGCGGTCGGCGCCGGCGGTTTTGCCTAAAGTGGCGGTTTCTTCTTCTTCGTCGAGCACATCATCGACAATCTGAAATGCCAGGCCCACGGCCCAGCCGTAGCGATCGAGTGCCGCCAACACGGCGGGTTCGACCGGCGTTGCTGCCCAGGCGCCGAGCATAACGGCGGCATGAATGAGCGCGCCGGTCTTGCGGCGATGCATGTCTTCAAGTTCGGTCGGCGTAAGCACGCGGCCGACGGCACCGAGGTCGATGGCTTGGCCGCCGGCCATTCCTTGGGCGCCGATCGCGCGTGCGAGCAATCGGGTCATGACCAATCGCCGCGGATCGTCGCGCTCGGCCAAAATCTCGAACGCCAGGCCCTGCAGCGCGTCGCCGGCGAGCAGTGCCGTTGCTTCGTCGAAGGCGCGATGACAAGTTGGTTTACCGCGGCGTAGATCGTCGTTGTCCATGCACGGCAGATCGTCGTGAATCAGCGAATAACTGTGAATCATTTCGACGGCACAGGCGGCATCGTCCAGCGTCGTGCTGTCGGCGCCGAGCGCTTCACCAGTGACGTAAATCAAGCAGGCGCGGATACGTTTGCCGCCGTTCAGCGTGGCGTAGCTCATCGCTTGCAACAAGCGCGCCGCCGGCGGCTCGGCCGCCGGCAAGCGCATTGCTAACGCCTGCTCGGCACGCAGTTGCAGGCGTTTCAGAGTATCGTGCAATGGCGACAAGCGCGGCTCGGTGGACTTAGCTAGGGGTTTCGTCATTGCCCACCAGCGGTTCCGCTTTCAGCTCGCCGCCTTCGCGTATCAGCTTCTCGACGCGTTGTTCGGCGTCTTTGAGACCTTGCTGGCAGGCGCGCGTCAGCTCAACGCCACGCTGGAACGCGGCCAGCGACTCTTCCAGCGTTTGCTCGCCCGATTCCATTTTGTGGACGATGCGTTCGAGCTCGGCAAGCGCGGCCTCGAAGTCGGGCGCCGGCGGCGTGGGGGATTTTTTGGCCATGAGTTTTCGGCAGATTGGGCGGCGCAACGCTAACGCGTGGGGGAACGGCCGTCAATCGTAAGGGTGGTTTCAACCGGGCAAATGAATACACTGAGCCGGCGTTAGCGTAGTTCGAGTACCGATCACATCATGATGCGTGACAACTGGGAGATACTTAAATGAGCACAAAAACGAATATGAAACGTTGGCTGCTTGCCGCTTTAGGGGCTTTTGTCATGTATGTCGTATTGCAGACGGTATTACATGGAATGCTGTTGAGCGATCTCTACCAGCAAACCGCATCGGTCTGGCGCAGCGAGACGGAGATGCAGCGGTTGATGTGGGTGTTGTGGCTGTCGTATTTAATTGCGTCGCTGGCGTTCGCTTTTATCTATACCAAAGGCTACGAGCCGGGCAAAAGCGGCTTAGGTCAGGGTCTGCGGTTTGGTTTTTTGATGGGCCTGTTTATAGCGAGCTTGCAGAGTCTCGGACACTATTTTTCGCTGCCGGTACCGTGCGAGCTAGTGATTTATTGGTTTGTCGGTGGGCTTGTTATCACCACCATCACGGGTGGCGTAGTCGGTCTGATTTATCGTAAATAGGGCCAAACGAACCGGGCGACGGCAGCTACTCCCGTCGCCCGTCCCTGGCTGCCTAATCATCCATGCGAGCTTTATCTCTGTACTTAGTCACGGCGCATATTGTCGGTGGTGCTGCGCGCATCGTTTATCGTCGCAGTGATAGCGTTGGCGGCGCCGTCTTCACCCTTACTGCGGCGAACGACATCTTCTAAGGTGATGCCTTTCAGAAAACCGTGGAATACTTTGCTTAGGTCTCCCCACATTTCGGCCGTCGGGCTGTGATCTTGGCCTAGGCTCCGGCGCGGCGCAGCTTCATCGGCACCGTCCACGGCTTCAACGATATCGGCGAGGCTGATGTCGCTTGCCGGACGAGTCAGGATATAGCCGCCACCCGGTCCACGCACGCCTTGCACGAGACCGCCACGACGCAGGTAAGCGAAGAGTTGTTCGAGATACGAAACGGAAATTCCTTGTTCTTCGGAAAGATCAGCCACGTTCAACGGACCATCCTTATAATGCAGTGCGAGACTCAACGTGGCAGTAACTGCAGACTGAGCTTTAGTCGACATTCTCATAAAGGCACCTTTCTAATTGGTAAATCGCCTAGTGGCGATGGTTTACAACATGGGCACGATAAGCGTTCGCTTTCACAAGCCGGCGCTATGCACCCTCCATGAGCGAGGCAAGGCGTGGCGCCTCATCCTCGGTAAAATCGGTTCGAACGGAAAATAATTGGGGTCGCCCATCGATCTCATGCGCCTTCTGTTCGGTGTTCTGCCGCGACAGCAACAACATGACGAGCGTGCGAAAGGCAGTGACGTCGTATTGATCGAACATGAGTCCGGCACCATCGCCGGTCAGGCGTACCACAATTGCAGGAAGACGATAGACCCGCGTATTACCTTCGGTGTCGAGCAATAACACCAGCTCGACTGGCGCATTCATCCGCAGCGCAGTTGCCTCGGTCTTCACGAATAGGCCGCCAATGCTGACGTCACCTATTTGTCCAGGTAAAAGAGACATCGGCTGATTGTCGATGACCACATTGACTTCAACGGGCTTGCGAGTGCCCCAACGGCGTTCCATTCCCATGTGACCCTCCAATGGCTCAGGATGAATCTGTGTTTGTCACCCTGAAAAATGATTTCCCCCGAAGCACCCCAGGCGCTTCTTACACGTACGGCTTAGAAGGGGTTCCTAAAGTTACGTAACAATGCGGGTTTTATACGCGAAGGCTAATGCCCCCGACATTGGGAGATATACCATGAGAATTCAGGGTTTCCCCCTAAGGTCTTCTCGAGGAAGCACCATGCGCATAAGTTCAGCAAGGCTCCGGGCCTGCAGTTTTTGCATCATATTCGCCCGGTGTGCTTCAACGGTCTTTTGGCTGATATGGCGTTCGGCGGCAATGACCTTATTGGACTTACCTGAAATAACGTCGCGCAGAATCTCCTGCTCACGCGGGGTGAGTAGGGCGAAGCGGGCGGCCAAATTAGCTCGCTCGGCGTTGTGGGCTTTTTGGCGCCGGGCTTCGCCGATGCACTGATTGATCCGATCAAGCAGGGCTTCTTCACTGAACGGTTTGGTCAGAAAGTCGACCGCGCCGGAACGCATGGCACTGACCGCGTTTTGAACCGTGCCATGCGCCGTGATGAAAATAATCCCAATGGGAATTCGGCGGCTAATTAGCTGTTTTTGCAGGGCCATTCCGTTCATGCCCGGCATGCGGATATCGAGCACCAGACATCCGCCGCGGCCAGAGTCGTAAGCCGTCAAGAAGTCCTCGGCACTGGCGAATGTTTCCACCCGCAAGCCCGCGCCTTCAATCATCCAACGCAACGAATCGCGGACGGCGGCGTCGTCGTCAACGACGTAAACAGTTATCTCATCATCCATGTGCAGGCATCTCGGTGGGGACCGTAAAACGGAATGTCACTCCACGGTCGGGATTAGCCGTGACCCACAGCCGGCCACCGTGTGTCTCAATAATACTGCGGCTAACCGCCAACCCCAGACCGATTCCATCCGGTTTGGTGGTGAAGAACGGTTCGAACAGCTTGGCGCGTAATCGCGGCGGTAGGCCAGGACCGGTATCGCTGACAGATACCTCAATGGCTCCTTCGTGGTCGAGTGCGGTACGCAATTTGAGTTCGCGCGCCGGGCCATCGGCATCGGCCAAGGCCTCGGCGCCATTGCGCAATAAATTTAGGATCACTTGTTCGATTTGGATACTATCGACGCATGCCGGCGGCAACTCGCGCGATAGATCGAAGGCAATGGCGATGCCGCGCGTGCGTGTCTCGCCGATAGCGAGCGCCGCTGCCTGAGTAACGAGCTCGTTAATGTTGGTTGTCACGCGTGTGGCGTCGCGTCGTGCCAGGAAACGACGTAGATGCAGCAACACATCGGCTGTCCGCTGCGCTTGCGCGACGATCTGTTGCAGCGATTCTAACAGGGCTGGTTGTGCGACTTCAGCGGTACGAACGCGGCGCACGCAACCGTTGGCGTAGTTGACGATCGCGGTCAATGGTTGGCTGATTTCATGCGCTAAGCTCGACACCATTTCGCCGATGATGCTGACCCTTGCCGTATGCGCCAGCTGCTCTTTATGTAATTGCAGTTCTTCTTCGGCGCGTTTCTTTTCAGTGATGTCGCGGCCAGTGGCGACGAAGTGGGTAATGTGCCCGCTGGCGTCGGTTAGCGGCGCCACGGCGATTTCGGCATGAAACTGCGCCCCATCTTTGCGGCGGCTGACAACCTCGTCGCGAAATGACTCGCCGCGCTGCACGGTTTCCCACAGCCGCTGATAGAGGTTGAGGTCGTGACCGTCGCAGCGCAACATTGCCGGTGTTTGTTCACGCATGTCGGTGGCCGCGTAGCCGGTGATGCGGCTGAACGCGGGGTTCACATACTCCACTCGACCGTTCTGGTCGAGAATCATGACGGCGTCCGCCGTCTGCTGAACGGCACTCGAGAACATCTGCATTTCTTCTTGTGTCTGCCGGCGCCAGTTGATTTCCTGCGCCAGCTTACGATTTAGCCAGGACACATAAACCGTGCCGGCCAGCATTGCTGCCAGCGCCACCAGTCCGATCAGCACTGTCAGCTGATTGTCGTTGGCAAAGGCGCTGAAGTTGGTTCGTCGTTGGTGCTCGTAGCGGCCGAGCTGCAGTTCTTGGTACAGCGTCTCCATCGGCCGATAAGAGCGGGCGACGGTCCAGCCGACATAACCGCCGACACGCGCGGCGGGGTCGTTGTCTGACATCTTAAGCAATGCGCTAGCGACCCGGCGTACCAGATGTTCGGGCGTATGCTCGGCGGCGGCCAACGGCCATTCAGGATAGAGCTCGGTGCTATGTACCAGCGGAAAATGGAACGAGTGCTGTTCGTTGAGCACGCGGAACATCGAACGTTGGATGCGTCCTTCGCTCACCATCTGCTCGAGCGTGCCGGTCGGGACGGCGCCGGCATCGACTTGACCGTCGCGCACGGCGAAAACAATTTGCTCGGGCTCGCGTTCGCGTATGACCTGAAAGAAGTGGCGCGACGGAACGATACCTTGCGCCCGCAATTCATGCCGGACTAAGTGATACGTGCTGAATGGTTCACTGGTCGACATGAAAGATTTTTGTTTCAGGTCGGAAAGCGTATTGATATCCGTGCGATCGGCGCGCACTAAAATGGTCGCGCCGAAGTCGGCGTAGGCACCGTCTTGATGGCGAACAACGCGAGTGACAACTGCGCTGGCGTCGAACAAGCTCTCAAGATCGATAAAGTGGCCTGGATCGGTCAACGCGAAATCAAGTTTCTGCTCTTCCATGGCGGCATATAACTGATCCTCGTTGAGCGTAACGATGGCAAAGTGATGCTCGGGTATCAGTCGATTGAGATAGTCGGCGGTAGCCGACCACTGTGCCTGCATCGCCGCAGCGTCGTTTTCGGTCGACAGTACGCCTATCTCGACATCGTGATCGGTAAACGCGCCGCTGAAAGTGACGAGCCACAGACCAAGGGTGATGAGTAGACGTTTACTGAAACAACGCATGGCGTTTCCGCCCGGCAGGATGATGTTGCGCTCCGCAGTATGCGCCATTAGAGGTCGTGCGCTTCTTCCTTTGAGCGCCGGCGCGCGGAGGACGGTTGGTGGTTAATGGTGTGCATGCGCGGCACCGTGTCACGGGCAGTCGTGTGGGCAAACTTTCGCGACAGCGCGGCGAGGGTCGCCGCCTCGACATTTTTGAATCTCAAACCGATGTGCGCCTCTTGAGTTCGCATCACGATGGCGGTCAGACGATGTAATCTCGTTGTATCCCCATCTTTTATCTGCAGAATAAGTTCGACCGGAGTGTCTGCATTAAGAGAACACTGACACTGCACGAGCGCACCGCCACTACTGATATTCAATAAGTGTCCACTGAAAAGACCGCCTGGATGACAGGTAATCGTTACGTCGCCGTCGATTGATCGGCGGGTGGCCCATCGGTGTTCCAGTCTCATGTCTATGTCCCCGGAAAGAGAAAGCAAACTAGGTCATTCCCTGGATCCTAAGGGAAAATCATGATCTTAATATGCGAGCGATCAGGGAACCACCATAGGGGTTTCCCCCAACTTCAGACGACGGTTTGCCTTTTGTCCGACAAACGGCACTTCCCGCAGGCTCAACGGTAGTACTGCTTTTCTATTCGAGTGGCCCCTTGGCCAGTGGTGCAACAGCGCTGCGTATGTGGGATTCGGACAGTTGTGATGAGCACCGTTCAATAAAACGGTAGGCGAAGTCGCGCAGATAGTGATTTTTACGCACCGCGATTTTTGTCGTGTTTTGCGGAAAATTATCGGCACCGTCGAGCAAGCGAAGATTAGTATCGCGGGCGGGATCGAATGCCATTGACGCGATGATGCCAATGCCGAGTCCTAGCTCGACGTAGGTTTTAATGACATCGGCATCGCCACTGAGTAGCATCGAAACGATTTCGTTGGGACTCGCTTGGTGCAGCACCAAATGCACGCGTGGAAATTGCGTCTTGAAAGCTTTGACTATCTTTGGCAGGGCATAGCGCGCTTGTGTGTGTTGTGGCGATGCTCAAGTGACCTTGGTCGCGCTGTGAGAATTGCTCGGCGATGCGCTTAATATTTTTGGCATCGAGCAATATTCGGCAATGTCACGTGCCAGAAGATGCTAAAGCCCGGCGCGCTCAGCACCATCGCCGCTTCTTCCTCTTCCCATCCCTGCGCTTCCATCAACGGAATCAGCTCGCGAGCGATGAATGGAAAGGTGACGAAGATCGTCGCTAGCACGATGCCGGATACGGCGAAGATGATCTTAAGGTCGTGCGCGCCGCTAAGCTCGGCTGCGTCAGGCCCGGGCGTACTGCCACTAAAAATTTAAACTGGCGCGTAACGCCGGTCAGACTGGAGGCGACCACCCACGGGTCTTCGCACGAGCGTCCGGTCGGCAATAGCACGCCGTCGTAGCCGAGCGTGTCGGCAGCGACGGCGATCTGTTTCACGTAGTCATAGTTGACCTCGCGCGCCCCTTCGCAAAGTTCTAGCCGTATCGGCACGTAAAAAATTTTCGGCAATTTTCTGTTGCTCAGCCAACACCACTGGGCTTACCGGTTTGGTGCCGTAGCTCAGGCGCGAGACGGCGAGGCCGATGATGTCGGCGTTCAATCCGGTCTGACCGACCAGGAGATCGGTCGCTTCTTGCGGATGCACCGCTGCCCATTTATCGAGCTTGGCAAGCTTATCGAGCGTCGCCGCGATGATGTCCGGTCGGCGATCGGCATATGGACGCGCCGCTAGGAAGAACACGTGGTTCGATACGACGCCGGTACCGTCAGCGAGCACGCGCGCACCGAGTTGCTTCTGGGCCGCGGCGAGGAACGGATCCCAGATGACCCACGCATCTACCGCGCCACGTTCGAACGCCGCACGTGCGTCGGCCGGCGCGAGATACGAAACCTGTACGTCGTTGTAAGCGATGCCGACTTGCTCCAGCGCCTTCACTAACAGGTAGTGCACATTCGAGCCTTTGTTCAGCACGACCCGCTTGCCTTTGAGATCGGCGACCGATTTGAGCGCTGAATCCTTCGGCACGATGATCGCTTCGCTGGTCGGTGCCGGCGGTACGTTACCGACGTACACGAGATCGGCACCGGCGGCTTGCGCGAAGATCGGCGGCGCTTCGCCGACGAGGCCGAAGTCGATTGTGCCGACGTTGAGGCCTTCGAGGAGTTGCGGACCGGCCGGGAACTCGGTCCATTTAACGTCGACGTTAAGCGCCGCCAGTCGTTGCTCGAGTGTGCCGCGCGCCTTGAGCAGCACTAGCGTGCCGAATTTTTGATAGCCGATGTGCAGTTGCTCATGCGGCTTGGACGCTGCGCGCAAGGATCAAGCCGAGTGCGACAACGGCTCTGGCAACCGGTTGCGTCCATTGGCGCAACTCTGTATTCGAACGATTCATGGTGGGACTCCTTATTTAATTAATTGCAGATAGCCGAACAGAACCATTCCCTCCCCCTGAGGGGGAGGGGAAGTCGGTGAAAATCTTTATTTAGATGATGGGCAACATCGTGCTCGTGAGAGCAAATCGATCTTGGCAACGGCGGAAGCGGTTGAGGGACTAACGTACCGCCGCCGCTCACCGATAACTTCGAGCAAGCTCGCAGATTGCGGTTGGGTTGGACTATCGATGAGTAGCGGCGTCATGACGGCTTTCCTTAGCGATTCCTGGCGATTACGACTTACCGAGTTGCGTACTGATTTGGTCGAAGATGCCGTTGTCGTCGAAGTGCGTCTTCTGCGCTTTGGTCCAACCGCCGAAAACCTCGTCGATCGTGAACAGCTTCACCGGCACGAATTGCTTGCCGCGCTTGTCGACAACCTTATCAACGATTGCCACCGGCGGTTCCGCCAGAATCGACAGCGACGGCGTGATGATGTCGAACTTATCCGGGCCGAGTTCCTTAACCGACAAGTAAGCCTCGTTTTCCCAAGCGATCAACACGTCGCCGATGCCACGCTCGACGAAAGTTGTGGTCGCGCCGCGCGCGCCGGAGTCGAGCACCTTCACGTTCTTGTAGACCTGCGTAACGAAATCACGCGCCTTAGTCTCGTTACCGCCAGGCTGTTTTAACGCATAATCCCAAGCGGCGAGATAGTTCCAGCGCGCGCCGCCGGACGTCTTCGGGTTCGGTGTGATGACGTCGATGCCGGGCTTCGCGAGATCAGTCCAGTCCTTGATGCCCTTCGGGTTGCCCTTGCGCACCAGGAAGACGATGGTGGAGGTGTACGGCGTGCTCGCTTGCGGCAACTTCTTCTGCCAGCCGTCTTTAAACCGCATATTCGAACGTATTGGCAGGAAAAGGGCGGGGGTGAGCCTGGGTTAGCGGCGGAAATCGCCGCAAAAAACACGTACTCGCCGGAGCTACGTTGCAATCCTATAGTTAAGAGATGAACCGACAGGTACGGAAGGGCACCGACGTATGGGTAAGCTAGTCATCAAATTCCAAGGCAAGTTGATCGGCGAAGTGAACCTGAAACTGGGCGATACGAAAATCGGTCGCAAAGTTGGCTGCGATATCGTCCTCAACGACAACGCCATCAGCGGCGAGCATGCCGTGGTCAAAACGGTGGGCATGAAATCCTCGATTCAGGATCTCGGCAGCACCAACGGTACCTTCATCGAGAACAAACGTGTGCAGCAGCACGAGCTCAAGCACGGCGAGTCGGTCATCATCGGCGGACACACCTTAATATATCGCGACGACCTGAATCTCGACGTACCGGTGCTCGGCAAGCAACCGGCGCCCGCTGTACCGCCGCCGGCGCCGCAGGAAAAAACTACGGTCATGATGTCGTTCGGTCAGTTGTTGGTGATCGACGGCAAGGACAAGGGTAAACGTTTGCCGCTGGTCAAAGAAGAAGTTGTGATCGACAACCCGGGTAAAGGTCCGGCACGCATCATTCGCACCTCCGAAGGTTACGTGTTGCAAGCGGGAATTGGGCCGGGCGAGCCGCGATTAAATGACAGACCGGTGCCGCCGGGCGGTCAGTTGCTGGAGAAAGGCGATGTGATCGAAGTGGCGGGAGCGAAGTTTCAGTTCTTTGGATGATTAACATCAAACCGTAGCCCGAAGCGAAGCGCAATCCGGGGCTGCGTTTCCCGGATGGAGGCGCTTCGCGCCTCCATCCGCGCTACAAACTGGTGTACGGCCTCCGCCCAAAAAAAATCCCCGACCAACATCGATCGGGGATTTTTACTTGGTGGAGGTGGCGGGAATTGAACCCGCGTCCGCAAGTCCTACATCGCCAGTTCTACATGCGTAGTCTGTCTAGAATTTAACACACCGCTCCCCGACAGACAGGGTAGTCGATGCGCTTAGCCTGCTTGGATTTAACGTTGACTCAACAGGCACGAGCCACCGCGATCCCATGTATTTGACCCCTCGACCCCAACCCATAGGAGAAACCGGGCGAGAGGCTAGCGGGGATTAAGCCGCTAGAGCGTAGTTGTCGTCGTTGGCAACTATGTGTTTGCAGCTGGATTTACGAGGAGATCTGCACCTCGGCATGCTCCAGAGGTTTCGTAACCCACGTCGAAGCCGTGTCACCCCCTGTGAACGGATATTAGGGACTGGCCCCCGGTAATACAAGGTATATAGACCGGGGAATGGCGGCGGCGTTCCCGGCGTCGGATAAACAGCGCTTGCCGCCGCTCGATGACAACGAGTGGCTTAGGGTAGTCGTGTTATCGACGAGGTTTGGTAACTGACATTGCTTGTTTCAGCACGTCGATCAATTCTTCCAAGCGCACCGGCTTTAACAAATGATGGTCAAACCCGGCCTGCTGCACCTGTTGCACATCGTTGGCATGGCCATAGCCGGTGACGGCGACCAGCAGCGGACGTGGGTTCGATGCATTTTGTTTGATTTGGCTCGCCACTTCATACAAAGAAATTAGCTAATGCTGGCAATTACCCGGTTATCGAGCGTCAACGCGACTTCAGGGCGCGCGCCACTTCGCGTTCCGCCTCACGGCTCTTGAGGTCGGCGCGTTTGTCGTGCTGTTGTTTACCGCGGGCAAGACCGACCTCGATCTTTGCGCGACCGCGTTTCCAATACAACGATAGAGGTACCATGGTATAGCCGCGACGTTCGACCGCACCGATGAGCTTGCTGATCTCTTCGCGGTGCAATAGCAACTTGCGCGCGCGGGTCGGGTTCGGATGGATGTGGGTCGAGGCCGACGTTAACGGCGAGAAGTGTGCGCCAATCAGAAAGACCTCGCTGCCTTCGACGGTGACGTAGCCTTCCTTCAATTGTGCGCGACCGGCGCGCAGGCTCTTGACCTCCCAGCCTTGCAGCACCAGGCCGGCCTCGTATTTCTGCTCGATAAAGTAGTCATGCCGCGCCTTGCGATTCTGGGCGATCGAGGCGGGGGTCTTTTCTTTCTTTTGGCTCATGGGTGCAACATCAGATCAACGCGGGCGCCATATTATAGGTGTGCCTGCCCCCGTGTCCTTGTTTCTTAAATTGTGATCGAAAACTCTCGCTCGGCCTATGGACAGGCGGTCCAGCGCGTGCCAGATTCTGCGCCGCCCGTGTCCCGGGAAGCAGCGGCTATTATTCTTAAATATAGAACTATTCGTTAGGGGGTAAACGCATGCCGGGGTTGAGTCGTCGCAGTCGCAAGAGCGCAGCTGCCCCCGTTGCCCATTCCGCCGATATCGCTGGTTCCGTCGGTTCCAAGCGTTGGTCCGACACCTTCACGTTCGTGCTGGCATTGACCGGCGCCGCCATTACCTTCAAGACCCTCTGGCAGTTTCCCTATCTCGTGAGCGAGAACGGCGGTGGTGCGTTCATCTTGATTTATTTGTTGCTGGCATTTCTCGTCGGTGCGCCGTTGTTGATTGCGGAAGTGATGCTGGGGCGGCGCGCACATGCGTCACCGATCACGGCGCTTGCCGATTTAGGCCGGGGCGCGCGTGGCGGTCGACATTGGGCGCTGCTGGGGTGGTTGACGGTACTCGGTGGGTTTATCGTTTTCTCTTATTTAAGCGTGGTCGCCGGTTGGGCCATCGGCTACTTCGTGCGCACGGTATTCGGCGTGATGACCGGGCTTACCGCCGACGGTATCGCCAGCGTGTTCACCGGCTTCGTGCGCGATCCGGAAAAACAGATTTTCTGGTACAGCCTGTTCATTACGACGACACTGACGATTACCGCCGGTGGCCTGCGCCGGCGGCTCGAGCCGACGATTCGGGTATTGGTACCGTTACTGTTAGTGGCGCTGCTGACGCTCGCCGGTTATGCGCTCAGCGTCGGTAATTTTCGCGACGCCGCAACGTTTTTGTTTACGCCCGATTTCGCCAAGCTGTCGCCGGTCGCCTGGCTGGCGGCGTTGGCGCAGGTATTTTTCAGTCTCGGTCTCGGCACGGGTATGGCGATGATGTACGGCGCCTATCTCGATCGGGAGGCATCGATCGCGCGCGCGGCGTTGACGGTCGTCGGGCTGGATGCATTGATCGCGGTGTTCGGCAGTGTCATTGTCTTTGCCGTTTTGTTGGGCGGCGGCGTAGCGCCGACTTCCGGCCCTAGTTTGGTGTTCCAGGCGTTGCCGTTGGCGTTCGACCATTTGCCGTACGGCAGATGGTTCGGCAGCTTGTTCTTCGCGCTAATCGTCATGATTGCGTTGGCGACGGCGATCGCGCTGATCGAGCCGGTGATCGCCTGGATGACCGAGCGGTTTGGTATCGCCCGCCGGCGCGCGGCGATCGTGGTTGGCTTGTGCGCCTGGTTGCTCGGGCTGGTGTCGCTATTTTCATTCAACTATTGGGCGTTCTCGTTTAAATTTTTCGGCATGGAAAAACAGATCGGCGCGTTCGACGTGCTGCAAATCCTCACCGCTCAAGGCATGTTGCCGCTGGCCGGTTTAGCGCTGGCGCTATTCGCCGGCTGGTTTCTGCCGGTCGACAATGCCCGTGCTGATTTAGCGTTGCGCTCGTCGTGCGCGTTTGATGCTTGGCTGTGGTTGTTGCGCCTCGTCGTGCCGCCGTTATTGCTGCTGTTGTTCGTCAGCCTATCGATCATCTACGCGTGACCGCCATCCATCGTTCGGCGTTGGTGCCTTATAGCGATCACGAGATGTACGAGCTGGTTGCCGACATTCTGTCGTATCCGAAATTTCTGCCGTGGTGCGGTGACACGCGCGTCCTCAAACAAAGCGAAGACATTGTCGAAGCCGCTATCACTATCGCCTATCACGGTGTGCACAAGACTTTCGTCACGCGCAATCTGCTGCAGAAAGACAAGATGATGGAAATTCGGTTGCTGGAAGGACCGTTCCGTTATCTGCAAGGTTTTTGGCGTTTCGCCGCGCTCGATGCAACGTCGAGCAAGATTGCGCTCGATCTCGAATTCGAAGTCGCTAATCGACTACTCAGCGCCGTGCTGACACCGGTGTTCAGCACCATCGCCGGTCAGATGGTCGAGGCGTTTCATGCGCGCGCGAAGACGCTGTACGGACAGCGGTGAACGCGGCGATGCGGATCGAAGTCGCTTACGCGCGCGCTGACGTACAAGCGGTTGCAACGGTGCAGTTGCCCACTGGCGCCACCGTCGAGCAAGCGATCATTGCCTCCGGATTAGTCGCTCGTTTCCCGGAGATCGATCTTACGCAAGCAGCGGTGGGGATTTACGGTACGCGGGCGAAGCTGAGCGATTCGGTGGCTGACGGCGATCGGGTCGAGATTTATCGACCGTTATTGATTGACCCGAAGGAGCAACGGCGCCGTCGCGCCCGTTCGCGTTTATAACGACGGCTGTTGCGTATTCGACGATTCCGCCGAGCCGGCGATATCGGCCGGCTTGAGTGCCTCGCCTTCCCAGCGTAATAGCGCGTCGTTCTCGAAGATGGCGGCCAGACGGCGTTGCTCGGCGGGCGCGCCCATTTCTTTTTGAAACCGGTAAACGTAGTCCCAGCGGTTTTGATGGAACGGATCGTTGATCAGCGGTGTACCGAGCACGTACCGCACTTGATTTTTTGTCATGCCTGGCTTGAGCTTATCGAGCATTTCTTGTGTGACGATGTTGCCCTGTTGAACTTCCGGGCTATAGGGATGCAAGCAGCTCGATAATAATAAGAGCGCGGTGAATAAGATCCCGAGGCGATAGGCGCGCATAATTTTTGGCGTTGCTCCGCAAGTACATTTAAACTGCCTGCATCATAACCGCAACCCCGCAATTGGGTATACGCCTGCCATGCCAGACACCGACGCCGATCTTAAGAAGGCCGGCCTGAAAGCCACCACCCCGCGCCGGAAGATTCTCGAAATCCTCGAATCAGCCGAGCATCCGCACCTGACGGCGGAGGAGGTCTATCAGCGCCTGCACCAAGGCGGCGAAGATGTCGGCCTGGCCACGGTCTATCGCGTGCTCACTCAGTTCCAAGAGGCCGGCCTCGTCATTCGCCACAACTTCGAGGGCGGCCGGTCGGTGTTCGAGATCAATCAGGGTGGACATCACGACCACATGGTATGCGTCGCTTGCGGTCAGGTGTTCGAGTTCTACGACAAGGCCATCGAAGAACGGCAGCGCCACGTTGCCGAGCAGGCTGGCTTTACCATCGACGATCACGCGCTCTACCTGTTCGGCGTATGCGAAGGGATGAAGCGAAACGGCAAGTGTTCGAAGAAGTAACGCCGTCCATGTCAGCGGTAGCGTAGTCTGCGATAGTTCGGGGGCAGCGCTAGGACGACAGCGCTGCCATCAACGTTCGCGTGTTGTGCCGGAACATATCGAGGTAGGTAGCGGCCGGTCCGCTCGAATCCGACAATGCGTCGGAATACAGCGTACCGCCCACCTTGGCGCTGGTTTCTCGGGCGATCTGATCGAGCAGGCGGTGGTCCGAAATGTTCTCTAAGAATATCGCCGGAATTTTCTGCGTCTTGATCTGGCGAATGATGCTGGCAACGTCTTTTGCCGACGCTTCGCTTTCAGTATTCACTCCTTGCGGGGCGATAAACTCCAATCCATAGCTGGTCGCAAAATAGCCAAAGGCATCGTGTGAGGTAATGACGCGGCGTCGATCCGACGGTAGCTTGGCGACGTTGGCCTTTACTTCCGCGTCGAGCCGATCGATGTCAGATAGGAACTTGTTGGCGTTGGCTTCATAAGTCGCTTTCCCGAACGGATCGGCTGCGATCAATGCGTCGCGAATATTGCGGACGTAGATTTTTCCGTTGGCAAGGCTCTGCCAGGCGTGTGGATCGATGACCTTCTGTTGCTTGCCATTTTCTTCTTCCTCCATTTGATGCGGCGCAATGCCGGTCGTCGCTACGACCACCGCGCCTTTGAAGCCGGCTGATTTTTCGAGCCGGCTGATCCAGCCCTCGAATCCAAGACCATTGATGATGAGAACATTAGCGGCAGCAACGATTTTGACGTGGCCGGGTGCAGGCTGAAAGACATGGGTATCACCATTGGCTCCGACCAGCGTGCTGACCTCAACGCGGTCGCCACCCACTTGGCGCGCCATGTCGCCGAGAATACTGAACGACGCGACAACCTTGAGCTTGTTGGCAGCATGCACACTGTTCGATAGAACGAGTAACGGCGCGATAAGGGCGATCGCTCGCAGCAACAAACGTTTGTTCATGTTTCTCTACCTTTAGTTAATTAACCCTGGAGATGCTTGTGCGGGAATAGTCGCCCGATGAGGCTGCCTCGCGGGCCGAAGAGAAGCGAGACGATGTAAAAGACGCCGCTGGCGAGAATGATCGCCGGACCCGATGGCAGGTTGCCGTAATAGGACAACAGTAAACCGATGGCGCTGGCACCCAGTGCTGATGCCACCGCGACGACAATAAGTTTCGAGATGTCTTCGACCCAAAACCGTGCGGTCACCGCCGGCAACAGCATGAGCCCGACCGCCAGCAAGGTTCCGAGGGCATGGAACCCGGCGACCAGATTGAGGACGACTAGCCCAAGGAAGAAGAAGTGCGTCGGCGAGCTTGCCCGACTCACTGAGCGAAGAAACATCGGGTCCAGGCACTCCAGCACCAGCGGCCGGTAGATGACCGCCAACGCCGCCATCGTCACCGTCGCGATAGCGCCGATGAGGATGAGGGCGTTGTTGTCCAGTGCGAGCACCGTGCCGAAGAGCACGTGCAGCAGATCGATACTACTGCCGCGCATCGAAATGATCAGCACGCCTGAGGCGAGCGATATCAAGTAAAACGCCGCCAGGCTCGAGTCTTCGCGCAGTACGGTTGAGCGCGCGACGACGCCCGCGAGTAAAACGACCGTAATGCCAACGACCAGACCGCCGACCGTCATTGCGAATAACGATAGGCCGGCAATCAAATAGCCGATGGCGGCACCGGGCAAAATCGCGTGCGCCATTGCGTCGCCCATCAGACTCATGCGGCGCAGCATCAAGAAAACCCCGATGGGCGGGGCGCCAAGCGATAGCGCCAAACAACCGACGAGCGCTCGGCGCATGAAGGAAAATTCGACAAACGGCTGGGTGAGAACGTCGATCATGCGGTCTTCCGTTGCGCTTCGTGCGTGCCGCGTTCGCAAATCTCTGCGTTCTCGTCCCACGCTTCGCACAGTTGTCGGGCTTTGAAAAGATTGTCGGGGGTGAGGACAGCGTTGGTTTCGCCCCAGGCGACGAGCTCGCGTGCAAGGACCAAGGTCCGCGGGAAATGGGCGCGCACCTGCTCGAGGTCATGCAGCGCGGCGATGATGGTGCGACCTTCGGTGTGCCAGGTTAAAACGAGCTCGACCAGATCGCTGACCGTTTTGATATCGACCGCCCGGAACGGTTCATCGAGCAGAACGATGGGCGCGTTCTGCAGCAACAGACGCGCGAACAGCATGCGCTGGAATTGGCCGCCGGAAAGCGTGCCGATCATGCGCGTTTCAAATTCCTTGAGACCGACCTTCGCCAACGCGTCAAGAACGGTGCCTTTCCAATAAGCATTGATGCCGCGCCAAATTCCAAGGCGGGGCCAAAGGCCCATCGCCACGCAATCGAACACAGTGATTGGGAAACTTCGATCGAGCTCAGCCTGCTGCGGTAGATAAGCGATATCACGGGCGCGCAGCCCATGGCGCCGCATCGTGCCGTCCAACGGGCGCAGTTGTCCGGCGATGCCCTTGAGCAACGTCGACTTACCCGCGCCGTTCGGCCCGACCAAGCCGAGGAGGTCGCCGGTTTTGATTTCGCCGGAGAGATGATGCACCGCTGGATGCTGCTCGTAGCCGAAGGTGACGTTTTCAAACGAAACGACGGCAGAATTCGCTTGATGTCGGACGGGTGCTACGTTCATGCGAGCGCCCACAAGATCGCCAACCAAAGAACTGCTGATATCGCCGCAACGATCGTCAGGCGAACGAATATGCTGACGCGCAGCAGCGAAAATCCGAGCTTATTCATGATGAGATTCACCGCCACAATCAGTATTAGTGATTATCGAACCCGTACGCACTGTGCACAGCGGCCGCGAATTTTCAGATCCACATGGGCAACGCGGAATCCTTGCGGAACACGCGGTTTCGCCGACGGCAATGCCTCTAGGCAATAGACGCGCCCGCAGTCGTCGCAGCGAAAATGGCCGTGCTCGGTATGCGGCACGTGCGCTGCGGCGGTTGCGCTGAAGCGAAATACGCGCGCGTCGTCGGTCAGCTTGTGCGCAAGCCCAGCTTGCACCAACGAATCGAGCACGCGATACAGCGTTACCCGATCCGCACGCCCGCCAAAGTGTGCCTCGACCTCTTGATGGCTCAAGGCGTGCCCGGCCGTGGACAGTAGTCGCAACACCTCGACCCGCGCGGGTGTCGCGCGGACACCCGCGTTGCGAATACGTTCGGTAATCGCGTCGGCCCGGTTCACCATTGGTTCCCGTTTCGGCATGCGCGCTAGGATAATGCAATCAAATTGCTTGAGCAACTCAGTTGCATTATAGCCCAGGCGGTTCTGACAACTCTCGTGACTATGTGGTCTCCCAAATCGGTTTAGGGTCGGCGGCTTTTCATTTTGAGCGAGCACGCAATGAATCAATAGCTCATATCGCTATGCCGCCTGTTGTTGCCGTGGATATGTTTTACCGTGAACGTACATGGGCACGAGATTGGTCCCTCGTTGCTGACAATGTCCGTCGAGGTCAGTAGGCTGGCTGGCTTCGGTAGTGGCGCGCCACGATACGTTTGAGGTGGGGGCTCATGCGAGGTTTGGTTTTATTTTTACGGACTGTTCATGAGTTCGACGTCGCTCGCCTCGATGACATAGCTCGCGTTCGCGAGCTCGTTGTGGGCGTGCTCGGTTTTCAGGCGGCCGACGACCGACACCTTGTCGAACACTTGTTGCACCTTGAAAGGTTTGGTACCGGTGCGCACGAGAACGATTTGATTGGACGGCGGCGGCGGCACATGGATACAGGCGCCGAAGTAGGGTACCAGCAGAAATTCCGAGACCGCCTTGCCGTCGCCTTCGAGCGTTACCAGGAAGCCGGACAGCTTCACCTGCTTGTTGTTCAGTGCGTCGACCACCGGTGCGTTCTCCCAGGCGGCGCGCAGCTCGTCGGCGTACTGCTGCGCGCGCGGATCGCTGTCGCTCAGCTTGGCCATCTTCTTGCTGTAGCGTCGCATCATTTCGTCCGGGCGGAAACTCGTCGGGACGAGGTCTTCCCAACTGATCGCTTTTATCGCACCGGCATTCTGCGGTGCGGCTTTGGTCGCCGGCTTCGCCGGTGTGGGCTGCAGTGCCTGCGCGGCGGGGCCGGCGAACAGGCCGATCGCAAGACCGACCGTCATCAGAAAAGCGCGAGCGATGTTCATAGAGATACCTTCGTCTAACTAAATATGGATCATCATGCCGTCTGCCAACGATTGGCGATAGGCACGTAGCGCCGGTAGAAGACCGGCGAGCATGCCGGCCAGCAGCACGGCGGCCAGCAAGCCAAGCTCATAGGTCGTCGGCAGACCAATGTCGAGATAAATACCGAAATAACTTTGGATCAGCGGCCGCACGAAGAATAGCGCGAGGTACAACAATACCACGCCGAGAACGACACCGATCGCGGTCAGCGCCGTCGCTTCACCGACGATCAGCGTCAAAATATGCCGTGGTCGTGCGCCGACAGAACGTAGGACCGCCATTTCCCGCCGGCGTTCGTTTAAGCCGGTGAGCAGTGCCGTGACCATGCCGCATAAGCCGACCAATGCGACCAGCGACGATACCGCTAGCAGCACTTTTTCGACGATGCCGATCGTGTCCCACAGTTCTTGCAGCACCACGCCCGGCAATATCGCCAACAGCGGTTCGCGGCGGTATTCGTTGACGAAGCGCTGCACGTGGAAGACCGCGGTGCGCGAGTCGAGGCCGACAAGAGCGGCGGTGATGGTTTGCGGCGTGAGATCTTGTTTGCGTGCATCCTTGGCCGAGATCTTGGCGCCGGGCACGCGCATGCCGCTTTGCCAATCGACGTGAATCGCTTCGAGGCCGTCGAGACCGACGTGCACGGTACGATCCACCGGTGTGCCGGTGCGCTGCAGGATGCCGACCACACGAAACGGTTTGTCGTCGTGCATGGCGCCTTCGCTCTCGACCGCGCCGTGGGCGATAACGATTGACTGGTTTAGGCGATAACCGAGCTCGCGGGCGACGTCGGCGCCGAGCACGGCATCGTACACGTCGGCGAACGGTTTACCTTCGGCGAATTCGAGACGGCGGTTGCGCGCGAAATGATAGTGCGTGAAGTAATCCGCGGTCGTGCCGAGCACGACGAAGCCGCGGTGCGAATCGCCGAGCGAGATCGGTACGGTCCAGGCGACGCGCGGGTGGTGCGCAACGTCGAGGTAACTGCGCCACGACATGTTGTTACTGGCGTAGCCGATGCGGAACACTGATTGCAGTAGCAGGGCGGTGGTGCCGGTGCGGGCGCCGACGACCAGGTCGGTGCCGGAGATGGTGTTGGCGAAGCCGGTGCGTGCCTGCGTGCGCAAGCGTTCGACACCGAGCAGTAACGTTACGCTGAGCGCGATCGACAGCACCATCAAGAACGCCGTCACGCGCCGGTTGAGCAAACTCTTGAATGCCAGTGTTAGAACCATGTCAGTGACTCGTTCGAATCGCAGGGTCCCTCTCCCCCCTCGCGGGGGAGAGGACAGGAGAGAGGGGGTTTATTATCACCCCTCTCCCCCTTCCCCTCTCCCGCAAGGGGGGAGAGGGGAGCGCTGAGTTATTCGATGAAGATGGTCTGACGGAGAAGAAAGCTGCCTTAATCATTCGTGTCCTCCCGTTGCACTGCCGCACGGTTGATGTCGTGCAGCGCGACGGTGCGGTCGAATAATCGCTGCAAGTTGATGTCGTGGCTGACGAACAGTAGCGTCGTGCGTTGCTCACCGCATTCGCGGAACAGCAATTTCAGAAACGCCTCGCGTCGGTCGCTGTCGAGCGCCGACGTCGGTTCATCGGCCAGCACAATTTCCGGCCCACCGATCAACGCGCGCGCGGCGGCCACCCGTTGTTGCTGGCCGACGCTCAAGCGTGTCACCGCGCGTTCCGACGACGCCGCTTCGGCAAGATCCAGATGCTCGAGCAAACGCCGCGCCTCGTCATCGGCGCCACCGCGCGCCGTTACGCGCTCGCGTCGGCGCGACGAGAATCGGCAGGGTAGCGTAATGTTCTCGACGATGGATAAGTACGGCACTAGATTGAACATCTGAAAGATGACGCCGATGTGATCGGCGCGAAAGCGATCACGCGCCGCCGCCGGCAATTTCGCTAGCTCGGTATCCAAAACTTTCATCCGGCCCTGTTGCGGTACGACGACGCCGGCGAGCAAGCTGAGTAGGCTGCTTTTACCACTGCCACTCGGCCCGTGCACGAACACGCGCTCACCGGCGTTGATCGCCAACCGCTCAATCTGAATCAGTGGGCGGTCCTTCGCCCAGCTGAATTCCAGATCGTTGATATCGATGACCGGCACGGTCACGGCGTCAACGCGAGTCGGGTGTTATCGGCCTTTAATACTTTCTCGTTTTGACCGTTCGGCGTCACCATTTGCACCTTCAGCTGCTTGAGCTTGGGAAACGCCTTGAACATGCGCACGTCGATTTGCTTCAGCTCAGCCGGCGTCTTGCACTGCCAGCGCCATTGGGTTTCGAGATCGGAATGTTTTTCTTTGCTGCCCGCGGTTGGCAGCTTGATGTCTACCGTCGATGGTTGCGCTTGGCACTGCGCCGCCGCCGGCAGCTCAAACAATTTTTCCGGCTGTTTTAACAGTTGCTCGGTCTCTTGCACCTTCTTCTTCTGCGCCGCGGTGTTGGCGGCATGTTCGAAGCCGAGGAAGCTGTCGGTGGGGCTATCGAGGCCGATGCCGAGCTCGTTACCTTCCAGTGTGACTTGCAATTGACCGATGCCGTGGGTGTGGCCGGCGTGTTGCTCGAATCCGGCCTCTTTATCGGTGCTCTTGCTGGTACTTGTGGCAGCGAATGCCGGGGCCGCGGCAATTGCAGTGACGAGAAATAGTAAAGAAAACTTATGCATGGTTTTTCTCCTAAAGCAGCAGCTCCGGGAATAAATTTTTCGGAGTGCGATTTCAATCGAATGTTACTACCAGCGACGGATAGCGCCGCTGGGCGATTTCAAACAATCGCTAGCAATCGGGGAGGGCCGCGCGCGACGGCGCTGGGCACGGTGCGCGATAGCAGCACCAATAGAGACGGAGAAATGTTTTCGCTGACGCTGGCCGACGCGACCATCAGCAGCAACGGCGGTGCCGGTGCCTTCGCCAAGTTATCGGCCATGAAGTGCTGCGCGCACGGCCCTTCGTGATGATGAAATACATGCTCGTATTCATGCACCAACGCCGCCAATTGCACAGCGACGAACATCACCGCCAGCAGCGGCACGAGCGCTCGTGCACGGCGAAGGATCGATCGGCCGATGGTTTTCGTTTTGGCCATTAGTGTTGAGCGAAGCGATGACGCGTCGATAACTTAAGGAGAGAGCAGACTAGCGCCACGTTAGATGCTTCGCAAGTTAGTCGCACCGCGTGACGATCGTTAACACGCCATCACATTTGTTAAGTTTTTGTTGATGTGACTGACTACCGTAGAACGCTAGCTGGTTCCAGCGAACGTTCTCGTGCAGGTTTCGGAAGATTCTTTCAGTGCAGCTCTTTCAACACCGCGATCTCGTCGCAGTTGTTGAACTTATAACACTTGATGCACACACCCCAGACTTTTTCCGGCAGCGTTTCTTTCGGCACGGTCGTGAAACCGAGCTTGTGAAAGAACGGCGGCACATACGTCAGCGCCATCAATCGGCGCAGGCCGATGAGGCGTGCTTCATCGATCACACGTTCCACCAATAAGTGGCCGTAGCCGCGGCCTTTGTAATTGTCGGCCACCACCAGCGAACGGACTTCACCGAGGTCTTCGGTGAAGATCTCGAGCGCACTGCAACCGGCAACCTTGCCGTCGATTTCAACGACGAAGAAATCGCGCAGGTGTCGATAGATCTCGCTCATCGGTCGCGGCAGCAAATTACCTTGCGTGGCGTAGCCTTCGATCAGGTGATGAATGTCGGGAACGTCGCCGATGGCGGCGGGGCGCACGATGGGCGACGGCATTTTCGATTTTGCGTTAGGCGGTTGCACGGCTGAGCATATCCTCGGCGTGCGCAATCGTTTTCTTGTTGATCTCGACACCGCCCAGCATGCGGGCGATTTCGAGTACGCGATCGGCGTCGGTCAACGGGCGCACGTCAACGACTGTAGCAGTTTCTTTTGTCTGTTTCGCCACCTGCAAATGATGCTCGCCTTGAGCGGCGACTTGCGGCAAGTGAGTGATGCACAGTACTTGCCGCGACTGACCGAGTTCGCGCAGTTGCTGGCCGACGATTTCGGCGACACGGCCGCCGACACCGACGTCGACTTCGTCGAAGATTAATGTCGGCACGCGACCGATCTTTGCGGTCACGACTTGCAGCGCCAAGCTGATACGCGACAGCTCGCCACCGGATGCCACCTTGGCCAATGGCCGTGCCGGCTGGCCGGCGTTGGCCGTCACGAGCAACTCGATACGATCGAGGCCATACGCGCTGATTTCGCCATCGGCTAACGGCGTGACTTCGACCTCGAAGCGGCCGCCGGCCATGCCGAGTTCTTGCATGCGTTCGCTGACGATGCGATTCAGCTTTTTAGCGGCGTCGCGACGTTTGCGCGAGACCGCTTGCGCCGCTTCGAGGTACGACGCGCGAATGCGCGTTGCATCTTCCAGCAAGCGCGTGAGGTTGTCGTCGAAATGCTCGATGTCGCCGAGCTCGGCGCGTAACCGCTCGAGCAACGCCGGCAGCTCTTCCGGGCGCAGGCGATACTTGCGTGCCAAGCCGTGAATCGCGCCTAAGCGTGCTTCGAGCCATTGCAGGCGTTCGGGATCGAGATCCAAGCCGTCGAGATAACGATGCAAGCGGTTGGCCGCTTCATCGACATGAATGACGGCTTCACTGACCAGCGCTGTCACTTCACTCAACTGCGGATCGTGATGCGCCAACCCTTCGAGTTTGGTGGCAACGCGGGCGAGCAACTGCGAGGCCGATGTTTCATCGTCGTCGTACAACGCTTGTACCGCGGTTTGGGCACCGTCGAGCAGTTCGGCGCCGTTGGCGAGGCGCGCGTACTCGTCCTCGAGGCCGGCGATCTCTTCGGCTTTGAGATTGAGCGCGTCGAGCTCCTTCACTTGATGTTGCAGCAGTTCCAAGCGGGCGCTGCGATCGGCTGTCTGTGTACGCAAGGCGTCGATGCGGCTTTCGAGCGTGTGCAACTCTTGGTAGAGGCGAGTGACATCGGCGACGGCGTTCGTGTGTCCGGCGTAGTCGTCGACGATGTCGCGTTGCGCGTCGCGCTTCAACAGCGACTGGTGCTCGTGTTGGCCGTGAATATCGACCAAGTGCTCACCGAGCTCGCGCAGCATCTGAATCGGTACCGGCCGGCCATTGATGAAACCTTTCGAACCGCGTTCGCGTTCGATCACGCGTCGCAGCACGCACTCGCCGTCGGCGTCGAGGTCGTTTTCTTTGAGCCAGCGCGTCGCCGGCGCCGTCGATTTGAGCGTAAAGCCGGCAGAGACATCGGCCCGCTCGACACCGTGGCGTACGACACCGGCATCGGCGCGGTCGCCGAGCACGAGCGCCAGCGCATCGATCAAGATGGATTTGCCGGCACCGGTTTCGCCGGTGAGCACGGTCAGCCCCGACGAGAATTCGAGCGTGAGGCTCTTAACGATGGCGAAATCACGGACGTAAAGCGAAGTCAACATTAGAGTCTGCAGCCCGTCATGACGTGAGTTGGATTCACTGTGCTAGCCCTCTCCTGCATCTACGGGAGAGGGCGAGTGGGTTCGCTAATGCGATCATTTCGGTTGGCATCAGTATTTCGTACCCCAATGCAATTTTTCACGCAGCACATCATAGTGGTTGCGACCGATCGGCCGCAGCAGTTTGACCGAACGTTTCGCCCGCCGCACATTGACGCGATCGCCGGCCGCCAACATAAAGTTGGATTGGCCGTCGAAGGTGACGTGCGCATGACTGCTCGATAATTCCAAAATGACGATTTGAATGAGCGAGTCAGCCGATACCATAATCGGCCGATTGCTGAGCGTGTGCGGACAGATCGGCACCAGCGCCAATACTGGCAACGTCGGCTGCAGGATCGGGCCGCCGGCGGACATGGCATAAGCGGTCGAGCCGGTCGGGCTGGCGACGATGACGCCATCGCCACGGGCGCTGTTGACGAACTCGTCGCCGATGTACGTTTCGTACTCGATCAGACGCGCGAGCTCGCCCTTGCTGATGATGACATCGTTGAACGCACGCGCCGTATGGAGGATTTCGCCGTTGCGTTCGATCTCGGCGTGCAATAGCAGTCGCGGTTCGATCTGGCTCTTGCCGTCGAGGATGCGACCGACTTCCTGCTCCATGTCGGCGAGGGCGATATCGGTAAGGAAACCGAGCCGGCCTTGGTTGACACCTATGATCGGGACTTCGTAGTCCGACAGGTGGCGGGCGACGTGCAGTAGCGTGCCGTCGCCGCCGATGACGATGGCGAGATCGATCGCCGGGCCGAGGCGCTCGAAGGGCAGGGCCTGGCCGATGGGCTCAGGCATCCTGCGCGCGGCACTTTCGTCGATAAGCACCTGTAGACCGCGGGTTTTCAGAAATCGACCCAGCTGCAGCAGCGGGCCGACCACATCGTCGTCCTGGTATTTACCGAACAAACCAACGGTTTGGAAGGCGCGCTTCATGCTAATGCCCAAAATAGGAGCGCGATAAGCTAGCACGCGCGGCGCGCGGGCGACCAGCCGCATCGAAAAATCATTTATAGGGTGCGATCGCTTGGCACTCGGTCCATTCGAGTGCTAAATTCCCTGGGTATACAGGCGCTTTGTAATTTACCCTCTCTATGACACTCAATCCGCGCGCTGAACTTCTATTAAAGACGCTCATCGAGCGCTACATCGCTGATGGCCAGCCGGTGGGGTCGCGTTCGCTCGCCCGCCATGGTGGCTTGGATCTGAGCCCAGCGACCATTCGCAACGTCGTCGCCGACCTCGAAGAAATGGGCCTGGTGCGCTCGCCGCATACTTCGGCGGGGCGCGTTCCTACCCAGCGTGGATACCGGATCTTCGTCGATAGTTTGCTCAAGGTGCAGCCGCTCGATGCTAGCGAGGTGCGTAAGTTGAAGGGCGAGCTGTCGTCCACACAGGATCCGCAACAGCTAATCGAGCACGCCTCACACTTATTATCTGAAGTCAGCAAGCTCGCCGGTTTAGTGTTAATGCCGCGGCGCGAGGAGCAACCGGCATTTCGGCATATCGATTTCGTCGGTCTGTCCGGGCGGCGTTTATTAGTGATCCTGGTCACCCAGGATGGGCACGTCGACAACCGTCTCATCAACACCGACCGCGATTACACCCCCTCGGAATTGGTCGAAGCCGCTAATTATTTCAACGCGAGCTATGCCGGCATGTTGCTGACCGACGTAAAGCAGGCGTTGCTGAAAGAGATGCAGCAGGCGTCGACCGACATGCAGCGATTCATGAATTTGGCGATGGAAATGGCCGGAAAGGCCTTTGCGGGCGAGAAAAGTGAGGTCGATGAGCTAGTTGTTAGCGGCGAATCCAATTTGATGGATATTCCGGACCTTGGTGACGTCAAAAAGTTACGTAAGTTGTTTGACGCTTTCGAGGCGAAGCGCGATTTGTTGCATCTACTCGATCAGAGTATGCGGGTGAGCGGCGTCAAAATATTTATCGGTGCGGAATCCGGTTACGAAGTGTTGGAAGATTGCAGCGTTGTGACCGCGTCGTACACGGTCGATCAGCAGGTCGTCGGTACGCTCGGGGTGATCGGCCCGACGCGTATGTCGTATGAGCACATCATTCCGATTGTCGATATTACCGCCCGGTTGTTGAGCGCCGCCCTTAGCGGCACCTCGGGACCGTCCGGGCCACGCCTTGAAAGCTCGGGGTCCTAACCCCATTAGGCAGTCCATCATCTAAAAAGCGTATGAGGGGTTGTTATGTCTGAAGAACAGGGGCGAGCGCAGCCGGCCCAGGGATCTGCCGTTACCGACGGTGGCGTAGCAGGAGCCGATCCACAGCTAACCGATTTGCAGCAACAGCTGCAGACGATGAAAGCAGAGGCTGTACAGAATTCTGAGAAATTCCTGCGGGCGCGGGCCGATATGGAAAATATCCGCCGGCGCGCCGAAATCGATGTTAGTAATGCTCATAAATATGCTATCGAGCGCTTCGCCAGCGAGCTGGTCGCGGTACGGGATAGTTTAGAGCTAGCACGCACCGTCGATATTCGTCAGGAGAGCGACACGGCCCTGCAAAAGATGCATCAGGGGCTAGATCTGACGTTAAAGCTGATGGACGACGTGTTGCGCAAGTTTTCCGTCACTATCGTCGACCCCAAGGGCGAGAAATTCGACCCCGCCAAGCATCAGGCCATTAGTATGGTAGAGAGCAACGAAGTCCCGCCGAATCACGTGGCCGCCGTTATGCAGAAGGGGTACTTACTGCATGACCGGGTTATCCGGCCGGCGATGGTGGTCGTGGCGCGGGCACCAGCGACCCAGCCGACTGAATGAGCGTTAGCGAATCGACTTCCCCTCTCCCCTCGCGGGGGAGGTGAGGCGGCGGAGCGAAGCCGGTATAGATTGGTAGATCCCGCTCAAACAAACGACACGGTGATAGGGCCTCTTGAAAACGCGGGCCCTAGCCCCATAAGGCACCCCAATACACATTTCGGAATTTTTTGAGGACACAGCAATGGCGAAAATAATCGGCATCGATCTCGGTACGACGAACTCCTGCGTCTCCGTCATGGAAGGCAGCAAGGTTCGCGTCATCGAAAACAGCGAGGGTGATCGCACCACGCCGTCAGTGGTCGCGTTCGCGGAAGACGGCGAGGTCATCGTCGGTCAGGCCGCCAAACGTCAGGCCATCACTAATCCGCAAAACACCCTCTATGCCGTGAAGCGCCTCATCGGCCGCAAATACGAAGAGGAAATAGTGCAGCGGGACATCAAGATGGTCCCGTACAAGATCGTCCGGGCGAAGAACGGCGACGCCTGGGTCGAGGCGCGCGGCAAGCAGATGGCGGCGCCGGAAGTGTCGGCGCGCGTGCTGCAGAAGATGAAGAAGACGGCCGAAGATTATCTCGGCCATGAAGTCACTGAAGCCGTCATCACCGTGCCGGCGTACTTCAACGACTCGCAACGCCAGGCGACCAAAGACGCCGGCCGCATCGCCGGTTTGGAAGTGAAGCGCATCATCAATGAGCCGACCGCCGCGGCGTTGGCGTTCGGTATGGACAAGAAACCGGGCGACTCCAAGATCGCGGTCTATGACTTGGGCGGCGGCACCTTCGACATCTCCATCATCGAGATCGCCGAAGTCGACGGCGAGCATCAGTTCGAAGTGCTGTCGACCAATGGTGACACCTTCCTCGGCGGTGAAGACTTCGACAAACGCATCATCGATTACCTTGCCGAAGAATTTAAGAAAGACAACGGTGTCGATCTAAATCGCGATCCGTTGGCGCTGCAGCGTCTGAAGGACGCGGCCGAGAAGGCCAAGATCGAGCTATCGTCGACCCAGCAGACCGAGGTAAACCTGCCGTACATTACCGCCGACGCCAGCGGTCCGAAGCATCTCAACATCAAGCTCTCGCGCGCCAAGCTCGAGTCGTTGGTCGAAGATTTGATCGCGCGGACCATCGAGCCGTCCAAGGTGGCGTTGAAAGACGCCGGCCTAAAGGGTGCCGACATCGACGACGTGATTTTGGTCGGTGGCCAGACGCGCATGCCGAAAGTGCAGCAAGCGGTAAAGGATTTCTTCGGCAAAGAGCCGCGTAAAGACGTAAACCCAGACGAAGCCGTGGCGATCGGTGCCGCGATTCAGGGTGGTGTGCTCGGCGGCGACGTCAAAGACGTGTTGCTGCTCGACGTGACGCCGTTGTCGCTCGGTATCGAGACGCTCGGTGGCGTCATGACCAAGCTGATCCAAAAGAACACGACCATCCCGACCAAAGCGCAGCAAACGTTCTCGACTGCCGACGACAATCAAACGGCGGTGACGGTGCACGTGCTGCAGGGCGAGCGCGAAATGGCGAGCGGCAACAAATCGCTCGGTCGTTTCGATCTTACCGGCATTCCGTCGGCGCCGCGTGGTATGCCGCAAATCGAAGTGGCATTCGATATCGACGCCAACGGCATTCTGCATGTGTCGGCGAAGGACAAAGCCACCGGCAAAGAGAACAAGATCGAGATCAAGGCCGGCTCGGGCCTGTCCGAGGCCGAGATTCAACGCATGGTGCAAGACGCCGAGATGCACGCGGAAGAAGACCGCAAGGCGCGCGAGCTGGCCGAGGCCCGTAATCAAGGCGACGCTGCCGTCCATAACGTGCAAAAGACGTTGAAGGAAGCCGGCGATAAGCTCGATGCCGCCGAGAAGACGCGCATCGAGGCGGCGATTAAGGAGCTAGAAGCGGCGGTGCGTACCGACGACAAAGACGACATCACCAAGAAGACCGAAGCGTTGCTCGAGACCTCGCACAAATTGGCCGAGCAACTCTATAAGAACACGCAAGGTGCGGAAGCTGGCGCTGCCGAGGCGGCGAGCGCGGCCGGTGGTAACGACAAGGACAACGTCGTCGACGCCGAGTTCGAAGAAGTGAAGGACAGCAAGGCGAAGAAGTAAGGTTCGCGAGCCAATGCAGTGCTCAAGGACGATCGTTGCAGTTAATTAAGTAGCGCGCCAAAGGCACCGTGAGAGTTCACAGTGCCTTTTTGGTGTGTCCGCGAATCGCGGACGATGACAGGGCAAAAACGCATGGGTAAGGCCGATTACTACGAGACACTGGGTGTTGCGCGCAACGCCTCCGAGGCCGAGATCACCAAGGCCTTCCGCCGGTTGGCGATGAAGTATCACCCCGACCGCAATCCCGATGACAAAAGCGCCGAGGCCCGCTTCAAAGAAGCGAAAGAGGCGTACGAAATTTTAGCCGATGCGCAAAAGCGCGCCGCTTACGATCAGTTCGGCCATGCCGCCGTCGATCCAGCGGCAGCGGCTGCTGGTGCCGGTGGTTTCTACGGTGCCGGTGGCGCCTCGCCGTTCGGCGACATCTTCGGCGATGTGTTCGGGGATATCTTCGGCGGCGGTCGCCGTAATCCCAAGCAGGCTTATCGCGGTGCCGATCAGCGTTATAGCCTTGAGCTCTCGCTCGAAGATGCGGTGCGCGGCACGGAAGTGCAAATACGCGTGCCGACCAACGAACGTTGCGACACC
This sequence comes from Gammaproteobacteria bacterium, assembly GCA_016199745.1. Classification (NCBI taxonomy): domain Bacteria; kingdom Pseudomonadati; phylum Pseudomonadota; class Gammaproteobacteria; species Gammaproteobacteria bacterium. Next base: position 231,700 of record JACQFZ010000022.1, read on the forward strand.
TGCAAAGGTTCCGGCGCTAAGCCCGGCACGTCGCCGACCGTTTGCCGTACCTGCGAAGGTTACGGCCAAGTGCGCATGCAGCAAGGTTTCTTCTCGATCCAGCAAACCTGCCCGACCTGTCGCGGCGCCGGTCAGCGCATTACCGATCCGTGCACCGCGTGTAACGGCCAAGGTCGGGTCGAGCGCACCAAGACGTTGTCGGTCAAAGTGCCGGCCGGTGTGGACGACGGCGATCTGATTCGCTTGGCCGGCGAAGGCGAGGTCGGCGAGCGTGGCGGGCCGGCGGGTGATTTGTTCGTGCAGATGCAGCTTAAACCGCATCCGATTTTCGTGCGCGAGCAAGATAACTTGCAGTGCGAGATGCCGATTAGTTTCGCCACCGCCACTCTCGGCGGCGATCTCGAAGTACCGACGCTCGACGGTCGCGCGAGCATCAAGATTCCCGCCGGCACGCAGAGCGAGAAAACGTTCCGCCTGCGCGGTCGTGGTGTGCGCAACGTGCGCAGCGGGCATGTCGGCGACATCTATTGCCGCGTAAGTATTGAAACGCCGGTCAACCTCACCAGCGAACAGAAAGAATTGCTACGTCAGTTCGAGGAATCGATCCAACATGGTGGCGAACGGCACAACCCACGTGCCAGCTCATGGGTCGAACGCTTGAAGGGATTTTTCGGGGCGTCGTAGTTGTTACTTCTCGCTCGCCGGTGTGAGCGAGAATTCCAAGACTTCGGATGTCGCCGCCAGCACATCGGCCAGGCGACGGAAGTTTTCGGTCTCGGCGCTGCGGATGGATAATTCGTAGTCGAAGAATTTGCCTTCGGCACTCTGCCGATAGGTCGTGTTTGATGCCACGGAAATGTCTTGCCGTTGAATCAGCATAATCAGCGTGTTTTCCGAGATCTGGGCGGTGCGTGTATAGCGCACTGCCAGCCGTGCATAGGCCAGGGTTGGCACCGTCGCCTCGAGCCAGCGGAACAAGGACAGCGTTGCTAACGTCAGCGCTGTCGCCATCGCCGCCGGTAAATAAAAGCCGGCACCGATAATCACGCCGATTGACGCCGTGATCCAGATCGATGCCGCCGTCGTCAGTCCCCGCACCGATAACCCATCTTTCATGATCACACCGGCGCCGAGAAAGCCAATGCCGGTCATGATGCCCTGAGCCATCCGCGCCGGATCGATCCGCAACGATTCGGGCGGTAGCCCGGACAGAATTGCCGCTTGTTTGGTGCCAAGCAACATCAGCAAGCTCGATGCGGCACACACCAGCACGTGCGTACGAAATCCGGCGGGTCGACCGTGGTAAGTGCGTTCTAAACCGATAAGGGCGCCGGCGAGCGTGGCGCCGAGCAGGTGGGTGAGCACGGTGATGACTGACGTGTCCATGAATCAAGTGTATACCGCGCTCGCGGCGCCGTGGTCGGCCTCGCGAAAATCCATTATTCTGACCGCCTTTACGAGGAGGTTTCATGATTCGAGTAGCGATCGCAGGCGCAGCCGGGCGTATGGGGCGGACATTGATCGAGGCGAGTGCGGCGTCGCCCGACGTAAAGCTAACGGCCGCTATCGCACATGGTGGTTCCGATGCACTCGGTAGCGATGCCGGTGTCCGCGCTGGCCTCGGTACGCTCGGCGTGCCGATCAGCGCCGACCTAACGGTGCGCGACTTCGATATTTTGATCGACTTCACGCGTCCGGAAGCGACGTTGGCGCATCTCTCCTATTGTCAAAAGGCCGGCAAAAAAATGGTGATCGGCACCACCGGCTTCGACGAATTCGGTAAGCAACAAATTGCCAATGCCGCCAAGCGCATCGGCATCGTCTTCGCTCCCAACATGAGTGTCGGCGTGAATCTGTGTCTGCGATTGCTCGACATCGCTGCGCGCGTGCTCGGCCCCACCGTCGACGTCGACATCGTTGAAGCGCATCACCGGCACAAAATCGATTCGCCGTCCGGCACCGCCCGCCGAATGGGCGAGGTCATCGCCGAGGCGCGGGGTAAGAAGTTGTCCGAGCTGATGTTGCCGGCCGACCGTTCCGGTAAGCGGCCCGAGGGCGGCATTGGTTTCGCCGTCGTCCGCGCCGGTGAGATTGTCGGTGACCATACGGTGCTTTTCGCCGCCGCCGGCGAGCGAGTCGAGATTACACACCGCGCTGAATCGCGCCGGACGTTTGCCGATGGCGCATTGCGCGCGGCGCAGTGGTTGGCCGGCCGTGACGCCGGACTTTACGATATGCAGGATGTGTTGGGATTGCGGTCGTAAGGCGGCTATTAGCTTTAACGGCTGATGGTTTTGCTTGTGCAATCGCCCCTTTGGCAGAAGGCTCATGGTATCCAGCGACGGTTTCTGGAAGCTAAATTTAATGTCGGCGAAGTAAGCGCGTTGATCTTGCGCGTTCACCCCCGTAAAATGCCGGCCTTAGCCGAAACTAATAATCAGCGGGAGCAAGGCTTGCTTGCTCCCGTTTTTGCGCGCACGTTCGAGGTAGATACTGATGCCGTCCGCATTGCTTGCTCTGGAAGACGGTTCCTTGTTTTACGGGGAGTCCATAGGTATTCCGGGACAGGCGGTGGGAGAGGTGGTGTTCAACACCGCCATGACCGGGTATCAAGAGATCCTCACCGACCCTTCTTACTATAAGCAGATCGTTACCCTGACTTACCCCCATATCGGCAACACCGGTACTAATCCGGAAGATGTCGAATCGGGGCGGGTTTATGCCGAGGGGTTGATCATTCGCGATCTGCCGCTGCGCGCCAGCAACTTCCGTTCGACCGAGACACTCGCCGATTACATGCAGCGCAATCGGTTGGTCGGTATCGCCGATATCGACACGCGCCGGCTGACGCGCCTGTTGCGCGACAAGGGTGCGCAGAACGGCTGCATCCTGGCGGTCGAGAAGGGTAAACGTCTCGATAAGAAAGCAGCGTTGGCGGCCGCCCGCGGTTTTCCCGGTCTTAAGGGCATGGACTTGGCGAAGGTTGTCAGTACGGCCGAACCTTATCGATGGCAAGAAGGCTCGTGGAAGCTCGGTTCCGGTTTCGCGAACCACAGCGACGGCCGTTTTCATGTCGTCGCTTTCGACTATGGCGTTAAGCGCAACATTTTGCGCATCCTGGCCGACCGCGGCTGCCGTTTAACCGTGGTGCCGGCGACCCTGTCGGCGGCAGAGGTACTCAAGCTGCGGCCCAATGGTGTGTTTCTTTCCAACGGCCCGGGCGATCCGGAGCCGTGTAGCTATGCCATCGAGGCGATTCGTAAGATCGTCGCCACCGGTTTGCCGGTGTTCGGCATCTGCCTCGGTCATCAGCTGCTCGGTCTCGCTTCTGGTGCGCGCACGATCAAGATGAAGTTCGGCCATCACGGCGCCAATCATCCGGTGCTCGAAATCGACAGCGGCCGGGTCATGATCAGCAGCCAGAATCATGGATTCGCCGTCGATGAAACCAGCTTGCCGGCGAATTTACGGGTAACGCATCGTTCGCTGTTCGACGGCTCGATCCAAGGCCTCGAGCGCACCGATGTTCCAGCGTTCTGTTTCCAAGGTCATCCTGAAGCGAGCCCAGGACCGCACGACGTGCGGCCGCTGTTCGATCGCTTCATTCAAATGATGGAACAGCGGGCCACTGAGGCTCCCAAGATTCCTGCGACCGTAGGGTGAGGCGGGGTAGTCGTGGATGCACCTAACGTGCATCCACGCCGTCGAACGCCCGCACACGGAAGTGCGAGCCGGGGTCAATCGAAGTCGAGGGGTCGCGCTAGGGACGGCTGACGAAGCTCTTAACTAAAGTTAATCAAATTCTCAGGTTGGTATGCCTAAACGCACTGACATCAAGAGTGTGCTGATCATCGGCGCCGGTCCGATTGTGATCGGCCAAGGTTGCGAGTTCGACTATTCCGGAGCGCAGGCTTGTAAGGCGCTCAGGGAAGAAGGCTACCGCGTCATTTTGGTCAACTCGAACCCGGCCACCATCATGACCGATCCGGAGATGGCCGACGCCACCTACATCGAGCCGGTCAATTGGCAGTCGTTGGCGCGCATCATCGAACGTGAGCGGCCGGATGCGGTGTTGCCGACCATGGGCGGCCAAACCGGATTGAATTGCGCGCTCGATCTGGCGCGCGAGGGCGTGCTGGAAAAATTCGGTGTGCAAATGATCGGCGCGACCCGCGATGCGATCGACAAGGCCGAAGACCGCGAGTTGTTCAAGAAGGCGATGGAGTCGATCGGTCTCGGCACCGCCCGCGGCGCGGTCGCCCACAGCATGGAAGAAGCGCTGCAGGTGCAGGCGATGATCGGTTTTCCGGCCATCATTCGTCCGTCATTTACGCTCGGCGGTTCCGGCGGTGGTATCGCTTATAACAAAGACGAATTCGTCACCATCTGCGAGCGCGGTCTCGAAGCGTCGCCGACCAACGAGCTGTTGATCGAAGAATCGATCATCGGTTGGAAAGAATACGAGATGGAAGTCGTGCGCGACCGCGCCGACAACTGCATCATCGTCTGCTCGATCGAGAACCTCGATCCGATGGGTGTGCATACCGGCGACTCGATCACGGTGGCGCCGGCGCAAACGCTGACCGACAAGGAATATCAGATCATGCGCGATGCGTCGATCGCGGTGTTGCGCGAGATCGGCGTCGACACCGGCGGCTCGAACGTGCAGTTCGCGATCAATCCGGCCGACGGCCGCATGATCGTGATCGAAATGAATCCACGCGTGTCGCGCTCGTCGGCACTGGCGTCGAAGGCCACCGGCTTTCCGATCGCCAAAGTGGCGGCGAAGTTGGCTGTCGGTTACACGCTCGATGAGCTCAAGAACGAGATCACCGGTGGCGCGACGCCGGCGTCGTTCGAGCCGACGCTCGACTACGTCGTTACCAAGATTCCACGCTTTACTTTCGAGAAATTTCCGAAGGCCGACACCACCCTGACCACGCAGATGAAGTCGGTCGGCGAAGCGATGGCGATCGGTCGTACGTTCCAGGAATCACTGCAAAAGGCGCTGCGTTCGCTGGAAATCGGCAGCTACGGTTTCGAGCCTAAGGTCGATCCAGCGTTGACCGAAGACGAGGCGCGTAAGCGCATTCAGCACGCATTGCGCGTGCCCGGACCGGATCGGCTTTGGTATGTCGGCGATGCATTTCGTATCGGCATGAGCCTCGACGACGTGTTTGGCCTGACCAACATCGATCCGTGGTTCTTGGCGCAGATCGAGGAGTTGATCGCGATCGAGGGGGATATCGCCAAGCGGCCGAAGAAGAAACCGGCCGAAGTCGCGCTGCGCCAGTGGAAGCGCAAAGGTTTTTCCGATCGGCGACTAGCGCAATTGCTGCAAGTGCCGGAACAGCGCCTGCGCAAATGGCGCCATGAATTGAAGATCCGGCCGGTATACAAGCGTGTCGATTCTTGCGCCGCCGAATTCGCCTCGACCACGGCGTACATGTACTCGACCTATGAAGAAGAGTGCGAGGCACTGCCGACTAAGACGAAGAAGATCGTCGTTCTCGGCGGTGGTCCCAACCGTATCGGCCAGGGCATCGAGTTCGACTATTGCTGCGTGCACGCGTCGCTGGCAATGCGCGAGGATGGTTACCAAACCATCATGATCAATTGCAATCCGGAGACGGTATCGACCGACTACGATACCTCCGACCGGTTGTACTTTGAGCCGCTCACGCTCGAAGACGTGCTCGAGATTATCGATCTTGAAAAGCCGACCGGCGTGATCGTGCAGTACGGTGGTCAAACGCCGCTCAAGCTCGCGCGCGGTTTAGCGGCGGCCGGTGCGCCGATTATCGGCACTACACCGGATTCGATCGATGTCGCCGAAGACCGCGAGCGTTTCCAGAAGCTCATTAAGAAACTGAAGCTGATGCAGCCGCCGAACGCGACCGCGCGCACGATCGAGGCGGCGGTGAAGGCGGCGGAGAAGATCGGTTATCCGTTGGTGGTGCGTCCGTCGTATGTGCTCGGCGGCCGGGCGATGGAAATCGTGCACACGCGCGAAGATCTCGACTACTACATGCGGCACGCTGTGCGAGTTTCCGAAGATTCTCCGGTCTTGCTCGATCGCTTTCTGAGCGATGCCAGTGAAGTTGACGTCGATGCCGTTTCCGACGGCACTGATGTCGTAATCGGCGGCATCATGGAGCATATCGAAGAAGCCGGTGTGCATTCCGGCGATTCGGCGTGCTCGTTGCCGCCGTACAGTTTGTCGAAGAAGCTGCAAGATGAGCTGCGGCGGCAAACCGTGCAAATGGCAAAGGCGTTGAAGGTTATCGGTCTCATGAACGTGCAGTTTGCCGTCAAAGACGGCGACGTCTACGTGCTCGAGGTCAATCCGCGTGCGTCGCGTACCGTGCCGTATGTTTCCAAGGCCACCGGTCGTCCATTGGCGAAGGTCGCGGCGCGCTGCATGGTCGGCCAAAGCCTGCGCGAACAAGGAGTGGTTAGCGAGATCGTACCGTCTTACTATTCGGTCAAAGAAGCCGTGTTCCCGTTTATCAAATTCCCCGGCGTCGATACCGTGCTGGGCCCGGAGATGAAGTCGACGGGCGAAGTGATGGGTGTCGGCCGCACCTTCGGTGAGGCATTCGCTAAGTCACAGGTGGCAGCCGGAGCAGCGATTCCGCAGCACGGACGGTTATTCGTCAGCGTGCGCGATGCGGATCAGGCTGGCGTGGTCGAGGTCGTGCGCTATTTCAGTCAGAATGGCTTTGATATTCTGGCTACACGCGGCACCGCCGCTGTACTCGAGACGGCTGGCATTGCCGTCAAGGCGGTCAATAAAGTATCGGAGGGCCGGCCGCACGTGGTCGATATGATCATGAACGATGAGATTGATATCATTATTAACACGATTTCCGATAAGCGCAGCCTAGAAGACTCGTATGCTATTCGGCGGCAGGCGTTGCAGCATCGAGTAACCAACTATACGACCCTCGCTGCCGCGCGCGCTGCCTGCGAGGCACATGGACAAATGCAAGAGCTGCGGGTCACTCGCCTGCAGGATCTGCACCGGGAGATATCAGCGTGAGCAAAGTTCCGATGACGGTCGTTGGCGCCGAGAAGCTCGAAGCCGAGCTGATAAAGCTGAAAACCGTCGAGCGTCCACGCGTCATTCAAGCGATCTCTGAGGCGCGCGCTCATGGCGATTTATCGGAGAATGCCGAGTATCACGCTGCCAAAGAGCAGCAGGGTTTTATCGAGGGTCGCATCAACGAATTGGAGTACAAGCTCGGGAATGCGCAGATCATCGATCCGACCAAAGTGAACGCCAACGGCCGCGTGGTATTCGGGGCAACGCTCGATCTCGTCGAAGAGCAGAGCGGACAGCAGGTGACCTATCAGATTGTCGGCGATCACGAGGCTGATATTGCCCAAGGTAAAATCTCTGTAAGCTCGCCGATTGCCCGCGCTCTTATCGGCAAGGTACCGGGCGATGTCGTGGACGTGCAGGTGCCGGGCGGTACTCGCCAGTACGAAATTCTCGAAATCCGGTACATATAGGGCGCATCAGCGCCACCAACTCCCCCTCTCCCTCCGGGAGAGGGCAAGGGGTGAGGGATGCGAACAATCGGCGAGATTTTCTCACCACCGAGTTCTCTGATATCCCTCACCCCACCCCCTCTCCCGGCGGGAGAGGGGCTACCCGAGGCGCCAACATCAGGCGCATTGTTTATGGCCCGAAGCAAAAGCAGCCAAGCGTGGTTGCAGCGTCATTTCAGCGATAACTTCGTCAAACGCGCGCAGAAAGAGGGCGTGCGTTCGCGTGCGGTCTACAAGCTGGCTGAGATTGACGAGCGCGACAAACTGATACGTCCCGGGATGACTGTCGTTGATCTCGGTGCTGCCCCAGGCGGTTGGTCCGAGTACGCGGCTAAGCGGGTGGGGCCGAAGGGTCGAGTGATCGCCCTCGATTTACTCCCTATCGAGCCAATCCCCGGTGTCGACATTCTCCAAGGCAACTTCATTGAAACCTCGGTGCTAGACTTGTTGTGGGAACGGCTGGGGGATGCGCCGGTAGACCTTGTAATTTCCGATATGGCCCCCAATATCAGCGGCATTGCCTTGTCGGATCAGGCGCGTAGCGTCGAATTAGCTGAATGTGCAATCGAATTTGCCGAGCAAGCGCTGCGACCGCAAGGCACTTTCCTGGTAAAGACCTTTCATGGCGCAGGGTTTGATGAGTTGATTAAGCACCTGCGAGCACGTTTTACGAAGGTTTTGGTACGCAAGCCCGAGGCATCACGCGCCGAAAGCCGCGAAACCTACATTCTGACCAAAGGATTCAAGGGCTAAGCGTCCTAGTGCCGTGAAACGCACGGTGGCAAACGGGTCAGGGTTGTTACGGTAATTGTGCCCGCCACAGGGTCGTAGCAGAATAGAATTGTGTTTAATCCGCCCAGGGAAGGTCGGGCATTTCGCAGACACACCAGTGTTTGCTATACGCGCAACTGCAGAGGTCGGCTTTGAATAATCTCACGAAGAACTTGTTGCTCTGGCTCGTCATCGCCATTGTGCTGATGTCGGTGTTCAACAACTTCGGTAATCGCCAAGCGGCGGCGCGCCCTGTCGAATACTCGACCTTCATTCAGAAGGTGAAGCAAGGCGAAGTCGAGCGCGTCACCATCCAAGGTCGCGATGGTCGTGAGATTGCCGGTCAATACAAAAATCGCGAGTCGTTTACGACCTATTCGCCCGGTGATCCGGGTCTGGTTAATGATTTGGTCGATAACGGCGTAATTTTCGAGGCCAAGCCGCAAGAAGACCAATCGTTGTTGCTGACCATTTTCATCAATTGGTTCCCATTGTTGCTCTTGGTCGGCGTCTGGATTTTCTTCATGCGCCAGATGCAGGGCGGTGTCGGTGGTCGCGGTGCCATGAGCTTCGGCAAGAGCAAGGCGCGCATGCTGACCGAAGAACAGAACAAGACCACGTTCGAAGACGTTGCCGGTGTGGAAGAAGCGAAGGAAGAAGTACAGGAACTCGTCGAGTTCCTGCGCGATCCATCGAAGTTTCAAAAGTTGGGCGGCCGCATTCCCAAGGGTGTGCTCATGACCGGCAACCCCGGCACCGGCAAGACCTTGCTCGCCAAGGCGATCGCCGGCGAGGCCAAGGTGCCGTTCTTCTCCATTTCCGGTTCCGATTTCGTCGAGATGTTCGTCGGCGTCGGCGCCTCGCGCGTGCGTGACATGTTTGACCAAGCGAAGAAGCATGCGCCGTGCATCATCTTCATCGACGAAATCGATGCCGTCGGCCGCCAGCGTGGCGCCGGCTTGGGCGGCGGTCATGACGAGCGCGAACAGACGCTCAATCAATTACTCGTCGAAATGGACGGCTTCGAAGGTACCGAAGGTGTGATCGTTATCGCTGCTACCAATCGTCCCGACGTGCTCGATCCGGCGCTATTGCGCCCGGGCCGGTTCGATCGCCAGGTGTACGTGCCGCTGCCCGACATTCGTGGCCGCGATCAAATTCTCAAAGTACACATGCGCAAAGTGCCGACGGCGGAAGACGTCGATACCACCATCATCGCTCGCGGCACGCCCGGTTTCTCCGGCGCCGATCTCGCTAATCTCGTGAATGAAGCGGCGCTGTTCGCCGCCCGCGCCAATAAGCGCTTGGTCGACATGGACGACTTCGAGCGCGCCAAGGACAAAATCATTATGGGTACCGAACGCCGCTCGATCGTGATGCCGGAAAAGGAGCGCCTGAACACGGCCTACCACGAATCCGGTCATGCAGTGGTGGCGAAGCTGCTGCCGAACACCGATCCGGTGCATAAAGTAACGATCATTCCGCGCGGTCGCGCGCTCGGCGTCACTATGCAATTGCCGTTGGAAGATCGCTTCAGCCACGACCGCGAGTCGTTGTTGTCGACCATCGCTGTGTTGATGGGCGGGCGCATCGCCGAAGAAGTGTTCATGAAGCAGATGACCACCGGCGCTGCCAACGACTTCGAACGGGCCACGGATCTCGCGCGTAACATGGTCATGCGGTGGGGTATGTCGGATGCGCTCGGTACGCGCGTTTACGGCGACAACCAGTCCGAGGTATTTCTCGGGCGCGACGTCGCAACGCACAAGAACATGAGCAACGCCGTTGCCGAAGCGGTCGATAAAGAGATTCGCCGGATCGTCGACGAACAGTACGCGCGGGCGCGCGCAATCATCGAAGAGAGTGCCGACAAGATCGAAAAAATGGCGCGGGCCTTGCTCGATTGGGAAACGCTCGATGCCGAGCAGATCGACGACATCATGAACGGTCGCGATCCGCATCCGCCCGAAGGCATGAACGATCCTTCCGACGGCGATGCTGACGGCGGTCGCAAGCGCTCGAACAAGAGCAAGCCGCGAGTGAAGCCGCGTTTCGATACGCCCGGAGCGAGCACTAGCGCATGACGGTGTTGGACTGCGGTGGGCGGACGCTCGATTTGTCCCGCCCCGTAGTCATGGGCATTCTCAATATCACCCCCGATTCCTTCATGGATGGGGGTGTTTTTTTTGAGCGTGAGAAAGCGATTGCCCGTGCCTGCGAAATGGTGGAGCAGGGCGCCGGGTTAGTCGATATCGGCGGCGAATCCACGCGGCCGGGTGCGCGCATTGTCGGTGTGCAGGAAGAAATCGATCGCGTAATACCGGTGATCGAGGCCTTAGCTGGCGTCGTGTCGGTGCCGATTTCGGTCGATACTTCTAAACCCGATGTCATGCGTGCCGCGGTTGCCGCTGGTGCCGGGGTGATCAACGATGTGCGAGCGCTGTGCGAACCGGGGGCAGTCGAAGCGGCAGCGGCGCTCGAGCGGCCGGTGGTGTTGATGCACATGCAGGGCCAGCCGGCGACCATGCAGCAAGATCCGCATTATCACGACGTCGTGCGCGAGGTCAGCGAGTTCTTGGCGCAACGTATCGCCGTCGCTGCCGCCGCCGGCATCCCGCGTGAGCGTCTCATGATCGATCCCGGCTTCGGCTTCGGTAAGACGGTCGATCACAATCTCGAGTTGTTGCGGCAATTGCGCCAGCTGACAACGTTGGCGCCGGTGTTAGCCGGGTTATCGCGCAAATCGATGATCGGTAAGTTGCTGGGTTTGCCAGTAGAGCGTCGTCTGCAGGCAAGTGTGGCGCTGGCGTTAATCGCTGTGCAAAATGGTGCGCGTATCGTCCGTGTTCATGACGTTGCACCAACTGTCGAGGCGCTGCGCATGTGGCAGGCCGTGTATCCGACCCAATAACAAGCCTTAGAAGATTCCTATGAAAAAACGTAGTTACTTTGGAACCGATGGAATACGTGGAATGGTCGGCGAAGAGCCGATCACGCCGGAGACGGTGCTTAAGCTGGGCTGGGCCGCCGGGCGCGTACTCGGTACGAATGGCGGTGAAGCCGGAAAGATTTTGATCGGCAAGGACACGCGTGTGTCCGGCTATTTGCTCGAATCGGCGCTCGAGTCAGGACTATCGGCCGCCGGTGTCGATATCCGCTTGCTCGGACCGATGCCGACGCCGGCAATTGCCTATCTGACTCGCACCGCTCGTGCGCGCGCCGGCATCGTCATCAGTGCCTCGCACAATCCGTATGAAGACAACGGCATCAAGTTTTTTTCTTCGGAAGGAACGAAGCTGCCGGACGATGTCGAGCTGGCGATCGAAGAGGCAATGCGGGAACCGCTAAAAATGGTCGCCTCGAATGCACTCGGCAAGGTCAAGCGCTACGAAGATGCCGGCGGACGCTACATTGAATTTTGCAAGAGCACATTCCCGCATCGTGCCAACTTGAGCGGTCTGCGCATTGTCGTCGATTGTGCCAACGGCGCTGCTTATAACGTTGCGCCGTTGGTGTTCAGCGAGCTCGGCGCCGAGGTCACGGCCATCGCCAATGAGCCCGACGGTTTCAATATCAACCGCGAATGCGGCTCGACCCATCCTGCGATCTTGCGCCGTACCGTTTTGGATACCGGCGCCGATGTCGGTATCGCCCTCGATGGCGATGGCGATCGTGTGGTGATGGTCGATAGCAACGGTACGGTTATCGACGGCGATCAACTGCTTTATATCATCGGCTTCGATCGGTTGGCCGCCGGTTCGTTGCGCGGCGGTATTGTCGGCACCCTGATGAGTAATTTCGGGTTAGAGACAATCTGTCGGCAAAGCAATGTCCCATTCGTGCGCGCCTCGGTCGGCGATCGCCATGTCATGAGCGCCTTGAGCGAAAAGGGTTGGGACCTCGGTGGCGAGTCGTCCGGTCATATTATTTGCCTTGATAAACACACCACGGGCGATGGCATCATCGCTGCATTACAGGTGCTGTCCGCCATGGTGCGTTCCGGCCGCTCGTTAACCGAGCTGAAGGACGGCCTGGAGATGTATCCGCAGTGCATGATCAACGTACGCTTGAGCCGGCGTGTCGACGTGCAGAGTTCAACCCGGGTTCAAGGGGCGGTGCGCGACGTTGAACGTGAGCTGAACGGGCAGGGGCGGGTGGTGCTGCGTCCATCGGGTACCGAGCCGGTCGTGCGGGTCATGGTCGAGGGTCGCGATGCAGCCTTGGTCGAACGGTTATCACGGCAGCTGGCTGATGTGGTGCGGGCTGCGGTCGAAGAAGCCTCGTGAGGTGCCGGCGCAAATTGCATTATTAAGGCCTCGCCGGTAACATCGGCGCCCGTTTTTGCGGGATGTGGGGAAGAAGAAATGGCCGGGCGCCGACCGTTGGTAGCAGGAAACTGGAAAATGAACGGCAGCCGTGCCGAGTCGACGGCGCTGTTGACTGCCCTAGTGCAGGGCGTTGTTACCGTTTCCGGCACGGAAGTCGTGGTTTGCCCTCCTTTCATACTAATTCCGCTGGCGGCTGAGCGATTGGCAAAAAGTGCCATTGCTTGGGGTGGGCAGAATTTAGATCCGCGCAAATCAGGCGCGTACACCGGTGAGGTGTCGGGGCCGATGTTGCGCGATTATGACTGTCGCTATGTAATCGTTGGCCATTCCGAGCGGCGCGCGCTGTATGGCGAAACCGATGCGGTCGTCGCCGACAAGTTTGGCGCGGCGCAAGCGGCGGGATTGGTGCCGATCCTATGCGTCGGCGAAACGCTCGCCGAGCGTGAATCCGGGCAGACGCAAGCGGTCGTGCAGCGCCAACTCGAAGCAGTATTGGCACAGCATAGCGTCGCTGCGTTGGCGCAAGCCGTAATCGCCTATGAGCCGGTATGGGCCATCGGCACCGGACGTACGGCGACGCCGGCGCAGGCGCAAGACGTACATCGATTTATTCGCGCGCAGATCGCGGCGCGCGATGCCAAAGTGGCCGATGGTATACGCATTTTGTACGGCGGCAGCGTGAAGGGCGCGAATGCGCGTGAGTTGTTCAACCAACCCGACATCGACGGCGGGCTGATCGGCGGAGCATCGTTGCAGGCGGAGGAATTCCTCACCATCTGCCGCGCGGCTACCGCGTAATCTAAATTAAGCGTTGAAAAATTCCATGCACGGAATTTTTCAACAACGGAGTGGAATATGCGTGAAATTATTATCATAGTCGACGTATTGGCGGCGCTGGGCTTAGTGACGCTGGTATTGTTGCAGCAAGGTAAGGGTGCTGATATGGGGGCTGCCTTCGGCAGTGGCGCATCGCAGACGCTATTCGGCAGTCGCGGTACCGCTAACTTTTTAACACGAGCGACCGCCGTGCTCGCGGTTGTTTTTTTTCTTTCGAACTTAGGGCTTGCGTATCTCGCTAAAGGACATGCGCAGCCGTCGAGCGTGACAACGGTACCGGCAACGCAAACGCCAGCAGTGCCGGAAGTGCCAGTGACACCCGCTACCCCGTCCGTGCCGGAGGTTCCTAAGTAAGGCGGTAGAGAGGAAGCGGAAAAATTTTTGCGAAGGAATTTTCAGATTACTTCGCCGGTGCCGACGAAAGCGCCGAATAAATCTAGGCTTCCTATTCTCCTCGCGCGCTTACTCGTGTTTTAATTCAAGCTCGGCCGAAGTGGTGAAATTGGTATACACGCTATCTTGAGGTGGTAGTGGCGAAAGCCGTGCGGGTTCGAGTCCCGCCTTCGGCACCATTCATTGAGGAGTTGTAGGGAAGTACGTGGTTCGTCAGTGATGATGCCTGATCATCTGCTTGGCGATGGTTGTAGACTCAAATCACATCGTCAATAGCGACCAGGTTCTCGTTCGATATGCGCTTGAGGGGAGACAGGGCATGAACGACGCGTTAATCAGGGCTGCTGCCGAGTCGGTTCGTACGGCAGACGATTACAAACAATGGACGCGGCGGCACATTCGTCCGGTCCTTCCCCACGGTTCCATGCTTTCCGGCTTGGGCCATCTGCACGCCGGCGGTGCCGGCCTCGACTATATCGTCATGGTCGATTGCCCACTTGAGCACATCGAATCCATCCGCAATTGTGCGGGTGCGATCGATACTCCTATCGTGCGTCGTTGGTTGTCGGTGCTACAGCCCGTATATTTCGACGGTCGGAACCCTTGGCCTGAGACTCCGCCGATTTGGCTCGACAGTTTCCGGCGCCATGGTTTTCATAACGCCATCGCTCACGGAATGGTCGATCATGAAAAATGTTTCGGCACCTACCACTGTTTGTTCCAAATTCCCGGAATACCGTGCGAGGAACACTTTGATGTGTTGCAGCGGTTGACACCGGCGCTGCATCTGGCGCTTTGTCGGGTCATCGAGTTTGTCAAAGGCGATAATTTCTTCGCCGAGCGTTTATCGAAATTAACGGAGCGCGAACGCGAAGTGGTGCACTGGTTGGGAATGGGGAAAACCAACGCCGAAATCGCCCACATCATCGATTTGCGAGAGAGTACGGTTAAGCATCACTTAACGCATATTTTCGATAAGGTTGGCGTCTTCAATCGGTCGCAGTTGGTGCGTTGCCTGGCGGAGTATGAGGCGCGATTGGTGCCGGGATCGCCGACTCGACTGTTGTAGCTTGCTCAAGTACGTCGGCACTAAAGTGCCTTTCGCGTACGTCTTCTGCTTGTTAGCGTCTGGCCCGCCTTACATTTGTTGGACGGGAATGCGGACCTGCGGGGGCAGGGGGAATGGGAGGCGGCAGCAGTTGCGAACTTCAGGGAGGCCGAGAAGCTCGCAAGGAAATGCGTAAGGGGGTAGCAAGGAAGTTAATGAGGTCGGGAAGCTTCCGCTTGTTGCCGTTTCTATTCCGATCCGCATTTCCCGTCCTCTTTTATTTTTGTTTACACACATCTGTAACGGAAATCATGCGCCGCGGTATTGGGTTCCCCCGGATTTTGTCTTGATTTTGTGACACTGGCTAAGTAGACTCGCCAGCGTTTTCGCGGGTGGCTGGCGGCCTTCAATGCTGCAAAATTATCTCCCCATTTTGATATTCATGTTAGTTGCGCTCGCGCTCGGCATCGTCATGATGCTGCTCGGCCGGCTATTGGGTCCACATCGGCCCGATCCTGACAAACTTTCCCCCTACGAGTGCGGATTCGAGGCATTCGAAGATTCGCGCATGAAGTTCGACGTGCGCTACTACTTAGTCGCCATCCTCTTCATCATCTTCGATTTGGAGATCGCCTTTTTATTTCCGTGGGCGATCGCGCTGCAAGAAATCGGTTTGTTCGGTTTTCTGTCGATGATGTTGTTTCTCGGTATCCTGGTGATCGGATTCATCTACGAGTGGAAGAAAGGGGCGCTTGAATGGGAGTAGCGGACGGCGGCCTATTGGATCGCGGTTGGGCGATCACCAGCATCGATAAAGTCACGAATTGGGCGCGCACCGGTTCGTTGTGGCCAATGACTTTCGGCCTCGCTTGTTGTGCCGTCGAGATGATGCACGCCGGCGCCTCGCGCTACGACCTCGATCGTTTCGGCGTCGTATTCCGGCCGAGCCCGCGCCAGTCGGACGTGATGATCGTCGCTGGTACACTGGTTAATAAGATGGCACCGGCGCTGCGCAAGGTGTATGACCAAATGGCCGAGCCGCGTTGGGTCATTTCCATGGGCTCATGCGCCAACGGCGGCGGTTATTATCATTATTCCTACGCGGTCGTACGCGGTTGCGACCGCATCGTTCCGGTCGATGTCTATGTTCCGGGTTGCCCGCCGACTGCGGAGGCGCTGCTATACGGAATTTTGCAACTCCAGAACAAGATCCGGCGCACCCACACGATCGCGCGCTAACGCAACGGACGAATAGCCAATAATGAGCGAGGCACTGCAGGCGCTTGCGACAAACGTCGCCGAGAAATTAGGCGGATTGGTCACGCGCGTCGTTTTAGCGCATGGCGAGCTGACATTAGAAATTCGACGCGACGGAATTTTAAAAGCGGCGCGTGCACTGCGTGACGATTCGGCGTTCGCCTTCGAACAACTCATCGATGTCTGCGGCGTGGATTACGCGACTTATCGCGCGGAATCGCGCGAAGGCGTCAAAGCCGGCCCACGCTTCGCCGTTGTCTACCATCTGTTGTCGATCAAGCACAACCGCCGAGTACGGGTACGAGTGTTACTCGACGACGACATGCCGCGCGTCGATTCGGTGAGCGAGATTTGGAGCGCGGCCGATTGGTTCGAGCGCGAGGCGTTCGATCTATTCGGCATTATCTTTGAAGGGCATCCGGATCTGCGTCGATTACTGACCGACTACGGTTTCATCGGCCACCCGTTCCGCAAAGATTTCCCGCTGATCGGCAATGTCGAAATGCGTTACGACGAGACCAAACGGCGTGTTGTCTACCAACCGGTGTCGATCGAGCCGCGCGTGTTGGTGCCGCGCGTAATTCGTGACGAAGGATTCGCCCGTGGCTGAGATCCGTAACTACACCATGAACTTCGGGCCGCAACATCCGGCGGCGCACGGTGTGTTGCGCCTGGTGATGGAGCTCGACGGCGAAGTCATTCAGCGGATCGATCCGCATATCGGTTTACTGCATCGCGGCACTGAAAAGCTGGCCGAGAGCAAGCCATACAACCAATCGATCGGTTACATGGATCGGCTCGATTACGTATCGATGATGTGCAACGAGCACGCCTACGTGCGCGCCATCGAGAAGTTACTCGGCATCGAAGCGCCGGTGCGGGCGCAATACATTCGGGTGATGTTCGACGAGATCACGCGCATCCTGAATCATTTGCTCTGGCTCGGCGCCCACGGTCTCGATATCGGTGCAATGACGGTGTTCCTGTACTGCTTCCGCGAGCGCGAAGATTTGTTCGATTGCTATGAAGCGGTGTCCGGCGCGCGCATGCACGCGACCTATTACCGTCCGGGCGGCGTTTATCGCGATTTGCCGGACAGCATGCCGAAGTACCAGTCGTCCAAGTGGCACGACGAAAAAGAAGTCGCGCAGCTCAACACTAACCGCCAAGGTTCGTTACTCGATTTCGTTTGGGACTTCACCGAGCGCTTCCCCGGTTATGTCGACGAGTACGAAACGCTGTTGACCGACAATCGCATCTGGAAGCAACGCACCGTCGGTATCGGCGTCGTCAGCCCAGAGCGTGCATTGCAGCTCGGTTTTACCGGTCCGATGTTGCGCGGCAGCGGCATCGAGTGGGATTTGCGCAAGAAACAACCGTATGCCGTTTACGATCGTGTCGATTTCGATATCCCGGTCGGCGTCAATGGCGACTGCTACGACCGTTATCTCGTGCGTATTGAAGAGATGCGGCAAAGCAACCGCATTGTCCGTCAATGCGTCGATTGGTTGCGGCGCAATCCAGGCCCGGTGATGGTCGATGACCACAAGGTGGCGCCGCCGCGGCGCGAAGAAATGAAGGCCGATATGGAGGCATTGATTCACCACTTCAAACTTTTTACCGAAGGGTACTGCGCGCCCGAAGGCGAGGTGTATGCCGCGGTCGAAGCGCCGAAGGGCGAGTTCGGTGTGTACTTGATTTCCGATGGTGCTAATAAGCCGTATCGGGTGAAGTTGCGCGCACCGGGCTTCGCGCATTTGGCGGCGCTCGATGAAATGTGCCGCGGCCACATGATCGCCGACTTGGTAGCCATTATCGGTACGCAGGACATCGTCTTCGGGGAGATCGATCGCTAATGGCCACGTCGTCTAAGCCGCATCCAGCGCATACGCTATCGGCCGCTGCGCGCGCCGAGATCGATCGTTGGTTAACGAAATATCCGGCCGACCGCCGGCGGGCGGCGACGTTGCCGGCGCTGACGATTGTGCAGCGCGAGAACGGCGGTTATCTCACGCCGGTGTTACTCGAGGCCGTGGCCGATTACCTCGGTATTCCGCAAGTGGCAGTGCAGGAAGTCGCTACCTTTTATAGCTTGTACGACTTGCAACCGGTCGGTCGACACAAAGTTTATGTCTGCAACAGCATCTCCTGCTGGTTGCGCGGCTCCGAAAAATTGCTCGAGCACATCAAGCAGCGTCTCGGCGTCGACATTGGCGAGACCACCGCCGACGGCCGCTGCACCTTAAAGCAGGCCGAGTGCTTGGCCGCTTGCGGTGGTGCACCGGCGTTGATGATCGACGACAAGTATCACGAGAACGTGACGCCGGAAAAATTCGACGCGTTGTTGGCGGGGTTGAAATAACCATGACCACCCGCGTCTGCCTGCCGGACCCCAGTCTCGACAAACCGTGGACGCTGGCGAGCTATCGCAGCACCGGCGGTTATGAGATGTGGGAAAAGATACTGCGCGAGAAGCCCGAGCCCGCGACCATCGTCGATACGCTCAAGACGGCGGCGTTGCGCGGTCGTGGCGGTGCTGGTTTTGCTACCGGCATTAAGTGGAGCTTCATCAATCCGAAGTCGCCGGGCCAAAAATACTTGGTCTGCAACTCCGATGAAGGCGAGCCAGGCACCTTCAAAGACCGCGATATCCTGCGCTACAACCCGCATCAAGTGATCGAAGGCATGGCAATCGCCAGCTATGTCATGGGTACGACCGTCGGTTACAACTACATGCGCGGCGAATTTATCGAGCCGTACGAGCGCTTCGAATCGGCATTGAAAGAAGCTTACGGCGCGGGTCTTTTGGGTAAGAACATTTTGGATTCGGGTGTCGATTTCGATCTATACGATCATCTCGGCGCTGGCGCTTATATCTGCGGCGAGGAAACGGCGCTGCTCGAATCGATCGAAGGCAAACGCGGTTTGCCGCGCTATAAGCCGCCGTTCCCGGCGCACTTTGGCTTGTTCGGTCGGCCGACCACGGTCAACAACACCGAGACCTTCGCCTCGGTCCCGTATATCCTGCGTCACGGTGCCCAGCACTTTCTCGGTTTGGGCAAGCCGAACAACGGCGGCGTCAAAATTTTCTCGGTGTCCGGCCACGTCAATCGCCCGGGCAACTACGAAATTCCGCTCGGCACGCCGTTCGCTGAATTACTTAAGATGGCCGGCGGCGTACGCAACGGCCATCGCGTGAAGGCGGTCATTCCCGGCGGTTCGTCGGCGAAGGTTTTGCCCGGTCGCATCATGATGGAGCTGACCATGGATTACGACTCGATCTCGAAGGCGGGGTCGATGCTCGGTTCCGGCGCCGTCATCGTCATGGACGAGACCACTTGCATGGTGCGCGCGCTACAACGCATTTCACATTTTTATTATGAAGAGTCGTGCGGCCAATGCACGCCGTGCCGCGAAGGCACCGGCTGGATGGCGCGCATGATCGATCGCATCGAAGCCGGGCAGGGCCGACCGCAGGATCTCGACCTGCTCGACGACGTCGCCTCGAAAATCGAAGGCCGCACCATCTGCGCCTTCGGCGAGGCCGCCGCCTGGCCGGTGCGTAGTTTCGTCCAGCAGTTTCGCGACGAATTCCAATACCATATCGAGCGTCGGGCATGTCTGCCCGAGACACGAGAGGATTCATGAGCGTGCAGCAGCCACAACCGGCACCGGCACCCGATACCGTCACGATCGAGGTCGATGGCCGTAAGCTTCAAGCCGCCAAGGGCTCGATGATCATTCAGTCGACCGACGCCGCCGGTATCTACGTTCCGCGTTTTTGCTACCACGACAAGCTGCCGATTGCCGCCAACTGCCGCATGTGTTTGGTTGAAGTCGAGAAGTCGCCGAAGCCGCTGCCGGCCTGTGCTACACCGGTGGCCGACGGCATGAAGATCTACACGCGTTCGGCCAAGGCCAAAGACGCGCAGCAGCACGTGATGGAATTCCTGCTGCTCAATCATCCGCTCGATTGCCCGATTTGCGACCAGGGCGGCGAATGTCCGTTGCAGGACCAAGCGCTCGGCTACGGCAAAGACGATTCGCGCTACGAAGAGCGTAAGCGCGTCATTCCGGACAAAGACATCGGTCCGTTAATCACCACCTTCATGACGCGTTGCATTCATTGCACGCGTTGCGTGCGTTTCGGTCAGGAGATCGCCGGCGTCGCCGAGTTCGGCGTGCTCGGTCGCGGCGAGCACAGCGAAATCCGCACGTTCCTCGACAAGAGCGTCGACTCCGAGCTGTCCGGCAACGTCATCGACATCTGCCCAGTCGGCGCGCTGACGTCGAAGCCGTTCCAATACAAAGCGCGGCCGTGGGAGCTCGATCATCACGCGTCGATCGCGCCGCACGATTGCGTCGGTTCCAACGTCGACGTGCAGACGTTGCGCGACAAAGTGATGCGCGTCTTGCCGCGTACCAACGAGTCGATCAACGAATGCTGGTTGTCGGACCGTGATCGCTTCAGCTACGAAGCGCTCAACTCCGAAGAGCGGCTGCGTCTGCCGATGATTCATCGCAGCGGCCAATGGGAAGAAGTCGATTGGCCGACCGCGCTCGATTTCGTTGCCCAAGGCCTGCGTCGTACGATCGAGCGCCACGGCGCCGATGCCGTCGGCGCATTGGCATCGCCGATGGCGACGGTCGAAGAGCATTATCTGTTGCAGAAGCTCATGCGCGCGCTCGGTTCGCACAATGTCGATCATCGTTTGCGTCAACTCGATTTCAGCGACGATGCGCGGACACCGTTGTATCCGGGACTCGGCATGTCGATCGCCGATCTCGAAAAGCTGGACGCGGTGCTGTTGATCGGCGCCAACCCGCGTAAAGATCAGCCGCTGATCGGCCTACGTCTGCGTAAAGCGGCAGTCCGCGGTGCGCGCGTCATGGCCATCAATCCGGTCGACTACGACTTTACCTACCGTTTAGCCGGCAAGGTGATCGGCCGGCCGGAAACGATGTACGCCGCTGTCGCTGAGGTCGCCAAGGCGTTGAGCGATGCGCATGGCGCGCCGACCGGTAGCGCCAGTTGGATCGATGCGCTGACGCCAGGCACCGATGCGCGTCGTATCGCTGACGTATTAACGCAGGCCTCAAATAAGATGGTGCTGCTCGGACCGTTCGCTGCCAGCCATCCGCAAGCCGCCGGCTTGCGGACATTGGCGCAGCGTATTGCCGAGTTGTCCGGCGCTACGCTCGGCTTTTTACCGGAAGCCAATGCCGTCGGTGCTTGCGTTGCCGGTTGTTTACCGCATCGCGGGCCGCTCGGCGGTGCTGCCGGCAACGGCCGCAACACGCTGACCATGCTGCGCGAGCCGCGCAAGGCTTACTTACTATATGGCGTCGAGCCCGAGCTCGATGTGCTCGATGGCGCGTTGGCGGCAAAGGCGATGGAAGCCGCCGAGTTCGTCACCATGTTTACCCACTTCAAGCCGTCGATCTATCGCGGTGGTGCCATCGGTTATGCGCATGCTTTGTTACCGCTGGCACCGTTCACCGAGACTGCCGGCAGCTTCGTCAACGTCGAAGGTCGCGTGCAGCGGTTCGACGCGGCGGTAAAGCTGCTTGGTGAAACACGTCCTGGTTGGAAGATTCTGCGCGTACTGGGCGACAAGCTGGGCGCCGATGGTTTTCAGTATTCGACCATCGACGAAGTACGGGCCGAGCTCAATCTGCCGACGCAAATCAGTGCCGGCGTGTTGGAGAAGGGAACGATTCCATCGCCGGTGCGCGTGCCGCTCACCGATGGCCAACTGTATCGTTTGGCCGAAGTGCCGCTCTACGCCGCCGATCCGTTGGTTCGGCGTGCGCCCGCGTTGCAGCATACGGCCGACAATCCGCCGCCGGCGTTGCGCGTGAACGCATCGGTCGCGGCGCAGTTGCACCTGACCGAAGGCGAAATGGTGATGGTGCGGACGATCGCCGGTGAGGCACGTCTCAATGTTGCTATCGACGCGCGTATCGCCGACGGCTGCGCGTTGGTTCCATCCGGTTACTTCGAGACCGCGGCGCTCGGTGCGCACGGCGCCGCCAGCGTGGTGCGCGAGCGATGAACGAGACCGGTCTGGCAATCTTGGATGGCCTGCCGCCGTGGCTGCAGGTCACGGCATGGACGCTGGCGAAGATCGTCGCGATCCTATTGCCGTTGATCCTCAGCGTCGCTTATCTCACGTTCGCCGAACGCAAAATTATCGGCTACATGCAGGTCCGTATCGGCCCGAATCGCGTCGGACCGCGCGGCTGGCTGCAGCCAATCGCCGACGTGCTGAAGATGCTGTTGAAGGAAGTCATCATCCCGGCCAAAGCGAACCGTTATCTGTTCGTTATTGCACCGCTGTTGGCGTTGGCGCCGGCGTTCACCGCCTGGGCGGTGATTCCGTTCACCGACGAGCTGGTGTTGGCCAACGTCGACGCCAGCCTATTGTTCATCCTGGCGCTGACATCGATGGGCGTTTACGGCGTCATCATCGCCGGCTGGGCGTCGAATTCGAAGTACGCATTCTTGGGCAGTATGCGCTCGGCGGCGCAGATCGTGGCGTACGAAATTGCCATGGGTTTTGCTCTGGTCGGCGTGCTGATGGCGGCCGGCAGTCTCAACCTGCGCGAGATCGTGCTGCATCAGGCGGGTGACTACGGTGTGCTTGAGTGGTACGTCTGGCCGCTGTTTCCGTTGTTTGTCGTTTACTTCATCGCCGGCGTCGCCGAAACCAACCGCGCGCCGTTCGATGTCGCCGAAGGCGAGTCGGAACTGGTCGCCGGCTTTCACGTCGAATACTCCGGCATCGGTTTTGCGTTGTTCTTCCTGGCCGAATACGCCAACATGATTTTGATTGCGGCGCTGGCGGCGCTCATGTTCCTCGGCGGCTGGTTGTCGCCGCTGCCGCCGTCGTGGGTGCCGGATGTGCCGGTGCTAAAGTCGATCCTTGGCAACGGGCTGCATTGGTTCCTGTTCAAGGTCAGTTTCATGCTGTTTTGGTTTCTCTGGTTCCGCGCGACGTTCCCGCGCTATCGCTACGACCAGATCATGCGCCTCGGCTGGAAGGTATTTATTCCGGTGACGCTAGTGTGGATCGTGCTGATCGGCGCGGTGATGTTCCTGACCCCCTGGGGTTTTATCGTCCACTGATGGAGCGCTGAGATGGGGACATTGTTTATTTTTGGGAAGAGGAAGGTGGCATTAGCTGGCCCCTCTCCCCTTGCGCTCTCCCTCTTTCGGGGGAGAGGGGGAGTTGGAAAAGGGCTCGTCATATGAGTTCGTTCAAGCGCTACGTAAATAGTTTTCTATTGGTTGAGCTGCTCAAGGGCCTGAGTGTCACCGGTCGTCACTTGTTCAAGCGCAAGATCACGGTGCAGTACCCGGACGAGAAAACGCCGGTAAGCCCGCGCTTTCGTGGCTTGCATGCGTTGCGGCGTTATCCGAACGGCGAAGAGCGTTGTATCGCCTGTAAATTGTGCGAGGCAGTGTGCCCAGCGTTGGCAATCACCATCGAGTCGACTCAGCGTTCCGACGGCACGCGCCGCACGACGCGGTACGATATCGACCTGTTCAAGTGCATCTACTGCGGCTTCTGTGAAGAATCATGCCCGGTGGATTCGATCGTCGAAACATCGTTCAACGAATTTCATATGGAAAAGCGCGGCGAGCAGATAATCAATAAGGAACAACTGCTCGCCATGGGCGATAAATTCGAGAAGCGCATCGCTGCCGATCGTGCAGCGGATGCGAAGTTTCGATGAGAATTATCCGCCAACCTGAAATTCCCTCCCCCCTGAAGGGGGAGGGGAGTAGGCGCGCCGCATTTGCGCGCGTGTCAGTTCTTGGGCCTTGGGCATTCGTGGCAACTAATAATGTTTGAATTCAAGCAACTCATTTTCTACGTCTTCGCCGGCCTGCTGGTGTTCGCATCAGCGATGGTGATTACGTTGCGCAACCCGGTGAAATCGGCGTTGTTCCTGGTGCTGGCGTTCTTCAGTGCCGCTGGCTTGTGGTTGTTATTGTCGGCTGAATTCCTGGCGATCGTGCTGGTGCTGGTGTACGTGGGCGCGGTCATGGTGCTGTTCCTGTTCGTCGTGATGATGCTCGATATTAATTTGGCACGTTTACGCGCCGGCTTTGGCGAGTACTTGCCAATCGGCGGCATCGTTGCCGTGTTGCTGGTGTTGGAGATGTCGCTGATTTTGAGCTCCGGCAATTTCTCGCCGACACACATGCCGGAGCCGGCAGCGGCAGTTGCCGGCCACAGCAATACACGCGAGCTTGGGCGCCTTATTTATACGTTCTACGTTTATCCATTCGAGTTGGCGGCGGTCATTCTGTTGGTAGCGATCATTGCTGCTATCGCCTTGACCATGCGCCGGCGTAAAGATACGAAATATCTCGATCCGGCCGCGCAGATCGGTGTGCGACGCGAAGATCGCGTGCGCATCGTCAAGATGCCGGCGGAAAAGAAGTCGTGATTTCCCTGAAACGCTCGACGGCGTTTATTGAAAAAGAATAGTTAAGGAGAAGCGATGATCCCGTTGGAACACTACCTGATCGTTGGTGCGATTCTGTTCGCGCTGAGCGTCGTCGGGATTTTTCTCAACCGGAAGAATCTCGTGATCCTGCTCATGGCGATCGAGCTCATGTTGCTGGCAGTGAATATGAACTTCGTCGCCTTCTCGCATTACTTGGAAGACACCGCCGGCCAGGTGTTCGTGTTCTTCATTCTGACGGTCGCCGCCGCCGAGTCGGCCATCGGCCTCGCCATTCTGGTGGTACTGTTCCGTAATCGTTCCACTATCGACGTCGAAGACCTGGATACGCTGAAGGGATGAGCCAAGAAACTATCTATTTGCTGATCCCGTTGTCGTGCCTCGCCGGCGCGTTGATTGCCGGCTTGCTCGGTTGGAAGATCAGCCGTGTGGCGGCGCACTGCGTAACGATTCTCGGTGTCGCTATCGCTTTCGGCCTGTCGGCATTCGTCGTGTTGCCGGATGTGTATGCCGGTCACAGCTTTAACGGCGCGATTTATACCTGGGCGGTCGCCGGTCGCTTGCCGCTCGAAGTCGGTTTCTTAATCGATCCGTTGACGGCGGTGATGATGACCGTCGTCACTTTCGTCTCGTTGATGGTGCATATCTACACCATCGGTTATATGCACGACGATCCGGGTTACCAGCGTTTCTTCAGTTACATCTCGTTGTTCACCTTCGCCATGTTGATGTTGGTGATGTCGAACAACTTCCTGCAGCTGTTTTTCGGCTGGGAGGCGGTCGGTTTGATGTCGTACCTGTTGATCGGCTTCTGGTATACGCGGCCGACGGCGACGTACGCGCAGCTGAAAGCGTTTCTGATGAATCGCGTCGGCGATCTTGGCTTCCTGCTCGGTATCGCCGCGATCTTTTACTATTTCGACAGCCTCGATTACGCCGCGGTATTCGCTATCGCGCCGCAGTTCGCCCATGAAGTGCTGCAGGTCATCCCCGGCACCGATTGGAACGCGTTGACGCTGATCTGCATCCTGTTGTTCATCGGTGCCATGGGCAAATCGGCGCAGGTACCGCTGCATGTTTGGCTGCCCGACTCGATGGAAGGTCCGACGCCGATCTCGGCGTTGATCCACGCGGCAACGATGGTGACTGCCGGCGTGTTCATGGTGGCGCGCATGTCGCCGCTGTACGAGTTGTCGGAGGTGGCGCTGTCGGTGGTGCTCGTTATCGGCGCAATTACGGCGTTCAGCATGGCACTGGTCGGCATCGTCCAAAACGATATCAAACGCATCGTTGCGTTCTCGACGCTGTCGCAGCTCGGTTACATGATGGTGGCGCTCGGCGCGTCGGCTTACAGCGTCGGCATTTTTCATCTGGGCACGCATGCCTTTTTCAAGGCGTTGCTGTTCTTAGGCGCCGGTTCGGTGATTATCGCCATGCATCACGAGCAAGACATCCGCAAAATGGGCGGGCTGCGCAAGTACATGCCGTGGACGTTCATTACCATGTGGGTCGGTACGCTGGCGATCATCGGTTTTCCCGGGATGTCCGGCTTTTTCTCGAAGGATTTGATTATCGAAGCGGTGCAGCACTCGACGTTGCCGGGTAGCGGTATCGCTTATGCCGCCGTGCTCTCGGGTGTACTAATTACATCGTTCTATTCTTTCCGATTGCTGTTCCTCGTGTTCCACGGCAAGCCGCGCATGGACCACGATACCGAGCACCATCTGAAGGAATCGCCGCTGGTCGTGGTAGTGCCGTTGGTGCTGTTAGCAATCCCGTCGATCGCTGCCGGTTATCTATTGCAGCCGATTGTTTTCAGTGGTTACTTCGGTGAGGCCATCAAGGTATTGCCGGCGCACGATACCGTCGGCCATATCAAGGAACATTTCCACGGTCTCGGCCCATTTATCGCTCACGGCTTCACCAGCATACCGATGCTGCTGGCGGCAATCGGCTTTGGCCTCGCCTGGTTCTTATATATCCGTCGGCCCGATCTGCCGGAGCAAATCCGTGTGCGGGTCAATGTGTTGTACCAGGTGCTGCTGAACAAATATTACTTCGACGAGATCTATCAGTTCGTCTTCATCCGCGGCGCGCGCGGCATCGGTAAATTGTTCTGGCGCGTCGGCGATGTGAAGCTGATCGATGGTTTGGCGGTCAACGGTACGGCGCGCCTGGTAGGGTGGGTGTCGGCGGCGGTTCGGCATATCCAATCCGGCTATGTCTATCACTATGCCTTCGCCATGATCCTCGGCCTGTTCTTCCTAATAACGTTCTTAAAATATTTCCACTAACCGATGCTCGTCGATCATTTGCTCAGTCTCTGCGTCTGGCTGCCGATCATCGGCGGCGTAGTCGTGCTTGCCACCGGTGACGACACGCGCGCGCCGCTGGCGCGCAAGCTGGCGCTGCTGTTCTCGTTGCTGTCGTTTGTCGCCACCATTCCGCTCTATCTCTATTTCGATTCGGGCACGGCGCAGATGCAGTTCGTCGAGAACTATGCGTGGATCGATGCGTTCAATATTCGTTATCGGCTCGGTATCGACGGTATTTCCCTTTGGTTGATACTGCTCACCAGTTTCAGCACGGTGCTGGTGGTGATCTCCTCCTGGGAAGTGATCGAGAAGCGCGTCGCCCAATACCTGGCGGCGTTCCTGTTCATGGAAGGTTTGATGATCGGTGTGTTCGCCGCGCTCGATGGGATTTTGTTCTACGTCTTCTGGGAAGCGATGTTGGTACCGATGTTCATCATCATCGGCCTATGGGGCGGACCGAACCGCGTGTACGCCACTATCAAGTTCTTCCTGTACACCTTCATCGGCTCGGTATTGATGTTGGTGGCGCTGCTGTATCTGTACCACAAGACCGGCAATTTCGACATTCTAGGTTTCCACGCGCAGAAGCTCGACCTGAATGAGCAGATCCTGATCTTCCTGGCGTTCTTCGCCGCGTTCGCGGTGAAGGTGCCGATGTGGCCGGTACACACGTGGTTGCCGGATGCGCACGTCGAAGCGCCGACCGGTGGCTCGGTTATTCTGGCGGCGATTATGTTGAAGCTCGGCGCCTACGGTTTCTTGCGGTTCTCGCTGCCGATCGCACCCGACGCGTCGCATCATCTCGCTTGGCTGATGATCATGTTGTCGCTGATTGCGGTCGTGTATATCGGTCTGGTAGCGCTGGTACAAGAAGACATGAAGAAGCTGATTGCTTATTCGTCGATCGCGCACATGGGCTTCGTCACGCTCGGCTTCTTTGTCTTCAATGCCCAGGGCATCGAAGGCGGCCTGATCCAGATGATCTCGCACGGTTTCGTCTCGGGCGCGTTATTCCTGTGCGTCGGCGTGCTTTACGACCGTATGCACTCGCGCATGATCCGCGACTACGGCGGGGTGGCCAAACCGATGCCAGTGTTCGCCGCGTTCATGATGCTATTCGCTATGGCCAACAGCGGTCTGCCCGGCACGTCCGGTTTCGTCGGTGAGTTCTTGGTCATTCTCGGTGCGTTCCAGGTCAGCTTCTGGTACGCGTTGGTGGCGGGGACGACATTGATCTTCGGCGCGGCGTATTCGTTGTGGATGTACAAACGGGTGATCTTCGGCGATATCGGCAGTGCCGACGTTGCCGCGTTGACCGATATCAATCGTCGTGAGGCGATCTTTCTGGTCACGCTGGCCACGGCAGTATTGTTCATGGGATTGTGGCCGAATCCGTTCCTGGACGTCATGCATACCTCGGTCGAGCATTTGCTGGCCCAGGTCAACCAAACCAAGCTCTAACGCGACCATGAATCTCGAAATGCCGAGCCTGTTCCCCGTGTTACCCGAGATCTTCGTGTTCGCGATGGCGTGCGTGATCTTGCTGGCTGACCTCTATATCGCGCCGAGTGCCCGGTCAGTGTCGTACGCGTTGACGCAGTTGACGCTGGCGGGCGCCGCCTGTCTGACGATCGCCGGTGCCGATATCTCGGGTTATTTGTTCAACCGTATGTTCGTCGCCGACCCGTTGTCGGTATTGCTCAAGCTGGCGATCTATGGCGTGACCTTCTTCGTCTTCGCCTACTCGCGCGATTATTTGCGCAGTCGTGGCTTGGATCGCAGCGAATACTACGTTCTCGGTTTGTTCGGCATCGTCGGCATGATGGTGATGGTATCGGCCAGCCACTTCTTGACGCTGTACCTCGGTCTCGAGCTGTTGTCGTTGTCGCTCTATTCGATGGTGGCGTTCCAGCGCGATTCGGCGACTGCCACCGAGGCGGCGATGAAGTACTTCGTGCTCGGCGCTATGGCCTCCGGCATGTTGCTCTACGGCATGTCCATGCTCTACGGCGTGACCGGTAGCTTGGAGATTAGTGCGGTACGCCTAGCTGTCAGCAAAATGAACCCGAACGACATCGTGTTGATCTTCGGATTAGTTTTCGTCGTCGTCGGTATCGCGTTTAAGCTCGGCTCGGTACCGTTCCATATGTGGGTGCCCGACGTCTATCACGGTGCGCCGACGGCAGTAACGCTTTATATCAGTACCGCCCCCGAGCTGGCGGCCTTTGCCATGGTAATGCGTCTCCTGGTCGGCGGTCTCGAAGGGGTTTCCAGCTCGTGGCACGGCATGTTGGTTATCCTTGCCATTCTGTCGATGGCGCTCGGTAACCTGATTGCCATCGCCCAGACCAACATTAAGCGCATGTTGGCGTATTCGGCGATCTCGCACATGGGTTTCTTCTTGCTCGGCATTTTGAGCGCGTCGCCCAGCGGTTATAGCGCGTCGTTGTTCTACGTGCTGGTGTACGCCGTCATGAGCCTCGGTGCGTTCGGCATCGTGATCCTGCTGTCGCGTTCCGGTTTCGAGGCCGAGCGCCTGGACGACTTCAAGGGCCTTAACCAGCGTAGCCCGTGGCACGCGTTCTTGATGTTGTTGCTGATGTTTTCCATGGCCGGTGTGCCACCGACTGCTGGGTTCTATGCAAAGTTTCTTGTGATCCAATCGCTCGTTGGTAGCGGCGCGGTTTGGTTGGCAGTGTTATCTGTGCTGTTTGCCGTCATCGGCGCTTATTACTACCTACGTATCGTCAAGCTCATGTACTTCGACGATGCGCAAGATCTGGCGCCAATCGAGGCGGGCAGGGACTTTCGCGTGTTGCTTGGCGTTAATGGGTTGCTGCTGGTCGGTATCCTGCCGTGGGTCGGCACGGTTATTGATTGGTGTAATTTCGCCATTCGCTCACTGTCTTACTCATAGTGTTGTTTCCGTTTTATCTTTTCTAGTTAGAATCCGTTCTTCGGATCCT
This sequence comes from Gammaproteobacteria bacterium, assembly GCA_016199745.1. Taxonomy (NCBI): domain Bacteria; kingdom Pseudomonadati; phylum Pseudomonadota; class Gammaproteobacteria; species Gammaproteobacteria bacterium. The sequence goes on from JACQFZ010000022.1 coordinate 261,647, forward strand.
AAAAAACGGTGAGCACTCTATGGTTTTAGCAAAACGCGTTATTTCGGTATTGCTGTTAGTTGCCGCTGTTAACGCTGTCCCGGTATGGGCACAGCAAAAGGGCGACTTCAGTCTCAGTTACGGCGCCGAGTACACCACCGGCAGCTACGACACCTCGCAAGACACCGACATTTGGTATTTTCCGTTCACCTTTAAATACGAAGCGGATCGCTACAGCGTATCCATGACCGCACCGTTACTCGTCGTCGATGGACCGGGCACTATCGTCCCGGGCGGCGATGGACGCGGCATCCCCAGCGGTCGCGCGGCCGGGGAGAGCGATGCCGAAATCGGCGTCGGCGATTTGTTGCTCAAAGGGTCGGTTAATTTATGGACCGAAGATAACGAGCGTCCGCGCATCGATGTTACCGGCAAGGTTAAGTTTGGTACTGCCGACGAAGACAAGAACCTCGGCACTGGCGAGAACGATCTGTCGATTCAGATCGATGCCGAGCGTAACTACGGCACCACTGGCTTGTTCGGTTCGCTCGGATATAAGTTCATGGGCGATCCGTCCGGTGTCGATTATGACAACGTTCCGTTTGCTTCGGCCGGCGCGGTTTTTAACGTCGGCAATACGACTACCCTGGGCGCAACGTTCGATATGCAGGATAACGTTTTGCCGGGTACACCGTCGCAACGTGAGTTGACGTTGTTCATGAGCAGCAAGGCCGACGCGCAGACTCGCATCACGGGGTATGTGATGAAGGGGCTGAGCGATGGTAGTCCGGATTGGGGAGTGGGTGTGTTGGTGAAGGTGGCGCAGTAGGTTGGGTTGAATCGCCCCCGTTGGGGGCGATGACTGTCGATGTAATAAATATAATCAGCGGGATGCTCTGCCCCGCAACCCAGGGTTCCTTTTCTTTGCTTGTGCAAAGAAAAGGAACCAAAAGAAAGCACCCCCCCGGGGTGGCGCAACGCCTTCCTGTGCTTCTCACTCCGCTTACCCAACGCATGGTATGGCCAAGTAACGTCAATGTTGTCGGCCAACGACTGCTAATCGCACCACCGAGCAACGCACCAATGCATACGCCGACGCTCGTGAGTAGATTGTGGATCGCCCAGTAGGGCGCGCGCCGTTCGGTTGGGACTATGTCATAAAGATAATTGCCGATGGCGAGCGTGAAACCGGCCCAGGCGGCGCCGGATATCGCTTGGACAAATAACAGATGAAGCCGGTGACGCTCATGAACCGCGTGCGTCCACCGAAAAATCGGCCGCGCTTACGCGGCGGTACCAGATCGCCCATCAGGCTGCTCCAGAGCGGCGCTTCCAACCCGAGCCAGCCGAAGTAGAGCGCGACGCTGCTGACCATCACCGGTATGGCGTGCGCCGGAAAGAAATATGGCAACCAGATAATCGGCAACCAGGTGAGCGCGTGCATCAATGCGCCAAACAGAATTAGCGTGCGTCGGGTGCCGACGCGCGCTTCGAGCCATGCCGCCAACAATTGCGTTAGTGCCCCGAACAATGGTGGAACCGCCGCCAATAACGATATCTGCGGCCGCGCCGGCGCGGTGGCTTGTCGTGTGGCATCTTCTGGGCGATAAGGCGCGCGAATCGATGGCTTTGCGTGCTAGGCTAAGGTTTTATCTGCCAGGCGTTTCTAAGCGTAGCTGATGCAAACTTTTGGTGAAGGCGAGCGGCGTATTCGGGCCGCAGTACGGGCATTAATGAGTCAGGGCCTATGGTTGCTGATCGTCGCCCAGTTTTTCTTCTCGGTGTTATTGCGCCAGTTAGTCGCCGGTGAGGACAAGCCCGAGCCGTTTACACTGATGGTGCTCGGCGGCGTCGGGATCGCTGGACTGTTTTATTTAATGGCGGGGATCTCGCGTGCATTCGCGCAAAGTCGTGACGTCGTCAATATCGGCGACGCCTTGCAGGCGGGCATTCCGGTCTACGGTCCGTTCCTCTGGTTAATGACCAAGGCCGGGCTGGTCATGATCGTTATCATTCAGCTCGTGCAGTTTATCGCTCTGGGTCTTTTTGGCACTGAGCCGGGGGCGTTAACCGAGCAAACGCTGCATGCCTTTGCCTTATCCGTGCCGGCACTCGGCTTTTTGTTTGTCTATTGGTTTCCGGTGGTGTTCGTCGGATCCGACTTTCGATTGCTGCCGACGCTGCGGTCGGCGGTGTTGACGCTGTGGCAGCGTTTACCGCAATCGATGTTCCCCGCCTTGCTGACGCTGGCGCCGGCGATGGTGTTATGGGTGTTCGACGATTCGTTATCATGGGAAGGCCTGGCGGCGGTCGACGCCATTGGCACGCTCATGGGTTGGATCGCGTATATCTACTGTGCCGAACGGTTGGCCGAAATAGGAAGTGGCTAAGTTTCCTTGTATTCCGAAAGATGCGCCTGTAATATCGCGGCCCTGCTGCGGGGTGGAGCAGTCTGGCAGCTCGTCGGGCTCATAACCCGAAGGTCGTAGGTTCAAATCCTACCCCCGCTACCAATCTTTAGACATTTCCCTCCGGCCGTGACAAGTCAACGGTCGGTGGGGATGGTTTTCTAAGCCGCGCTCGTAGTCCCCATATTTTTTCCGGTTTGTCTTAACTTCTTCGTACCAGCAAGTCGCTGAGTTTATGGTATTGCCGCCGCCTTCCAGCCGCCGCCGAGTGCCTTGATGAGCAGAACGCTGGCGATAAGTTGGCGGCCCAAGATCTCTGTCTGGGTGCGTTCGTTGTTAAGCGCCGCCGTTTGCACGGCGACGACGTCGAGATAGCTCACGGTCCCTGCCTTGTATTGATTAGTAATGATGGCCAAGGATTCATGCGCGCTTTTTACCGCCTCGTCCTGTACCTGCGCTTCCTGCTGAAGAATTCGCAATGCCGCTAAATTGTCTTCGACCTCTTTGAATCCATTGAGCACCGCTTGGCGATAGACCGCAACGCTGGCATCGTAGGCGGCGATCGCTTGATCGGTTTGGGAACGTCGTAGACCGCCATCGAACAGGGTTTGCGCTAGCGCCGGTCCGATCGACCAGAAGCGATTGGGTAAGCTGATCCAATCGGCGACGCCCGTATCTTGGTAACCCCCGGTAGCGTTGAGAGTAAGCGACGGAAAGTACGCCGCCTTCGCCACGCCGATTTGGGCGTTGGCGGCGGCGACTCGTCGTTCGGCGGCGGCGATGTCGGGTCGGCGTTCGAGCAGCTCGGACGGTAAACCAACGGGGATAGCAGGTTGCGCCATCGTTGCTGCTGTCGGCGCTAGGGAGAACGCCGAAGGCGGTTTGCCGATCAGTAGCGCGATGGCGTGTTCAAGCTGCGCGCGCTGCACGCCGAGATCGATCGCCTGTGCTTGCGTCGTCTTGAGCAGCGTTTGTGCCTGAATTACGTCGGCTCTGGATACGACACCGGCGGCGTACTGGTTGTTGGCGAGTTGCAGCGATCTTTCATAGGCGGCGACCGTGTCATCCAACAATTTCTGTTGAGCGTCGATGATGCGCAACTGAAAATAACTTTGCGCCAGCGTCGCTTGTGCCAAGAGTCGCACCGCCTCCAGATCCGCGGCGCTGGCAAGGGCGCCGGCCTCGTTGGCTTCTACCGTGCGCTGTACCCGTCCCCAAACGTCTGCCTCCCAGATGACGTTGAGATTCAAGGTGTCGGTGGTGACCGGTTCGATCGCCGTTGATGATGTACTCGAGGAGGACGTTCGGGTATCCGGGGATTTTGTCCGGGTCCTCGACACTCCGCTCGTGACCGTCGGAAAGAAACTGGCGCGCGCTGCCGGCACTAACGCCGCCGCTTGCCGAAATTGTGCCGCCGCCTGCGCGAGATTTTGGTTGGAAATATTGACCTGCTGCTCGAGCGAATTCAGCAGCGGATCGCCGAACATCTCCCACCAGTTGCCGCGAAGCTCGTGGTCGCGCGGTTCGGCTTGTTTCCAACCTTGCATCTCCTTAAATGCTGTCGGCGCTTCTTGCTCGGGCCGTTTGTAATCGGGGCCGACGGCACATGCCGAAAGACTGATGAGCGCGATCACCGGAATAAATTTTTTTCTTAAGTCGGCTAATGTCATTGGATCTCCACAGGGATGGGTCGCATGCCGGAGTTAGCGGTCGATACCCGACACTGGATCGAGGCTGGCGTTGTCAGTACGGCGCGCGCCGATGCGCCGGCACCAAAGACGAAACCGGTCAAGATATAGATAAACCACCGGCGTCGTATAAAGCGTCAGCAGTTGGCTCACGAGCAGGCCGCCGACAACCGAGACGCCCAACGGACGCCGCAGCTCGGCGCCTTCGCCGAAACCGATGGCCAGGGGTAGTGCGCCCAATAGCGCCGCCAGCGTCGTCATCATGATCGGCCGGAACCGTAGCAGGCACGCCTGCAGTATGGCCGCTTCCGGACTCTTGCCTTCTTTGCGTTCGGCCTCGAGCGCGAAGTCGATCATCATGATGGCGTTTTTCTTGACGATACCGATCAGCATGATGACGCCGATCAGCCCGATCAGATCGAAGTGAATGCCGAGAACGAGCAACGCGAGCAGGGCGCCGACACCGGCCGACGGCAGTGTTGAGAGAATGGTGATGGGATGCACGTAGCTTTCGTAGAGAACGCCGAGCACGATATAAAGCGTTATCAGCGCCGCCAGAATCAACCACACTTGGTTTCGTTGCGACTCTTGGAAAACGCGCGCCGTGCCTTGAAAGCCGCCTTGCAGCGACGCCGGCGCGTCGATGCGAGCCATGGCGGAGTTAATTTCAGCGACGGCGGCGCTCAGCGATCCTTTTAACGGAAGGTTGAAGGAAATTGTCGCCGCCGGTAGCTGGCCTTGATGATTGACCGCCAGCGCCGTGGTCGTCGTTTCGTAACGACTAAAGCTGGAAAGCGGCACGGGCGTACCGGCGGAATTGCGCACATAGGTGTCGCGCAACGCTTCGGGATGTTGCTGGTACGGCGGTGCGACTTCCATGACGACGTAGTATTGATTGCGCGCGGCGTAAATCGTCGATACGTGTCGTTGTCCGAACGAGCTCTGCAGTGTCGTGTCGATCATCTTCGGCGTGATGCCCAAGCGCGCGGCGGTGGAGCGATCGATAACGACCTGCGTCTGCAGGCCAGCCACGTATTGGTCAGTGTTGACGTCGGCCAGTTGCGGCACTTGCTTCAGCGCCTGTTCCAGCCGCGGTATCCACGCGCGTAGCTCGTCCAAATTATCGCTTTGCAGCGAGTACTGATACATGGCGCCGCTCTGCCGTCCGCCGCTGCCGAAGTCCGACACCGCCCGCAAGAATAGCTTCGCTCCCGGCTCCTGCGCGAGCTTATCGCGCAAGCGGGTAATGACTTCTTCCGCTGACGCGTCGCGCTGGTTGAGCGGTTTAAGCGAGATGAACATCGATCCGGTATTACGTTGGCCGCCGCCGGTGTTGCTGACGACGGTGTCGACCGCCGGATCGGTGCGGACGATGTCGCTGAAGTTCGTTAGTTTCTGCCGCATCGCCTGGAACGAAATACTCTGATCGGCCACGATCGAGCCGCTGATGCGGCCGGTATCCTGCGCCGGCAAAAATCCTTTGGGGACGATCACGTAGAGATATACGTTCAAACAGACGGTCGCCAACAGTAACGCCATAATGAAGCGTCCATGTTGCAGCGCCCAGGTGAGGCTCTCTTGGTAGCGACGTAGCATCCAATCGAAGCCACGTTCGAAGACCGCGAACGTTCGGCTCTGTGGACGGGTGGTATCGTGCCGCCGCAATCGTGCACACATCATCGGCGTCGTCGTCAGTGACATGACAAGCGACACCAGCACGGCGGCTGTCACCGTTACGGCAGCAACGCGAAGAAACCGGCCGGGAATACCAGCCATGAACAAGATCGGAATAAATACGGCGATCAACGACAGGCTCATGGATAGCACGGTAAAGCCGACCTCGCGAGCGCCGCGCAGTGCCGCCGGCAGCGGCGACATGCCGTGCTCGATGTGGCGCAGTGTATTTTCGAGTACGACGATGGCGTCGTCGACGACGAAGCCGGACGCGATAGTGAGCGCCATCAACGACACGATGTCCAAGCTGTAGCCGCACAAATACAATACGCCGAACGTCGCAATCAATGATACCGGTACGACCACGCTCGGAATAAGTGCCGCGCGCGGATTGCGCAGGAACAAAAACACCACCAGCACTACCAGTGCGACGGCAATCACCAGCGTGCGTTCAGTGTCGAGCAGCGATGCGCGAATCGTCGGCGTGCGGTCCATGGTGACGGACAGATCGATAGCACGCGGAATCGATGCCCGCAGCTGCGGTAACAATGCCCGGACTTGCTCGACCGTTTCGATAATGTTGGCACCGGGTTGTCGGTGCACGAACAACAGCACCGACGGCTTGCCATTAGTAGTTGCGTCGTTGCGGATATCCTCCACCGAATCGGTGACCTCGGCGATGTCGGACAATCGAACCGGTGCCTGCTCGCGGTGGGTGAGGATAAGCGAACGATAGTCGTCCGCCACTTGCGCTTGGTCGCGCGCGTAGATTTGCCAATGGCGGTCGTGACCTTCGATCGATCCTTTCGGACGACGCGGGTTGGCGGCGGCGATGGCGTTTCCGACTTCATCGATGCCGATGCCGTATTTATTGAGCGCGAACGGATTTAACTCGACGCGTACCGCCGGAAGCGAAGCGCCGCTGACGACGACTTGGCCGACACCCGACACTTGCGACAGCTTTTGCGCAACGATGGTGGAAGCGGCGTCGTACAGCTGGCCGCGGTTCAAGAAGTCCGAGGCCATCGTCAGGATCATCACCGGGGCGTCGGCCGGATTGACCTTGCGGTAGATCGGATTGTGCGGCAGGTTCGACGGCAGCTGACTGCGCGCGGCATTGATTGCCGCCTGAACGTCGCGCGCGGCGCCGTCGATATCGCGCTCGAGGTCGAACTGCAACACCACACGCGTCGCGCCGAGCGAGCTCGACGAGGTTATTTCGTTCACCCCGGCGATACGCCCCAGTTGCCGTTCGAGCGGCGTGGCAACAGTCGCCGCCATGGTTTCGGGGCTGGCGCCCGGCAAGTTGGCGGTCACGGCGATTGTCGGGATATCGACCTGCGGCAACGGCGAGACCGGCAATTGGCTCATGGCGACCAAGCCCAGCAGGCCCAGGGCGATGGTGAGCAAAGTCGTCGCCACCGGCCGGCGAATGAACGGAGCGGAAATATTCATCGCCGAATCACGACGCCTCGCTTTCCCAAGCGGCGCCGGCCGCTACATCGCGCTTCGAGGCGAAACGCCGCGCCAATCGGTCGAACGCGAGATAGATGACCGGGGTTGTGAACAAGGTCAGCACCTGACTGACGATCAGTCCACCGACGATGGTCACGCCCAACGGATGGCGCAGTTCCGAGCCGACGCCGGTGCCCAACATTAATGGCAACGCGCCGAGTAATGCCGCCATCGTCGTCATCATGATCGGTCGAAAACGCAACAAACTCGCTTCGAAGATCGCCACGCGTGGCGATTTGTTTTCTTTGCGCTCGGCCTCGAGCGCGAAATCGATCATCATGATCGCGTTTTTCTTGACGATGCCGATCAGCAGCAAGATGCCGATGACGGCGATCACGTCCAGCTCCAGGCCGGCCAGCATCAGCGCCAGTAGCGCGCCGATCCCGGCCGACGGTAACGTCGACAGAATAGTGATCGGATGGATATAACTTTCGTACAACACGCCGAGAACGATATAGACCGTTACGATCGCCGCCAGGATCAGCAACAGCTCATTCGATAGCGCCGAACGAAACGCCTGCGCCGCGCCTTGGAAACTGGTGTGCATGCTCGGCGGTAGCGCCAGGGTTCGTTGCGCCGCTTCGATCGCGTGCACCGCGTCGCCGAGCGCGGCGCCCGGAGCGAGGTTGAAGGAAATGGTTGCCGCCGGGAATTGTCCGAGGTGGTTCGTGACCAAGGATGCCGGTTGTTCGGAAATTTTCGTGATCGACGCCAGTGGCACTTGCGTGCCTTCGGCGGATTTCACATAGATGTCCTGCAGTGCGTCTAGGCCTTTTTGGAATTCCGGCTTGGCTTCCAGCACCACGCGGTACTGGTTGGTTTGAGTAAAGATTGTCGATACTAGGCGTTGGCCGAAGGCGTTGTAGAGCGCGTTGTCGATATCGGCCGTGGTAATTCCGAGGCGCGAGGCGGAGTCGCGATCGATATCGATGTAGGCTTGCAGCCCTTGATCTTGCAGATCGGCGGTAACGTACTGCAACTGCGGAAGTTGTTGCAGCCGTTCGACCAGCCGCGGCACCCATTGACTCAATTGCCCGGGGTCGGCATCTTCGACCATGAATTGATACTGCGTGCGGCTGACACGGGTTTCGATCGTCAGGTCCTGCACCGGCTGCATGAACAACGAAATCCCGGCGACATTCGCCGCCCGTTGTTGCAACCGCCGCATCACTTCCGTCACCGACGCGCCACGGCGTTTTGCCAACGGTTTGAGATTGATCAGCAAGCGACCGCTATTCAACGTGCTGTTAGTGCCATCGACGCCGATGAACGACGATAGGCTCGCCACCGCCGGTTCCTGGAGAATCGCTTGCGCCAGGGCTTGCTGGCGTTCAGCCATCGCGCTAAAGGAAACCGACGGCGGTGCTTCGGTCATACCTTGAATCGCGCCGGTATCTTGCAGTGGAAAAAATCCTTTGGGTACGAGTATGTAAAGCAACACCGTGAGCACCAGCGTACTGATGGTGACGCCCAACGTTAGACCTTGGTGGTCCAGCACCCACGTGAGCATGCGTCCATAACGCTCGATAGCGCTGTCAAACAAACGGCCGGTAGTGCGATAGAAATTGCTTTGCTGAGATTCCGGCTTATGGCGCAGCAGCCTGGCGCACATCATCGGCGTCAACGTCAGCGACACGACGGCGGAGATAAGAATCGTTACCGCCAGCGTAATCGCAAATTCGCGGAACAGCCGGCCGACGACGTCGCCCATGAACAACAGCGGTATCAGTACAGCGATGAGCGATACCGTGAGCGATACGATGGTGAAGCTAATTTGTTTCGCGCCCTTGAGCGCCGCTTGCAACGGCGACGCGCCGGCCTCGATATGGCGCGAGATGTTCTCGATCATGACGATGGCGTCATCGACCACGAAGCCGGTGGCGATGGTGAGCGCCATCAACGACAGGTTGTTGACGCTGAATCCTGCCAGGTACATCACCCCGAAAGTACCCACCAGCGACAGCGGCACGGCCACGCTCGGAATGTAGGTCGCGGCCGCGTTTCGCAGAAACAGAAAAATCACCAGTACCACCAGCGCCACCGCGAACGCGAGCTCGAACTGCACGTCCTTGACCGATGCGCGAATAGTGGTGGTGCGGTCGGTCAACACCGCAACGTCGATGGTTGCCGGCAAATGCGTCTGTAGTTGCGGCAACTGCCGTTTGATGCGGTCGACCACGTCGATGACGTTGGCGCCCGGTTGCCGTTGAATATTGAGAATGACGGCCGGCACTTGGTTCATCCACGCGGCGAGCCGAACGTTCTCGGCGGCGTCGACGATGTCGGCGACATCGCTGAGATAGATCGGTGCGCCATTGCGATAAGCGACGACTAGCGATCGGTACTCGGCGGCCGATTTAAGTTGATCGTTGGCGTCGATGGTGTAGGCCCGGCTCGGACCGTCGAAGCTGCCCTTGGGTTGATTGACGTTGCCATTGCCGATGGCAGTGCGGACGTCTTCAAGATTGAGGCCGTAGGCGGCCAATGCCGTCGGATTGGCTTGTACCCGCACCGCCGGTCGTTGACCGCCGCTGATGCTGACTAGGCCAACGCCGGTGAGCTGCGAGATTTTTTGCGCCAAGCGCGTGTCGGCCAAATCTTGGACTCGCGTTAACGGCAGCGTTTTCGACGTCAACGCCAGCGTCATGATCGGCGCGTCGGCTGGGTTCACCTTGCTGTAGATCGGCGGGCTCGGCAGATCGAACGGCAGAAACGTGCTGGCGGCGTTGATCGCTGCCTGCACTTCCTGCTCGGCCACGTCCAGACTCAGCTTGAGGGTGAACTGTAGTGTGATCACCGACGCGCCGGCGGAGCTGGCCGAGGACATTTGTGTCAGCCCGGGCATTTGTCCGAATTGACGCTCGAGCGGTGCGGTGATCGACGACGTGATCACGTCGGGACTGGCGCCTGGATAAAGCGTAACGATCTGGATCGTCGGGTAATCCACTTCCGGCAACGCCGAAATCGGTAACAGCCGATAAGCGAGAATACCGGTCAGCAGAATTGCGATCATCAACAGCGTGGTCGCCACCGGACGCAAAATAAAGGGACGCGAAATATTCATGAGGCCGGCGCGGTTTGTTAGTGATCGGTGTTGTTATGGCGAGCCGGTCGCGGTACCGGAAAGCTCGACCGCTGTTCCGTCGCGCAACTTGTCGGTGCCGTCGACAACGACCAGGTCGCCTGGTGCGATGCCGCTGGTAACGGCGACACGGTTGACATCGACCGGGCCCAGGCTTACCGGTTGAACTTTAACCGTGTGATCCGTCTGTACCCGGTAGACGAACGACGCTTCGCCGTTGCGTTTGACGGCTGCTGTCGGAATTAGGGTGGCATTGTTCAAGGTGTTGAGCAGTAGGCGAACGTTCACGAACTGGTTGGGAAAGAGAACGGTGTTGCTGTTGTCGTTGTTGAACTGTGCCTTCAGCTTGATCGTGCCGCTACTGACATCGATTTGATTGTCGACCGTCAGCAATTGGCCGGTAGCTAGCTTGATGGTGCGATCGCGGCTATACGCCTCGACCGGCAATACTGCGCCGGCCTGCAGGCGCTGCATCAACGCCGGCACATTGTCTTCTGGGATACTGAAAATAACCGTGATCGGATTGAGTTGGGTGATAACGACCAGCCCGTCTTGATCGTTGGCATGGACCATGTTGCCGGGATCGACCTTGCGCAGTCCCACGCGTCCGCCGAGCGGTGCGGTCACGCGGGTGTAGGACAGTTGCAACTTGGCGTTGTCCACTTGCGCACGATCGGCTTTGACGGTGCCTTCGTACTGTTGCACCAGCGCTTCTTGGGTATCGAGCTGTTGCTTGGCGATGGAGTCCTGTTTGTACAAATCGCGATAGCGTTCGACGTCGAGCTGAGCATTTCGAAGCAACGCTTGATCGCGATCCATTTGTCCCTGTGCCTGCGCGAGTTGTACCTCCAACGGACGTGGATCGATCTCGGCTAGCAGATCGCCGGGGTTGACCGTTTGGCCTTCGCGGAAGAGCACCTTGATCAATTGTCCATCAACGCGCGGCCTGATAGTCACCGAGTTGATAGCGGTGACGCTGCCCAGCGCGTTGAGCGTGATCTTGAGATCGCCGGTTTGTGCCGCCGCCGCTGTAACCGCGATCGGCTGTGAAACGTTGGCTGCCGGCCCCGCTGTCCGCAACGCCCGGCGGTGATGCCGCAACAGGCCGATCGATATCAGCAGCGCCAACGACAGAACCAGCAACACCGCCCACAACTTGTGTCGCCGTAGCCATTGGGGGAAATTTCCGTTCGGCGGCGATGCGTTGGGGGTATCGCCGGCCGCGGTTTTCGCGGGAGAGTCATTCTTCGTAGGAGGGGAATTGATCTCTGCTCGGCGACCGGTAGCGGGCGAAAGCTGTACGGATTTCCGGCCGCGCGCATCGGCGCTGTCCCTGCGTCGTTCCAAAATCATGTCGCTTCTCCCGAGGTATCGGTGATGGGTGGCGCACGAGCGATCACCCAGGTGGCTCATATCAACCCTCGAACGTGTCGGGCGTGTGTCTGTACAGTGGATTTTTGCAACAGCGTGTATCGGCGTTCGCTTTAGATACATGCGGATACAAAAGAGTGGGCGATACCGACCGAAATCGGCTATAAAACGCCACTATGGAACGACCTGACCATATTTTGGTTGTCGACGACGACGTCGAAATTCGCGAGTTGTTGACCGAATACCTACAGAAGAACGGTTTCGCCGTGACCGCCGCCGGCGACGGCCGGCAAATGCGCGCGGCCCTCGCGGTCACCCCGGTCGACTTGATCGTGCTCGATTTGATGTTGCCCGGCGAAGACGGGTTGATGTTGTGCCGCGATCTGCGGGCGACCGGAGCGAGTGCCGTGCCGATCCTCATGCTCACCGCCCGCGGCGAAGAGACCGACCGCATTGTCGGCTTGGAGATGGGCGCCGACGATTACTTGGCGAAGCCGTTTGCCGCGCGCGAGCTGTTGGCGCGTATACGCACGGTACTGCGCCGAACGCGCATGCTTCCGCCCAATCTCCGATCCAGCGAGCCGGCACGTTGGTTTGCGTTCGGCGAGTGGATGTTGGATACGACTGCGCGGCATTTGCTCGACGCCACCGGCACGGTGATCTCGCTCAGCGGTGCCGAGTATCGATTGTTACGCGTGTTCCTCGACCATCCACAGCGGGTGTTGAACCGCGATCAGTTGTTAAACCTGACACAGGGCCGGGAAGCGGATATCTTCGATCGATCGATCGATCTGCTAGTGAGCCGTTTGCGGCAGCGTCTGGGAGACGGCGCGCGTGAGCCGCGCTACATCAAGACGGTGCGCAATGAAGGCTATGTGTTTGCCGCGGTCGTTGAAGCGCGTAAGGATGGCCGGTGAGGTTGCTTACCTTAGGACGTCTATGGCCGCGCTCGTTGTTCGGGCGCTTGGCCTTGATCTTATTCCTGGGTCTTGCAGTCGCGCATGTGCTTTCGTTCTGGCTCATATTGCATGAGCGAGCGGAAGTGGCGCGTGCGGTATTGTTATCCAACTTTTCCAAAGACCTCGCGACCACCGTCGCCGTCCTCGAACACGTGCCGGCGGCCGAGCGCGCCGAGTGGCTGACACGGTTCGAGCGCAGGAGTTACCGGTACTTCTTGGGCCCGTTGCCGAAGGGCCGGCCGGCGCAATCGGAGTTGGCGAACGAGCTAGTGGTCGCAACCGCAAGCACATTGGCCGATGGTTACCGCGTTACCGCGACCGAACCACCGAACGCGGTCGATACGGCGCAGCTACGCTTGCACGTCAACTTGGCGGACGGCACGCCGCTCACGGTTGAGTTGCTATCGCCGCGCCGCGAGATCGTCGCCTGGATGCCGCTGGTGCTATTGCTACAGCTGGCGTTGTTGGCCGTTTTTACCTGGGTCGCGGTTCGCTTGGCGACGCGTCCACTAACGCAACTGGCGGACGCGGCCGATGCGCTCGGGCCCGATCTGCGCGGCAACCCGTTGCCCGAGGGGGGGCCGTGGGAAGTCGCGCGGGCAGCGGCGGCGTTCAACGCCATGCAGCGCCGTATTACCGATCACCTAGCCGAGCGCTTGCAAATCCTGGCGGCGGTTTCGCACGATTTGCAAACGCCGATCACGCGCATGCGCTTACGCGCCGACCTGTCGGACAACACCGCATTGCGCGACAAACTGCACAGCGATTTGAATGTCATGCAGGCGCTGGTAGAAGAGGGGCTGGCTTATGCGCGCAGCGCGCACGCGGTCACCGAAGCCTCTTGTCGCATCGACTTGAACGCGCTACTGGATAGTCTCGTTTGTGATTATGCCGACGCCGGTCGGTCGGTTCATCTCAGCGGCCGCTGCAACGGTCCACTGGTAACGCGTCCGCACACATTACGGCGGATCATCGGCAATCTCGTCGACAACGCCCTCAAGTTTGCAAAAGCAGCGGAGATTACCATCGGCACCGAGTCATCCGGTCGTATTGTTATCGCGATACTCGACCGCGGACCCGGGATCCCAGCGGCCGAGCTGAAAGCGGTATTGCGGCCGTTTTATCGACTCGAAAGTTCGCGTAGTCGCGAAACCGGTGGTACCGGTCTCGGACTTGCGGTCGCACAGCAGTTGACGCTCGCGTTAGGAGGATCGTTGGATCTTTCGAACCGAGACGGCGGCGGGCTCGAAGCGCGCCTATCGTTACCGCCGACCATTTGATTAGAAATGCCACACGCCGCCGACAAGCACGGACAAGGTTTTGTCGTCGACGGCAATTGGGCTGTCGGCGACACCGGAACCGAAGCGGGTCAAGCCGACGCTACCGATCAGCGACCAATCGCGTGCTAGCCGAAAACGCGCCATGGCACCCACCCGCAGATTAACCGCGCTCTTGCCTTGATACTCGGGGCGGGCCGCGGTCGCTTCGTTCGATCTGACTCCGTAATAGTAGTTGACCACTTCAGCACTGAGCCATTCGGCAGACAACGTCGGCGTAAGGCTCCAGCGATCGTTTAAGCGCAACGGATGCGACAACGTCAAGGTGGCGGAGTCGCCGTCGCTTTTATTGGAAACATCGGTGTAATAGGCGGCAGCGACAGTCAGCGGCCGGGTGATCCACTGACCGTTAACGCCGGCCTCGATCGACGTATCGCGTTGCTCCATGCCGGCAAGCTCATCGACCGTATCCGGGTCATAGGTGCCCCGGGCCTTCACCACCAGGCCCAAGCGCGCGTTGCGGTCATCGTTCTTCAGCAACCACACGCCGCCGCGAGCCGCTTGCCAATAAAGAGTGTCCCGGTATGAGACCGAGATCAGCGGCACCAGCGTTTTGCGGGTGTCGCCTATCACGCGTTGTGCGCGTACGACGCCGATGCCTAGATGTCCGCGCCAATCGGCGGCGCTTGGGCTCACGTCTGATGCTGCCGGCGGATCGACATACAGCTGATCCAATTCTGTGGCAACGTCTTGCGCGAATACCGACGTGCTGAACGCACCGGCAACGGCGAGAACGCAACGGATGACGGTCGGTGCTAGCGCTCGTATGGTTTCGGTTGGCGGTTGGGTGACGTTGCTGAGCGATTTATGCGACGTATTCATTGTTGTCCCTGGTTCCAATCATTTTGTTGTTCCGCGCGCGCATCAACAGATATTCCGAGTGGCGCGCGCTGCAGTAGCGCCGGTGTTTTACTATCCGGTGGCCTGTTGCAGTTGGTTTTTACAAGCCGGCGTTAGCTGCGATTGCTTGCTTTTTAAACACTGCGCCATGCGACCGCCACCGGGGGCGATGTTGGCGCAGTGCGTAGCAATATCGTTTTGACAAGCGTGCGATACTTCATCGATTTTCTTTTGCCGTGCTTGTCTGAATTGTTGGCACGCCGATGACAGCTCCGCGGCATGTTGCGTCAAGCATTGTGCTATCCGGTGGTCGCCGGGCTTTACGTCATGACAGAATTTCTTGGCGTCGTCCCGACAGGGGTTGTTGCCGGCGGCGAAAGCACCGCCGATCCATAGATTCGACACGAGCAAAAGACTGAGGGAAAAGAATTTGGACAAGCGCACGGCTATCTCCTGCAGTTGATATTGTAAAATGAACGGCGGCGGTACAGGGGCAGTAACTCGCCGCATCATATTGGTTCCAACCGGCCTCGTTCGTGAAGCTGTACGATCGTACAGTTCCATTGTCCACTGGCTCATCAAAAAAATGAACGTTAGGTAATAACGGTGCGACCTAACATAGGCGTATTGATTACTTACCCATGCATTCAATATGGGGCAGGGTTATAAGTAGTTGCACCAACATTATTCGAAATTGAGCAGGGAGGGCCGGTGGCTTCTGCAAAAACGGCGCCGTGCCTGCCATATGGTGCCCGGCAAGATTATTGCGGGGTTGCCGATAGCGGCGGGGCGCGCGACCTCATTATTACTAAACCCGAGGTCGATGTATGGGACAGGATTGAGCGGCATCCGCCGCCGTGGCACGAAGACGGATACCTTATCGATTTGGCGCAAACGGATTCCGAGCGGGCCGAGATATATCGGCTACGAGCCAGGGTGTTTTGCCAGGAACTCGGTTGAGCTCGTGGCGACGCGAGTGGAATGGAGCGGGATGAATTCGACCTGAATTGCACGCATCTTGCGGTCTTTGCGCCGACGCGGGCGCTTATAGTGACCGTTCGTATTGCCGCCGCTCTACAACCGTGGATGCTCGACCGGTGTTTCTAGAGGCTCGTACCGGCGCACGGCGATGTGCTGCAGCGCGCGCACTAACGAGATCTCTCGGTTGGCGCCGGATCTGCGAGTACGAAACCGCCGCGTGTCTGCAGGATTTTTCGTCGCCGATCTAATTTATAAGTCGTTGTTTAATTTTTGCCTGCTTCACGACGTTCGCTTCAGTTGCGCGGTTGTGTCGTTAGCCATGTGGCGGCATATGCACATGAGAGGTTTATTCTGCACGCCGGTGGGCGGCTTCCGACGCGTGGAAGATGGGCATGAAGCGAGCTTGGTGAGAATCGATTGGCAATCTTTCCTGGTGAGGAGCCGTTGGTATAACCCCAGCTTGCTGAAGTGGTACACCACCTGCGGCGACTAGCCGTGCGTCTGAAAGTTTCGTGCGGAAATAGCCGCCCGCATCACAGGCATACTTCTGTATGACTAGCCGTATACCCGAAAGGGGATAGTATCGCACCTATTGGTGATATGCGGATATCGGACGTTCGTACGATTGTTCAACTCGAAGCGATAGTTGAAAATTTTTCTGTCATCGAGTGATGCAATGATTGCATCACTATGAAGCAAAAAGGGTGGCTGTGATGTCGCCCTTTGTCAGGGAGTGGTGCATGGAAGAGGTTTATTCTTTAACGAAGTGCGATTTGCAGAGCTTACTTGCATTGGTGGATGGTTGTCTGCGTGCCCATACCGTTGCCGAGCTTGTACCGTTGCTCGATTTGCTCCAGCGCGTGATTCCGTTCGAGCGTGCAACTATTTGCATCGTTTCGTCGTCCTCGCTCGATTCGGATTTCTTTCGAAGTGTCGTTAATCACAGCTACGACCGAAGTTGGGTCGATGCATATCTGGCAAACGGTTACCAAACGGTCGATCCGGTTATCCAGGAAGCATTGCGGCGCAATCGCCCGGTCTCGTGGGATTCGGCGTTCAATTCGGTGCGGGTACCAAACGTACGCAGCAGTAGATTCTTCGAGGAAGCTACCGAGTATGGATTGATAAACGGCGTGACCTGCTTATCGGACAGAGATGACGCCTGTAATCGAACGTTGTTATCGCTGTCGTTGCCATCGGATATCGGCGCGCAACGTTTTGCCCCGATTATCCAGACCGCCGTTGCCCATTTGCACGATGCGTTGACGCGCATCAATCAAGGCGAGGACGGCGTCCGGACCGTGCGTCACGATGCGCCGGTCGCGCTCACATTACGCGAATCGGAAGTGTTGAAGTGGGCAAGCAACGGCAAGACGTGCTGGGAGATTGCCAAGATACTCAATATCTCCGAGCGCACCGTGAAATTTCATTTCGGCAATGCGTTCGTCAAATTGAACGTCGTTAATCGCTCGCAGGCGGTCGCCAAGGCGCTATATCTCGGTTTGATGTCGCACTGACGTAGCCCTCCGCGCTACTCGTTGAGCAGGCTGACGGTGGTCGGCAAGTTCAACGTCGACAGCGCCCGCGTCTAATCGCCATCGAATGTCGCCGTCTACCGTTGTGGCGATGCCGTGTCGTTCATAAGACCGAAACGAGCGATCGTCTTCCGGCGACCGTTTTATATCCCGCCTATTTTTTTTCACATGCGCGAATGTTGTCACTGCCTGTTCGAAGATACAGGTTTCGTGCGCGTCGCATTCTTGCAGAATGTCGGCACCGAGTGTTGTTGCATGAAGGGTGATTGATGCCGCACCCATGGATTGGTCAACCCAGGGACTGGACATAATTGCAATGCTGATACTTCGATTTGATTTTGCAGCACAACGGCTTTGGTTGGTTGGAGTCGGCTGATGGAAGCCGCAATCCTTGGCGAACGCACAGATGTTGAAGAAACGGAATATGTTCATCGTTTCGTCGGCGACCGCGCGGCTACGATCGTCGACGTGTTGCAACGGCGGGCGCGGCACAGTGCTGGCGATGTCGCGCTAACTTTTTTACGAAACGGCATTGACGATGTCGTCTCCTGGACCTACGCCGATCTTGCGCAGCGTGCGTCGAGCATTGCCGCAGCGTTCACCGAGATTGGCATCGCCGGTAAGCGCGTCGTTCTGCTCTATGAGCCGGGTCTTGAGTATGTCGCCGCGTTTTTCGCTGTACTACAAGCGGGTGCGATCGCGGTTCCGTCGTTTACGCCGGCCGGCACGCGCGGGTTCGAGCGTATCGTGGCAATTATCAACGATGCAACGCCAGACGTTATCTTGAGTACCGGGCGCATGCGCGCGGCCGTGGATCGCTTACGTCAGCGCGGCAAAGCGGGCGATTTTCACTGGATTGCCACCGACGAGTTGACGTCACCGGCGGCGATCGAATTTTCGTCAGCGGCCTCCACGCAAGCGCTGGCGTTACTTCAGTACACCTCCGGTTCGACCGGTAATCCCAAGGGCGTGATGATCGATCACGCCAACCTCATGAGTAACTGCGCGACGCTGGCCCAGTGGATGGGGCCGGTCAACGGCTGGATGGGGTGCACGTGGTTGCCGCCGTATCACGATATGGGCTTGATGGGCGGAATTCTGCAGCCGATTTATGCCGGATTTCCGGTCGTCATTTTGGCGCCCGCGCATTTCGTACAAAACCCAGCGCGTTGGTTACGGGCAATAACCCAGTATCGCGTGACCACCACGGTGGCGCCAAACTTCGCGCTGGACCTGTGTTCGACCAGTATCGGCGACGACGAGCTCGAGGAAATCGATTTGTCGTCGCTCAATAATGTATTTTGCGGTGCCGAGCCGATACGGGTGAGCACGCTGCAGAACTTTTATCGCCGATTCGCGCGCTGTGGTTTCCGTTATGAAGCATTTAATCCCTGTTACGGGCTGGCGGAAGCGACGCTTTTTGTTTCCGGCAAGCCGGCGAATACGGCGCCGACGGGTTGTTGCTTGGATCAGCAAGCACTGGATGCCAATCGCGTTTCCGAAATTGCGATGGACAATTCGCGCGCACGTGTACTGATCGGTTGCGGCACGGTCGCCGAACGGCATCAGCTGCGCATTGTCGATCCGTTGAGCCTGCAGCCAATCGACGCAGAGCATATCGGTGAGATTTGGGTCGCTGGGCCGAACGTAGCGCAGGGTTATTGGCAACGCGAGCCGGAGACGCGGGCGAGCTTTGGCGCGGTATTGAGCGGCGACGACGATCGTACGTATCTTCGCACCGGCGATCTGGGCTTCATGCGCGACGGCGAGCTGTTCGTCACCGGTCGTCTCAAGGATGTCATCATCATCGCCGGCCGGAATCATTATCCGCAAGACATCGAGCTTACTGCACAGAACGCACACACCGATCTGCGCACGAATGGTGTTGTTGCCTTCGGCATCGATAGTGAGCAAGGCGAGGCGCTGGTGATCGTGGCCGAGGTGCGTCGTTTCAGTAAACGTTCGCCGGTAGATGTCGGTGCAGTGCGGGAAGCGATCGTGCGCGAGGTGGCGGCGATGCACGGCGTGCGGCCGCAGGCGGTGCATGTCGGCTCCGTCGGTACCGTTCCGACGACCACCAGCGGCAAGGTGCAACGACGTTTGTGCCGGCAAATGTATTTGAATGCAACGTTGCCGGTGTTGCCGGCGCTATCCGCCAAGGAAGAGCTTCGCCATGTCGACGCCTGACGTTAAATACAAGCAACACGCTGTGGTGAGCGAGCATACGAGTGGACTCGAGCGCCGATTGGCGTACCTGACCGTCGGTGTCCCCGCCATCGGCTTTGTCGCCGCGGTCAGTATCGCTGCGGTCGCGGGCGTGACCTGGTTGGAGCTCGGCTTGCTGCTCGGCATGTATTTCGCCACCGCCTGCGGTGTCGAGGCCGGGCTGCACCGATTCTTTTCGCATCGGGCGTTTCGCGCCGGCCCGGTGCTGACGGCGCTGCTCGCTATCCTCGGCTCTATGGCAGCGCAGGGCCCGGTTTTGTTCTGGACGGCAACCCATCGGGCGCACCATGCCTTCACCGATAAGCCGGGTGATCCGCACTCACCGTTGTTGCACGGGCCGGGTTTCATGGGGAAATTACGCGGCCTATGGCATTCGCATATCGGCTGGCTGTTTTCGCTCAACCATAAAGACTGGATCAAGTACGTGCCGGACCTCATTCGCGATCCGTTCGTGTTTCGTCTCAATCAGTATTACTTCCTGTGGGTCGTGCTGGGTTTGCTAATTCCGGCGTTGCTCGGCGGAATCATCGGCCGAACCTGGCAGGGCGCCGGCATGGGATTTCTTTGGGGCGGCTTGGTGCGCATTTTTTTGCTCGACCAAGCCACTTGGGGCGTGAACTCGTTGGCGCATTTGTTCGGTAGCCGGCCGCACGCGACGCGCGATAACAGTCGCAATCTTGCCTGGCTCGCGCCGTTTTCCGTCGGTGGCTCATGGCACAACAATCACCACGCTTATCCAACCTCGGCGCGCAACGATCAGAAGATTTGGCAGATCGATCCGGCCGGTTGGTTTATCGAGCTAATGGCGGTGCTCGGTTTGGCATGGGATGTCAAACGCTATTCTGCGGCGCGTCCTACGAAGGCAACCCCTTCGAGAGAGCAGAAGTGATATCGATTTTAGTCGTTCTGCCAATGCCGACGTTCCTGAAAGCGTTGACGTTTTAGTTTGGAACTCTATTGAGCGAAGGAGAGCATGCGATGAAGACGCTAGCCGTCAGCCAACCGAAGTCGCCGCCGGAAATTCGGGACGGCATTACGCTGCTGGATGACAACAGCGCGCGCTTGAAGCGCGTTATCGCTCTGACGATGATGATTGTACCGTTCTGCGGATTCATCGAAGCGATCCGACTCATGCTAATAGGCCGCTTCAGCCAAACCGATCTGTGGTTGTTCACCGCTATGTATTTCGTCCACATGGGCGGTATCACCATGGGTTTTCATCGACTGATGGCGCATCGCACGTTTATTGCCGTTCCCGGATTTCGCGCGTTGCTATTGATCGCCGGCTCTATGGGAGCGCAAGGGCCGCTGCTCGATTGGGTGGCAACGCATCGGCGGCATCACGCCTACAGCGACGAGCAGGGCGACCCGCATTCGCCGAATATGATCGGCGACGATTTCCTATCCAAGATCAAAGGGTTGTGGTACGCGCATATGCCATGGATGTTGGCGAAGGATATGTCGAGCTGGTCGCGTTTTGCGCGCGATGTGTTGAGCGATCGTAAGCTGTTCTTCTTTCATCGCACCTATTTTATTTGGGTGGTCGCCGGTCTGGCGCTACCAGCGGTGATTGGTGGCATCGGCGGCGGTTGGCAGGGCGCCTGGTCTGGATTTATTTTTGGCGGGCTGGCACGGATATTCGTCGCCAATCAGTTCGCCTGGGCGGTCGGCTCGGTATGTCACCGCTACGGCAGTCGCCCGTTCGATACCGGCGACAACAGTGCCAATAACTGGTGGGTCGCGATCATGACTTTCGGTGAAGGTCTGCAGAACAATCATCATGCGTTTTCGTCGTGGTATCGACACGGCGTTGCATGGTGGGAACCCGATCTAAGCGGTTGGTTGCTTACGTTGTTCGGGAAACTCGGCATCGTGCGCGAGCTGCGGCGTCCATCGGCCGCCGACGTTACACGCATGCGCAAACCGTCAGGGGATTCGATCTAATCCATGAAAGATGAAAATTTGGCGCAATCGGTATTGGCTTCAAGAACGTCTCTGCTAACCGAGGATGTCATCCGTGAGTGGTTGATCCGGCGTGTTGCCGATCAAGCCGACGTGGATGTGTCGGCAATCGATACCGCAGCGCCGTTTGATTCTTACGGCCTCAATTCGATCGTCACCGTCAAGATCGCCGGTGACGTGGAAAAATTCGTCAAACGGACTTTATCGCCGGCGCTGTTGTTCGAGCATACGTCGATAGATGAACTCGCGTCGTATCTCGCGAGCGAGCTGGAAAACGGCGAGCCGGCGGTCGTCACCGATTGATCGTTGTTGTTCCCGAGTCAATAGTCGGTGGTCCATTCTTGACGTCGAAGAACGCCGGCGTGCGTGCGTCGGCAAGATTCTCGCCGGCACCGGTGTAGTGGATGCCGGCGCGCTGCAGCCCTTGGCGGGTGTCGTACAGTCCCTCGTCTCCATAGTCGAGCACATGGTTATTGGCTAACGAAAGGAAATCGAAGCCGGTGCGCGCCAGTGCCGGCGCAACCCGCTCCGGCGGTGAACGGAAGGTGTAGTTCTTGAACCAAACCGCCGAACCGCGTTGCGTCAGCGGTCCTTCGAGATTGCCGAAAGCGATGTCAGCGGAACGCAACATATCGCCGACTTGCACGAACGGGTGGTCATAACCGCCGGCGGTCTGCTCCAACTCGGAATCGCCGCCTAGCATGATGTCGCCGACGGCGACAATGCGCAGTTCGTGCGGCGACGGATTTTTCTTTTGGGCGGCATTGGCCGGCGCAATTGCACCCCATAGGAGCACTGCCAGCACTGACATGAGCCAACGATCTCGGGCTCGCAGCAAGCGGATCATTCAAACCTCCTCGATTGACGTAGCGATAATTCAGAACAGCTTGAATTTTTATTTCGCCGTGTTGCCCAGGCGTCGAGCGATATTTTTTTTGGCTGCGGCTTTCCCTATCAGCGGTAACGCAACGTGTTACACCATGACCCGCCGCGGACAGGTGTTGTACCTGTTCGAAGAGACAGGTTCGAAAGATGCGTTTGTTTTGCAGAATGCCGAACCGAATCTGCTCGGTGCCGTTGTTGCGATTAATCGCGCGGCGATGCTCCGGAAGAACAGGTCATAACGAAATGAATCGCAACGATCAGCAGGGCGAGTTGGTAATGGGAAAAGTGCTCACGGTAGTCGACGCGATCGATCAGTGGGTCGAACGCGCACCCGACAAAATCGCATTTCGCTTTCTCAAAGAAGACGGTTTGTACGACGTCGTCAGTTACGCCGAGCTGCACCGTTGGGCGCGCGTAATCGGTAGTGCTTTGCGACGCGAGTACGCCGCCGGATCGCGGGCGATTCTGTTGTTCCCGCCGGGACTTGATTTCGTCGCGGCGTTTCTCGGTTGTCTTTACGCCGGCATCGTTGCGGTTCCGGTTTGCTCACCGAGGTTGAACCGTCCGTCTACACCGTTGACGGCGATCATTCGCAATTGTCGGCCGCAGCTATCGCTGACCACCGCCGACTACGCCAAAAGGCGTAGCAAAATTTTTAGCCAAATTCCGGAACTGTTGTCGTTGTCGTGGATGTCGACGGAAGTTCACCGCGGTGCACCGATCACCGGTGGCGCAGTGACCAGCGCCGAATCGGCGCTCGCGTTACTGCAGTACACGTCGGGTTCCACCGGCGTCGCCAAGGGTGTGATGGTGACGCGTGCGAACCTCGCGCATAACTCGTGGCTGATTCAAACGGCGTTCGGAACAAGCCCAGAGACGCGCGGTGTGTTCTGGTTGCCGCACTACCACGATATGGGATTAATCGGCGGAATCCTCGGCACGCTCTATTCCGGCGGCAGTAGCGTGCTGATGTCGCCGTTGGCGCTGATTCGCCGACCGTTGTCCTGGCTCGAGATGATTAGTAAAACGCAAGCCACGATTACCGGTGGACCGGATTTTAGTTACGCGTTGTGTACCGAAAAAGTATCGCCGGCGCAGCGCGAACACCTCGACTTAAGTTCGTTGGAAGTTGCTTTTAGTGGCGCCGAACCGGTGCGACTCGAAACGATCGATAGGTTCAGCAAAACATTCGGCGCCTGCGGCTTTCAGCGCGAGGCGTTCGTTCCGTGTTACGGCCTGGCCGAAGCGACGTTGATGGTTTCGAGTCGACTACGATCGACGGCGATCGACTGGTTAGAGCTCGACGCCGTTGCACTCGAGCGTGACTTGGCGCTGGAGTCGAACGACAGTCAGAACCGCCGCCGTGTCGTAAGTTGCGGAACCCTGTTACCGCAGCAGCAGGTCAAGATCGTGGATCCGTCGTCGGGCCGCCAGTGTGCCGACGATCAAATCGGTGAAATTTGGGTGTGTGGGCCGAGCGTTGCTCGTGGCTATTGGGACAATGTCGACGCGACCCGCGCAACTTTCCATGAGCAACGTGACAATACCGGCGCTATGCCGCGAACTTATTTGCGTACCGGCGATCTCGGCTTCGTCCATAACGGCGAGTTGTATGTCACCGGCCGTATCAAAGATCTCATCATTGTGCGCGGTCGCAATCTCTATCCGCAGGATATTGAATGGACCGCGCAGTGCAGCAGCGCGTCGCTAAAGGGTGCAATCGCCGCCGCATTTTCGCTCGAAGTCGACGGGCGCGAAGAGTTGGCAATCGTGCTGGAGCTCGAGCGGCGCATGCGCGGCGAGGAGTACGAACCGTTGATTCAGGCGGTGCGGCAGGCGGTTGGCGCCGAACATGAAGTCTCGGTGCACGCGGTAGTACTGGTGCGCGCGGGAATTATTCCGCGCACGTCGAGTGGCAAGTTGCGCCGCGGCGCCTGTCGCGAGGCCTATCTCGCCGGCGCTCTGGATGTGTTGCATGCATGGGTCGGCAACACCAGTGACGGCTGGTCGGACGAACCGCGGGCGACTAACGACGCGACGTCGGCGAATGCGCCCGATGCCGTGGCGATTCGCTGCTGGCTAGTGACTAAGATCAGCGGGTTGACGTCGTTGCCCGAAGACCGCGTGAACGTTGCCGCGCCATTTGCCTCGTTCGGCCTCAGCTCACTGCAGGGCGTCATGTTGGTCGAGCAGTTGCAAACATTTGTTGGGCGCGAGATTCCGGCGACCTGGTTTTACAACTACCCGTCAATCGCCGAATTGACACATCGTCTTACCGGTGACGACGACACAGCGGTCGTTAAGACCACGGCGCGCGATGACACACGATTGTGGAATGAAGTCAGCGAACTTTCTGCTGCCGAGCTCGAGACATTAGTCGCCGAGCAAATGACAAACGAGTCTTACATAGTTACCGAACGGAGATAGTTATGGATACGCCCAGCAACAATCTTGAGGCGCCGTTACGCAACGCTGTTTATCTGCTCAAGCGCTGCCAAGCACGAACGGAAGAGCTGGAGAACGCCGCCCACGAACCCATTGCTATCGTCGGTACGGCATTGCGTTTCCCCGGCGGCGCCGATACGCCAGCGGCGTTCTGGCGCAATCTGTGCGACGGTGTCGACGCGATTCGCGAGATACCGGCAGATCGTTGGGATGTCGATGCTTACTTCGACCCGCGGCCGCTGAGTCCAGGCAAGATGAATACCCGCTGGGGCGGATTTCTCGGCAACATCGACAAGTTCGATCCCGAATTCTTCGGCATCTCGCCGCGCGAAGCGACCCAGACCGATCCGCAGCAGCGCATGTTGCTGGAGGTTGCGTGGGAGGCATTAGAGAGCGCCGGATTGCCGCCGCCGCGGTTAGCGGGTACCAAAGGCGGCGTGTACGTTGGTGTCATCGGCAATGACTACGCATTTCTACAGGCGCAAGCCGGTGTCGCGCTCGACGGATTCATGGGCACGGGTAACGCGCACTCGATCGCCGCGAACCGCTTGTCCTACGTGTTCGATCTGCGTGGGCCGAGCGTTGCACTCGACACCGCTTGTTCCAGCTCACTGGTTACGGTGCATCTCGCTTGTCAAAGTTTGCGCCGCGGTGAAATTGACTTCGCGGTTGCCGGCGGCGTCAACCTAATCATGCATCCGGAAATGACGATCGTGTTGTCGCAAGCACAGATGCTGTCGCCGGATGGACGCTGTAAGACCTTCGACGCCGGCGCCAACGGCTATGTGCGCGGTGAAGGTTGCGGCGTTGTCGTTCTCAAGCGGTTGCGCGACGCGGAGGCCAACGGCGATCGCATCTTGGCGGTTATTCGCGGCACCGCCGTTAATCAAGATGGACGCAGCAATGGAATATCCGCGCCCAACGGCCCGGCGCAGGAAGCGGTAATCCGCGCTGCACTCGCGGACGCGCGTGTGGCGCCGACCGACATCGGCTATGTCGAAACCCATGGTACCGGCACGTCGCTCGGTGATCCGATCGAGGTAGAAGCGTTACGCAACGTGCTCGGCGAGCGCCGCGACCCGGAGCGTCCGCTGGTTCTCGGTGCGGTGAAAACCAACATCGGTCATTTGGAAAGCGCCGCCGGCATTGTTGCGCTCATCAAGGCGACATTGGCGCTGCACAACGAGGCGATTCCGCCCAATCTGCATTTGGCGACACCGAATCCGAAGCTGCCGCTCGGTAACGGCGTATTCAAGCTACCGGACGAATTGTTGCCATGGCCACGCGGCGAACGTCCGCGTTTGGCCGGCGTAAGCTCCTTCGGCTTCGGCGGCACCAATGCGCACATCATTGTCGGTGAAGCACCGGCACCAACGCCGCCGCCGAGCGTGCCCGCGATCGAGCGCGCGCGGCACATTCTAACGTTGTCGGCGCGTAACGAACCGGCACTGAAAGAAATGGCCGGACGTTATCTAACGCAGCTCGAATCGAATCCAGAATGCGTCGTCGCCGATCTCGCTTATAGCGCCAACACACTGCGGGCGCACTTCGGTGAGCGCGCGGCGATAGTGATCAAAGCGGACGCGCCCGCGAGTCATGAGGTGTTGCGCCAAGGTCTCGAAGCGTTGCAGCAAGAGAACGCGCTGCCATTTGTCCGCAGCAGCCGGCAGAGCGAGGTGCGCAGCAAGGATGTCGTGTTCCTGTTCACCGGACAGGGATCGCAGTATGCGCAAATGGGTATGTCGCTGTACGACACCCAGCCGCTATTCCGCGATGTGCTGCAACGTTGCGACCAGCTGCTGCAACAGCATGCCGGCTTTTCGTTGTTGTCGCTGCTGGGTGCTGCGGCGGACGTGAACGCCGATCTCCATCAAACGCAGTACACGCAACCGGCGTTGTTCGCGTTGGAGTATGCGTTGGCGCAGTTATGGATGAGTTGGGGCGTTCGGCCGACGGCGGTAATGGGACACAGCGTCGGTGAATACGTGGCCGCGTGTGTCGCCGGGGTTTACAGCCTCGAAGACGGTATCCGACTCATCGCCGAGCGCGCTCGCTTGATGCAGGCGTTGCCGCACGACGGCCGCATGGTGGCGGTATCGACGACGCCGGAAAAATTAACCGAGTTGCTGGCGGCCTATCCGCAGCAGTTGGCGCTGGCGGCGGTCAACGGTCCGCACAGTTGCGTGATTTCCGGTCACACCAGCGCCATCGACGCGGCCGTTGCCCAGTTGCAGGCGGACGGCGTAACGACGCAAGTATTGGCGACGTCGCATGCGTTCCATTCGCCACTGATGGAACCGATGTTGGATGAGTTCGAACGTTTCGTTGCCGCTATTCCGCTGGCCGCGCCGAGCGTGCCGTTGATTTCCAATCTGACCGGCGCGAGCGTAGAACCCAACGTGGTCACTACGGCTTCCTACTGGCGCCGTCATATTCGCGAAGCCGTGAAATTCAAGGACGGCATCGACGGCTTGTGGCAACAAGGTCGGCGCATGTTCCTCGAAGTCGGTCCCAGTGCGACCTTGATCGGTTTGGGACGGCAATGCGTTGGTCGCGGCGAGAGTGGGATATGGCTTTCGTCGCTACGCAAGGGACGCAATGAATGGGAAACGATTCTTGAAAGTCTGGCGGCAGTCTACACCGCGGGTGTCGATGTCGACTGGGCGGCGTTTGACGCGCCTTATGCGCGCCAGCGATTGGACACGCCGAGCTATCCGTTCCAGCGTCAACGTTTCTGGTCGGTGGAGCCGGGTGCGGGTACGACGCGCGCCGAGGTGACGCACCAAGCCAGCGCCACCGGCTACCCACTGCTTGGCAGCAAGTTACGGCTGGCACTGAACGGGCAAGAAATTTTCGAAGCGCGGCTTACGCCTGACCAACCGGCAGTGCTGCGCGATCATGTCATCTACGGGCGTGTCGTCATGCCGGGTATGGCCTACCTCGAACAAGCGCTGGCGGCAGCAGCGACGCTCAGCGACGGCGACTGGATGCTGGAAGACGTCAGTTTAGCTCGACCGCTGGTGTTGGATCCGAAGCGCCCGGTTACGGTGCAGACGATCGTAACGGCAGAGCGATTCGACAGTTATCAATTCAAAATTGTCAGCCTGGTCGAAGCCGACGAAACGCGGCCGGCTTACTTCGTTACGCACGCGTTCGGTCGCATTCGGCTCGATGCCGATGCGCACTCGGCGGCGCAAACCACGGTCGATTTGCAACAGCTACGCAATCGCTTCGACGGTACAGCCTATGACGATGAATGGCGCCGTGCGATCTTGCGCAAGTCGGGCATGCAGATGGGCCCTGGCTTCACGTGGATGACTGAGCATTGGTACAGCGGCGACAACGAAAGTATCGGCCATATGCGTCCGGCGCGGGCGGCGGACAACGTCGCTGGCTTCGTGTTCCATCCCGGCGCGATGGACTGCGGCATACAGCTCGCGGGGTCGATGCTGCCCGGCGCCGGCATAGACGCCATCGTCCCGGTAGCGATAAAGCGCGTGCGCGTGTTGAAAAAGTTCGAAGCCGATGCGTGGTATCACAGTTCCATCACCGCTAAAAACGGTTCGACCGCGGAAGCGGAGGTCAGGATGTACTCACCGGCCGGCGAGCCGCTCCTCGCGCTCGACGGTGTGAAGTTGCAGCGTGTCACCAGCGAATGGGTCAGGCGCGCGCTTGGTGAACGGCATCCGCAGTGGCTGTACAAACTTCAGTGGCAGACGGCGGCACTACCGCCACGCGAGCCCGCTTCAGCGGAAAGCGGCGGTTGGTTGGTGTTGGATGACGAGCGCGGTGTCGGTGCTGCGGTAGCCGGTCTTTTGCGTGCACACGGCGAGCATTGTGATGTGGTCGCCGCCGCCGAGACGTCTGACGAGGTATGCGCACGAGTGCGGGCGGCGATCGACGCCGACACGGTCCCTTGTCGCGGTGTCATCCATTGTTCGAGCCTCGATGCCGGCCGTGCCGGGGAATGCTTGCCGAAACACATCGCGCTGGCGCGCGAACGGGCATGGGGCCGTACGCTGGATGTTGTGCAAGCGTTGACCGACGACACGAGTGCGAAGCTACGACTGTACTTAGTGACGCGTGCTGCGCAGACGCTGGACGGAAGCACCGCCGGCGTTGCGCTCGCGCAGTCGCCGTTGTGGGGTTTGGCACGTGTCATCGCTGCCGAGCATCCAGAGTTGAATTGCACGCGCATCGATCTCGACCCGAACGCATCGGTGGCGGACGACGCGCGCACGTTGGTACAGGAAATACTTGCCGCCGATCGCGAGGACCAAATCCTTTACCGCGACGACGCCCGCTACGTGGCGCGTTTGACGGCGCTCGAGGACGGCGCCGGCTCGAGGCTCGAGGTACCGGACGGACAGCCGTATCGTCTGGAGATCACCAGTCGCGGCGAGCTCGAACATGTGCAGCTGCGGCCGGTAGCGCGCCGCACGCCGGGCGCCGGAGAAGTTGAGATCGAAGTGAGAGCAACCGGGCTCAATTTCCGCGATGTGTTGAACGTGCTCGGTCTTTATCCCGGTAATCCCGGTCCGCTGGGCGGCGAGTGCGCCGGCGTGATAACGGCGGTTGGCGACGGCGTGCAGAACTTGTCGGTCGGCGATTCGGTGTTCGGCTTAGTGCCGGCGAGCTTCGCTAGTCACGCGGTCACGTCCGCTCGGTTCGTCGCGCGTACGCCGCAATCGTTAAGCGATGCCGAAGCGGCAACATTGCCGATCGCGTTTTTGACCGCGCATCATGCGTTGCGTCGATTGGGCGAAATATCGCCAGGCGATCGCGTGTTAATCCATGCCGCCTCGGGTGGCGTAGGTTTAGCAGCGGTGCAGATCGCACAACGCGCCGGTGCCGAGATTTTTGCGACTGCCGGCAGCGACGAGAAGCGTCAGTTCTTGCGCGACCTCGGCATTACGCACGTGCTGGATTCGCGTTCGCTCGAGTTTGCCGATCAGGTGAAGGCGCTGACGCAAGGACACGGCGTTAAGCTAGTGCTCAACTCGCTCACCGGCGAATCGATCGCCGGCAGTCTTTCGGTGATGGCCGATCATGGCCACTTCTTGGAACTCGGCAAGACCGATCTTTGGAACCAGGAGCGCGTCGCGGCGGTCAATCCGACGCTGCGTTTCCACGCCATCGCGCTCGATAACATGATGGCGACCGTTCCGGAATACGTCGAAGCTTTGCTGCAGGAGTTGCTGCCGGAGATTGCCGACGCCCGCCTCAAGCCGTTACCGCTCAAGATTTATCCGATCCAGCAAACGGTCGCCGCCTTCCGTCACATGGCGCGCGCTAAACACATCGGCAAAGTGGTGGTTAGCTCTGCTAGCGCCGTCGATGCGCATGCATTGCGTGGTCCGATCCGCGAAGACGGCGCTTACCTCATTACCGGTGGTTTGGGCGGTCTAGGTCTGAAGTTCGCCAAATGGTTGGTGGACAAGGGTGCGCGCCACTTAGTACTGACGGGTCGTTCCGGCGCCAACGAGAACGCACTCGCGTCGATCGATGAGCTGCGATTGCTCGGTGCTGAGATCGACGTCGTCAAAGCGGACATCAGCCGCCGCGATGATGTGCAACGTCTACTTGCTGCCATTAAGCCGCCGCTGCGCGGCGTGTTGCACGCCGCCGGCACGCTCGACGACGGCATCATTCGCGAGCAAACGCGCGAACGATTCGACACGGTCATGGCGTCGAAGGTATTGGGTGCATTACATCTGCACGAGCTCACGCGCGGTTCCACGCTCGATCTGTTCGTGCTGTTCTCTTCAGCGGCGTCGCTGCTGGGTTCACCGGGGCAAGCGAACTATGCCGCGGCCAATGCCTTTCTCGATGCGCTCGCGCATGAACGTCGTCGCCAAGGGTTGGCGGCGCTCAGCATTAATTGGGGCGCTTGGGCGGAAGTCGGTATGGCGGCGGAACTTGATCGCGCCAAAGGTAATCGACTCGAAGGTGCCGGCGTCGAACGTATCGATCTCGAACGCGGACTCGAGACCTTCGGTCATCTGCTCGAATGTGACGAACCGCAGGTGGCGGTGTTGCCGCTCGATTGGGGCAAGTTACTGGGACGACTGCCGCAGGGAATGGAGCCGCCGTGGTTACTGACGATTGCCGCGGCGACGCGCACGCAAAAGCAGGACGGCGCCAGACCGGATTTGAAAAAGCGCTTGGCGGAAATGGAAATGGGCGGGCAGGTCGATGTCGTGCTGGCGTTCGTGCGCGAACAAGCGGCGCTGGTAATGGGCAGCAGCGCCAATCTGCCGGATCCGCAGCGGCCGATCAATGAACTTGGTTTCGATTCGCTTATGGGTGTGGAGTTGTGTAATGCCTTGAGTAACGCCGTCGGCCGGCACTTACCGCCGACGATACTGTTCGATCATCCGACGCTCGAGAAGTTATCGCTGCATTTGGCCTACGAGGTATTGGGGCTGGCACCGCCGGAACCGACGCCGCCGAAGGCGACCGATCACGCGGTAGATCGCGTGTTGGCCGACGTGAAAGAGATGTCCGAGCAAGAAATGGACGCGCTCGTCACCAAAGAACTGCAAGCGTCGTAAGTTAATTTTTTATTATTCTTAATTATGGAGTGTTTATGACGAAGCTTTCGGATCGCTTCAGTGGGTTAACCCCGTTGCAGCGCGCAGTGTTCGCGTTGAAGGAAAAAACCGCGCGCGTGGAGGCGCTGGAACGCGCCGCCAACGAGCCGATCGCCATCGTCGGTATCGCTTGCCGTTTTCCCGGCGGCGCCAATGATCCGGCATCGTATTGGAAGTTGCTGTGCGACAAACGCGAGGCCATCAGTAACGTGCCGGGCGATCGTTGGGATGCCGATGCCTTTTACGATCCCAATCCGCAGGCCCCTGGCAAGATGAACACACGCCGCGGTGGCTTTCTCGAGCAGGTCGATCTGTTCGACAACGAGTTCTTCGGAGTTTCCGAACGCGAGGCTTGCAGCATCGATCCGCAACAGCGGTTGTTGCTGGAGCTCGCCTGGGAAGCGTTGGAAGACGCTGGCATTCCGCCGAGCTCGGTACGCGGTTCGGACGCCGGTGTGTTTATCGGTATCTGCGGTAGCGACTATGGCCTGCTGTTGTCGAGCGATCTGCGGATGGCCGATGCCTTTGTCGGTACCGGCAGCTCGCTCAGCATCGCCGCCAACCGTCTGTCGTTCGCTTTCGATCTGCATGGTCCGAGCATGGCGGTCGACACCGCTTGCTCATCGTCACTGGTCGCGACCCATCTCGCCTGCCGCAGTTTGCGCAGCGGTGAGTCGAGCGTTGCGCTGGTGGGCGGCGTCAATGTGATTTTGTCGCCGACCTACGGCGTTAATATTACCAAGGTCGGCTTCTCGTCGGCGGACGGTTGCGTGCGGGCGTTTGATGCTGCGGCCGCCGGCTTCGTGCGTGGCGAGGGCGCCGGCATCGTCGTGCTCAAAACATTGTCGAAGGCGCGCGCCGACGGCGATTCGATCTACGCCGTGATTCGCGGCAGTGCCATCAACGAAGACGGTTTCAGCAACGGTTTGACCGCGCCCAACCGGCAGTCGCAAGAGGCGGTAATACGCGCCGCTTGCCGGCAGGCGCAGGTGGTGCCGAATGAAGTGCAATACGTCGAGTGTCACGGTACCGGTACACTGCTGGGCGACACGATCGAGGCGATGGCATTGTCGAATGTCGTCGGCGTCGGCAGCGGTCGCAGTCAGCCGTGTCTGCTCAGCGCCGTCAAGACCAATCTCGGACACATGGAAGCCGCGGCCGGCATCGCCAGCTTGATCAAAGCAGCGCTGGCATTAAAGCATCGGCAGATACCACCGACGGTACACTACGAGAAGCCGAATCCGAATATTCCGTTCCCGAGTCTCGGCTTGCAGGTCGCAACCGAGCTTACGCCGTGGCCAGAGGCGGCGACGGCGGTCGCCGGCGTCAGTGCCTTCGGCTTCGGCGGTAGCAATGCGCATTTGATCTTGGCGGAAGCGGCGACGCCCGATGTCAATGATCAAACGCCGGCAGGTTTGCGCCAACCGATGTTGTGCTTGTCGGCGCGTAGCCCTGAGGCGCTAAAGACACTGGCGCAGACTTATCGCCATTTTCTGGCCGATGCTGCGGTCGAGCTCACCGACGTTTGTTATGCCGCTGGTGCAAAGCGCGATCATCACGATCAGCGGTTAGTCCTCATTCCTGCCACACGCGAGCAGACGATCAAGCAGCTCAACGCCTATATCGACGATCAATCGGCCGATGGGTTGCATCAGGGCGTCAAGCCCTATGGTCGGCGCCCACGCACAGTATTCGTTTTCGCCGATGATGCATCGGCATGGTCGGCATTCGCGCCGCGCTTTACCGCCGAGGTCAATGTGTTCGGCGGACGTCTGCGCGAGTGGGACCAACGATTGCAGGCATTGACAGCGTTTTCGCCGATGGCGGCGATTATGGCGGGTGCTACCGCCAAGCTCGCGCTCGGGCATGAAAATAAATTGTTGTTCGCGCTGCAAGCGGCGCTTGCCGACACCCTGCGCGATATCGGCGTGGCCGTTGACACCGTCGTTGGTTTCGGTAAGGGCGACTTGGCCGCGGCTTATGTCGCACGGGCGTTAGAACCGGAACATGCCATTTCAATTGCCGCGTTTCGCGATGAGTCGAGCACGCCGACGGACGCCACCCGCGATCACATGAGTAAGATTCGTAGTGCCAGTGCTGCCTTGCCGTTCATCTGTGCCAGTCGCGGCGAGGTGCGCAATGGTAGGGTGTTGGATGTGTCGTACTGGCAGCAAGGATCGTTGGGTGCATTGCCGGACATCGCCGCGGTATTGAAGGTATTGCGCGATGGTTTGCCAGACTGCCTGTTGGAGATCGGTCCGGCGTCGCTCGCCCGCCAGTTGCAACCGCAGTTTGCAGCACTCAACCCGCATGGTCGGGTCGTTGCCCTCGGTGCCGACGGCTCGGCAGTGTCGTTCGCGGAGACGATCGCCCACTTATATGTATCCGGACATGCGCTGCAGTGGTCGCGGTTGCAGTCGGCGCCGCAACGGCGCGTATCGTTGCCGACCTATCCATGGCAGCGGCGGCGTTTCTGGATCAAGACCGCGCTGCCGCAACCACCGGTCGAGAATAGCACGGTAGCCGATGCCGTACCGACGCCGACAGCGGCCGAGATTGTGCCGTCGGCGGCGCCAGCCACAGTGGATGGCATACGCCCGCGGCCGAATTTGAGCGTGCCGTACGAGCCGCCGCGTACCGAACTTGAACATCTCGTTGTCGGTCGGTTGCAGGACATTCTGAAGATCGACCGCATCGGCCTGTGTGACAACTTCTTTGAACTCGGCGGCGAGTCGCTGCAAGCGGCGACGCTGATCAATCAAATTCAGAAGCAGCTCGAAGAGACCATTCACATCCTCGCCATCTTTGAGGCGCAGACGGTCGCGGAATTGAGTGAGTACTTACGGCGACACTACCCGGCTGCGGTCAAGCGGTTGTGTCCGAGCGAGGTCGTCGGTGAAACCGAGTTCGTCGATCCCGATTGGCCGACGAGCATCACTGATGAGGAAGTGTCGAAGGCGCGGGCGTTGGTGGAGAGCTACATCGTGCGCGAAGAGGGCAAGATCTCGCCCAAGCGCAAGAAGAATCCACGAGCGATCTTCATTTTGTCGCCGCCGCGTTGTGGCACGACGTTACTGCGGGTCATGTTGGCGGGCAACTCGAAATTATTCGCACCGCCGGAACTGGAGTTGTTGCCGTTCGATGATCTGGGTCAACGGCGCGAGGCCTATGCCGGGATGGCTGGCCTCTGGCTGGAAGGCACGACGCGGGCGTTGATGGAAGCGCTTGATTGCTCCAATGAGGAGGCGAGTACGGCGATGCGGAAATATGAGACCGAGCGCATGTCGACCGCTGATCTATATCGATTGATGCAGGAGCCGATTGGCGATCGCATCTTGGTGGATAAGACGCCGAGCTATGCATCGCAAATCCAGATTCTGCGGCGCGCCGAAATGATTTTCGATAAGCCGTTGTACGTACATCTGCTGCGCCACCCGTGCGGCATGATCCGGTCGTTCCTGGATTACAAGATGGATCAGACCTATCGCGTGCGTTACAGCGTCAAGCAGAAATTTCCGTATTCGGCGCGGCAGATCGCCGAGCTGGTCTGGACCATTAGTCACCAGAACGTGCTGGATTTCCTATCGTCGATTCCGGCATCGCGGCACACACGCCTGTCGTTCGAGGATCTGGTGCGGCAGCCAGAACGGAGCATGCAGGCGCTGTCGGAGTTTTGCGAGATCCCCTACGACGAGGCGATGGCCGATCCGTACCGCGACATGCACAAGCGCATGGTCGATGCCACCGTCAGTGAGGGTCGCATGCAGGGCGATCAGAATTTTCTGGTTAAGCATAAGAAGATCGATCCAAGCGTTGCCGATCGCTGGGCGCGGGTGATGACGAGCGAATTTCTCGGTGCGCCCACCCGCGAACTGGCGCGTGAACTCGGTTATCCCGATGTCGACGGTTCACTGGCGCCGAATGTGCCGATGCCGTCGCTGGTTACCGAGACCGAGCTGCAGGCGGTCGACGGTGTACCGGACCTGTTACAGCAAATGAACGCGTTGTCGGACACCGAGGTCGATTCGTTGCTGGAGAAGATGTTAGTGGAGTACCAGCGGTGAGTGATCTGGCGAGTGAGATGCAGCAGTTGTCCGCGCAGGAGAAGCGCAAGTTGCTCGCGCAACTGCTGCAGCAGCGCGCGCGGGTTAAACCGACACACTATCCGTTGTCGCTGGTCCAGGAGCCGCTGTGGTTTATCGACAGAATGTTGCAGGGCCGCCCGGTCTAT
Organism: Gammaproteobacteria bacterium; assembly: GCA_016199745.1. Taxonomy (NCBI): domain Bacteria; kingdom Pseudomonadati; phylum Pseudomonadota; class Gammaproteobacteria; species Gammaproteobacteria bacterium. Next base: position 297,358 of record JACQFZ010000022.1, read on the forward strand.
CACCAACATGGTGGTTTTCGCATCGTCGGCCAGTTGGATATCAGTGCGTTCGAACGTGCGTTCGATGAAATCGTCCAGCGTCACGAAGTGATGCGTACCGTCCTGCCAGCGGTAGACGGCCAACCCGTGCAACAAGTGTTGTCCGATATGCGATTTCAGTTACCGCTGGAGGATCTTTCGGCGTTGACGCCGGACGAGCGCGAGAGTCAGATCAAGACGCTATGCGCTCGTGAGGCCCACGTTCCGATCGACTTGGAAACAGGACCGCTATGGCGTGCGCGATTATTTCGCCTTGCCGACGATGAATACCTGATTTATCTCAAAATTCACCACATTATTTCCGACGGTTGGTCGATCAATGTGGTGATGCAAGAGCTGCTCGCGCTATACCAAAATTTTTCCCAGGACTTGCCGTCGCCGCTGGCGCCGCTGACCCTACAGTATCGGGACTATGCCGTTTGGCAACGACAGCGGCTGCAAGGCGCGCGTCTGGAAGAATTGTTGTCGTATTGGCGGCGCAAGCTGGCGCCGCCAATAGCGGCGATAGAGTTGCCGCTCAAGGGTCCGCGTCCGGCGATGCAGACGCATCGCGGCGCACATCGACGCATTCATCTGCCGCTCGAGTTGATCGATCGCGCGCGGACGTTGGCTCGCACGGAACGGTCGACGTTGTTCATGTTATTGCTGGCGGTATTCAAGCTACTGCTGTCACGTTATTCGTCGCAGAACGACATCGTCGTCGGTGCGCCGGTGGCCAACCGGTCGCGGCCGGAGTTCGAGCCGCTGGTGGGTTATTTCGCCAGCATGACCGTGTTGCGTACCGATCTTAATGGCGAGCCGACGTTTCGCCAGTTGTTGCAGCGCGTCCGGGAGACGGTAACGGACGCATTCAAATATCAAGAATTGCCGCTCGAGACGTTGGTCAAAGAGTTGCGGCCGGAACGCGATCCCAGTCGGCATCCGCTGTTCCAAGTCATGTTCGTGCTGCAAGCGGGGCGCGGCAACCTGTCGCGTGAAGTACCCGGGGTTAAATTCACGCCGCTTAAATCCGGCACCGGTTCGTCTAAATTCGATTTGCAACTGGTAGGGGTCAGGCACGCCGATTATTTCAAATTGGCGTTGGGCTACAACTGCGATCTTCTGGAGAAGGAGGTCGCCGAGCGTATGCTCGATCACTATCAAACCGCGCTTGAGGCGGTTATCGCCGACCCCGACCTACCGATCTCGCGTGTGCCGTTGATGGGCGCAGACGAGATCCAACGGATATCGGCGCTCGGTTCAGGAGCGTCGTTGCCACTCGTCGAAAATGCGTGTGTGCATCGCCGGTTCGAGCAACAGGCAGCGGCGACACCCGACACGTTAGCGGTGGAATGCGCCGGCGTACGATTGACCTACGCCGAACTTAATGCACGAGCCAATGGTTTGGCGCGACGCTTGCGTGCACTGGGTGTAGCGGCCGATGATCGGGTCGCCGTGTTGTTGGAACGTTCGCCGGCATTCATCGTATCCATCCTTGCCGTCCTCAAAGCGGGTGCCGCTTATGTGCCGCTCGATACGCAGACGCCGTCGGCACGTTTGCATGAGATCGTGTCGCAGTGTGGTGCACGGGTGCTTATCAGCAGCGTGGTATCGAACCGATTATTACCGGTGTTACCGGCCGCCGTGGAGCGCATGGTCATCGAGCGACTCGACGATCTGCCTGCTGACGACGTAAATCTGGTGGCGATAACGCATGCGCACAATCTGGCGTACGTCATCTACACCTCGGGTTCGACGGGTAAACCTAAGGGCGTGATGATTGAGCATCGCGCGCTGATGAACTACATCCAGGCGGTCACCGATGCGTATCAGCTGTGTCCGTCTGATCGCGTGCTGCAATTCGCCTCGCTCAGTTTCGATGCCCACATCGAGGAAATCTTCCCGACACTCTGCGTCGGTGCGGCGGTGGTGCTGCGTACCGATGCCATGCTCGATAGTTTTTCCGGATTTTCCGAGGCCTGTACCGCAGCTGGTATCACGGTATTGAGCTTGCCGACGGCTTATTGGCATGAATGGGTAGCGACATTGACGGCGCACGAGCAGAGGGCACCGCTGCCGTTGCGGCTATTGGTGATCGGCGGCGAACGGGCATTGCCGGAACGGGTCGCGTCGTGGATCCAGCAGGTTGGTCATGGTGTGTGCCTGCTCAATACCTACGGGCCGACCGAGTCGACCGTAATTGCGACGTGTCACGAGGCGCGGGATCCGACATGCGACGACCGGCTGATGCCGGTACCTATCGGTCGACCCATTGCTAACGTACGAGCACGGGTGCTGGACGCGTTCATGCAGTTGGTGCCGGTTGGCATCATTGGTGAGCTCTATCTGGGCGGCGAAGGCTTGGCGCGCGGTTACCTGGGAGATCCGGCGCTGACAGAGCAACGTTTTGTGCAGGATCCTTTCCAGAGGGATTCCCAGGTGCGGTTATACCGTACCGGTGACTTGGCGCGCTGGCGCCCGGATGGTGAGCTTGAGTTCATGGGCCGGGTCGACATGCAGGTGAAGTTGCGCGGATTCCGCGTCGAGCCAGAAGAGATCGAGGCAGTACTGAACGAACATCCCGGTGTCATCCAGGCGGCGGTGGTGACGTGCGTGGGCGCCGTT